>NZ_JADOZQ010000005.1:0-82420 GCF_015669105.1 Romboutsia sp. D33t1_170424_H2 | reverse complement strand
CAGTACATGAAATGTGTAAAGATGAAGCAAGACATGGTAAAGCATTCTTAGGTTTATTAGAAAGACATTTTGATGCTAAATAATTTATAATATATTTAAAGGTTGTCTAAACTTAGGCAACCTTTTTTTACGCTTAAGGAAATTATGATACTTTAAAAATATGGATAAATATTGTAGTTAGGTAATATATGAGTTAAAGTTACAATAGCTAATTAAAAGGACTCTATAATTTTAAATAGTTATATTTTTGAAATAATTGTATTATATAGACATATTGCAAAAAATAAGGTAATATGTATGAGTAAAAAGTCGAAAGTTTTAAAAGAGGTGGTTATAAATGACAAATCCAGATGCAATAGCAAAAGAAGTGTCGAGTAAGGTACAACAAATGAGTAAAATGCCACTTGATACACTTATTGAAAAATTTATAGGATGGGTTACTGAATATGGAATAAAGCTTATAATAGGTCTTATAGTTATATCTATAGGATTAAAGATTATAAAAAAGGTAGTAAAACAATTTGGAGTATTTTTAGAAAAAAGAGATGTTGATATAACATTAAGAAGATTCATACAGTCATTAACAGCAGGTGTGTTAAAAGTTATATTATTTATAGGAATTCTTGGCTATTGGGATGTTAAATTGACAGGTCTTGCAGCGATTGTAGCTTCTGGTGGGGTTGCCATAGGTTTAGCCCTTCAAGGCAGTTTATCTAACTTTGCAGGTGGTTTTATAATATTATTACTTAGACCATTTAAAGTAGGGGATTATATACAAACTGGAGTTTATGAAGGTACAGTTGAAGAAATAGGGTTATTCTATACTAAATTGACAACTATAGACAATAAGTTAATATTAATACCAAATGGAACATTGTCAAATGGTAGTTTAATAAACTATTCAGCAAAGGAAGAAAGAAGAGTTGATTTAACATTTAGTGTAGGATATGAAAATAATATACTCCATGTTAAGGAAGTATTAACGGATATCGTAAAAAAACAAGAGTTTGTTTTAGATAATCCTAAACCATTTATAGGTGTTAGTGCTCATAGTCCAAGTTCTGTTGACTTTATAGTTAAAGTATGGTGTAAATCGGAACATTATTGGGATATACATTTTAGCCTATTAGAGAAGGTCAAATTAAGATTTGATGAAGAAAATATAAGCATACCTTATCCACAAATGGATTTACATGTGAAAAAGGAAGATTTAGGTCTATAAATAAAAGCTAATACGGAAGTTTATCTGTATTAGCTTTTATTTATTTTAATTAATATATTAGAAGGAGCTATTTAAAGGTTAAATGGCAGCAATTGTTATATGAAGTTTTAGTCAAAATATGGTGAATTTAAGTGAAAATAGTGTATACTATAATATATAATAGACATAAGGAGAAATAGATTATGGAATATATTCAAGAATTAAATCATTTTGCACAAAACTATTGGATTTTAACCATGATAATAGGATTACTAGCAAGCTTTATTGAAAGCTTTTTACCTATACTTCCTCTTATGGCTATAGTAGGAGCTAATGCACTTTTACTTGGGCTATTTGGAGGTCTTGTACTATCTTGGATAGGATCTGGTTTAGGTACTGCATTGCTATTTTTAATTATTAGTAGATTTAACGATAATAAGTTATTTAATAAATTTAGAAATAAAAAAGTAGATAAAGCAATAAAATGGATGGACAAAAAAGGATTTAAGTTACTATTTTTTGCTTATTCTTGTCCCTTTGTACCAAGTTTTTTAGTAACAATAGCATCTGCATTTTGTAAAGTGGATCCTAAATGTTTTATACCTGCAATGCTATCAGGAAAGTTTATAATGTTTTTATTTATAAGTTATCCAATGAGTGACATAAAAGGTTTTATAAACAGTCCTGTTAAAATATTAATATTTTGTTTATTAGTATTTTTATCATGGACTATAGGTAATAAAGTTAAGAAAAGTTTAGAGAATCATGAAAAAGATAATGAAACTGAAAATGTATAGAATATATAAAATAACCCATCTAATATTAGGTGGGTTATTAAAGTAATATATAAAATCTATATCCTAGTAAAAATATAACTATAAAGTTTAAAGCTTTGCATATTAACTTTTCTGTCTTAGAATTAGTTTTTATAGGAAGGAATGAAAAATTAATGGTTATAGGGTAAAAAATCTCTATACCTTCCTTAGTTAGCAGATCTAAAACTAGATGAGATACATATCCTACTAAAAAGCCGCAAGATACACATATAAATACTATATTACTATCTGTAGATTTTATTAAAAAATTGAAACCATAAGCAAGTAAAGATATAAAAATTAGACTATGTGTAAAGCTCCTATGCCTAAATCTAGAACCAAAATATTTATATATAATAGGATATCTTTTACTTATATAAGAACCTCTCATATCGATATCAGGATATAATGAACCTATATATGCAAAATATGTGTATATTAAAAGCAAAATAGCTTTATAAAATACACTATAATTATTTAAAAATGTTTTATATAAATAAGGGAGCGCTAAAAGTGCAAATATATAGCCTCCCTTAGTATGAGTTTCTTTTACCATTAAACCTCCTAGGTGATAGTATAATATTATTGATAATTATATTTGTATTAATTATATAGTAAATTGTAAAAATTTTCAAAAACTATTTTTAAAATATAATTTTAAAAGGATTGAATATACTTAAAATCTACAAATTATTATAAATTTTTATTTTAGATTTTGAATATAGTTTTCTTCCGCTTTACTCCAATTTATAATATTAAACCAATTATTTATATATTCGGCCCTTTTATTTTGATACTTTAGATAGTAAGCATGTTCCCATACATCGATTCCAATTATAGGTTTTAAGTTTAATGTAATAGGAGTATTTTGATTTTGAGTAGTTATAATCGATAGATTTCCAGAGTCATCAGATACAAGCCATGCCCATCCAGATCCAAATACACTTAGTGAAGCTTTATTAAATTCATTTTTAAAATTATCAAAAGATTTAAAGTCTCTGTTTATGGCACTTTTTAATTTTCCATGTAATTTTTTCCTATTAGGAGACATTATTTCAAAGAAAAATTCATGATTATATACTCCTCCACCATTATCTTTTATAGTTTTAGCTATTTCACTAGGCAAACAATCTAGACAAGTTAATAAATCAGAAATACTACAAGCATAAAGGTCAGGGTATCCTTTTATGGCATTATTTAATTTATCTAAGTAAGATTTATAATGTTTATCATAATGTAAGATCATAGTCTCTTTGTCTATATAAGGTTCAAGAGAATCATAAGAATAAGGTAGAGGCATAGGTTCTTTGGGGGTATATATTGGAGATAAAGAGAAAATATTTTGTGGATTAAAAAATATAGTTAATAATAAAGTTATAAATAAAAATTTTTTCATAAAATCACCTCATAATTAGTATGTTTACTATTTATAAAAAAATTTACAAAAGGTATAATAATTTATAAATTTAAATATAAATAACAAAATTATTATATATTATTTATAAATGATATAAAAAAAATCTTTTATACTTGAAAATAAAAATAAAGGTATATATACTATTAATAATAAAAGTGAATAAAATAAAAAGGGTAGAGGTCGCAATATTTAAAAGTACTAATGAGGAGTTAAGCGCGTAGAATCATTAGGAAAGGAACTATTGCCGAAGGGTATAGCTGATGCTTTAAGGTTATATGCCTGGGGATACATAAAATATATGTATCACTGTCACAATTTATTTTGTGAAGAGCTACATTTGAGAAAAATTTATACATAGGTATAGTTATATTGCTGTATCTAAAAAGTTAATGTATAACTTTATGTAAAAATTTATAAGTCTTGAGTGTATACTCAAGACTTTTTTACGCTTTAGGAAAATATGATACTTTAAAGAATGTGGATAATTATTGAAGTTGAGTAATACCAATCAGTTTGCAGAGCGTAAAAAAGACATTTTGAGCAACGGACGAAGTCGTTGGCGACATGAGCGAAGCGAATTTTTTATACCCTTATATTCACTAGAGACTAAACAATTTTAAGGGGGAAGTTTTATGAGAAGCAAGAGAAATTTTAGGGTATTATTAATGACTATTATAATTTTTATGATGTCTATGCCATTAGTATTTGCAGGGGGGGATGATATATCAACTATAAATTCAGAAAGACTTAAGATGATAACTTTAATACCACCATTAGTTGCTATAGTTTTAGCATTTATAACTAAGAATGTAGTAATATCGTTATTTGTAGGTATATTTTCAGGAAGCTTTATAATAAACATGTCATCTGGAAATGTTATAGTTGCTTTTGTTAATGCATTTTTAGATATAGTAAATAGGGCATTAAATTCATTAGCAGATCCATGGAATGCAGGTATAATACTTCAAGTTTTAGCTATAGGTGGGGTTATAAGCCTAGTAGCTAGAATGGGTGGTGCAAAAGCTATAGCAGAGAGCCTAGCCAAAAGATCAAAGACCGCTAGAGGGACTCAACTTATAGCATGGTTTTTAGGATTATTAGTATTCTTTGATGATTATGCAAATTCATTAATAGTTGGTCCTATAGTTAGACCAGTAGCAGACAAAATGAAACTATCAAGAGAAAAACTAGCGTTTATAATAGATGCTACAGCTGCACCTATAGCTGGGCTTGCTATAATATCTACATGGATAGGTCTTGAAGTTGGACTTATAAATGATGCATTTAACGGTATAGGAGTAGAAGCTGATGCATTTGGAGTATTTTTAAATACCATACCATATAGATTTTATAATATATTAATATTAGCATTTATAGTTATATCAGCAGTTCTAGCTAAGGATTTTGGACCAATGAGAGAAGCTCAAATTAAAGCCCGAAGTGTTAATAAAAATAATAACAATTCAAACAATGTTAGTAATGATAATTCTGATTTAGAGCCAAAAGAAGGTATAAAATTAAGTTCATGGAATGCAATAATACCTATAGGAACATTAATAATAGCTGCGTTAATTTCTTTTTATTATAGCGGATACACAGCAGCTATGAACTCAGATAACCAAAATCTAATACAATTATTTACTAATTCTCCATATTCATTTGATGCTATAAGAGAGGCGTTTAGTGGAGCAGATGCTTCGGTTGCATTATTCCAGTCAGCTTTATTTGCAAGTATTGTAGGTATAGTTCTTGGAGTTAGTAAAAATATACTTACAATCTCTGAAGCTATAGATGCTTGGATAGATGGAATGAAGGGACTTATTATGACTGGGGTTATATTAATACTTGCATGGTCATTAAGTTCTGTTATAAAAGAACTAGGAACAGCTAAATACTTAGTAACATTATTATCTGGAACACTACCAAATTTTTTATTACCAAGTGTAGTATTTATACTTGGAGCCATAATATCATTTGCTACAGGAACAGCTTATGGAACAATGGGAATACTTATGCCTCTTGCAATACCACTAGCTCATTCTATAAACCCAGAAATGTCGTTTATAGTAGTTAGTACTAGTGCAGTACTAACAGGCGCTATATTTGGAGATCACTGCTCACCAATATCTGACACTACAATAATGTCATCAATGGGAGCTGGATGTAATCATATAGATCATGTTAATACACAGATGCCTTATGCATTATTTACAGCCGTAATAACAGTATTATTTGGATATATACCGGCAGGACTTGGTATACCTGTTTATATAGTATTACCAATAGCTTTATTAGCTACATTTATAGGTATACATGTATTAGGTAAGAAAACGTATGAAGAAGTTGATAATATTATTTATACTATGGATTAGTTTTATTTAAAATAATAGAGTTTGTATTATATAGAATAATAATTATAAAATAAGATAATAATAATTGTAAAAAAAGAAAACGTAAAATATATTTTACGTTTTCTTTTCATCTAAAAGCAAGGAGTTATTCTATGGGATATATAAATTTTGAAGAAGAAAAGGCCGTAGTGAATGAACAATTATCAAATAGAAAAAAAAATAACGAAACATTTTATAAAGATGCAACTACAAAAAAAATAGAACTAAATGATTATGATAATAATTCAAAATATAGCTATAATAAAATAAAAGATAAACTAATCGGCAAAGATGGTATATTTGACGAACAAGATTTTTATGAAATAGTAGAGCAAGATATAATTTGTGCTAAATTTAGAAAATGTGATTTTAAAAATATTAAATTCAAAGACTGCACATTTATAGGTTGTACTTTTAATGATTGCAATTTTAGCGGTGGAGGAGTTGTATTTGAAAATTGTATATTCATAAAAGAAGGAAGTGAAAAACGACCTTCTTTAAATAAAAAAGACAATATAGGGTGTAGTTTCTATAATTGTGATATATATGCAAAATTTTTAAATAGTGACTTATCATATTGTATTTTCGAAAAATGTAAGATTAGTAACACAAGTTTTGAATTAACATATTTAAAATCTTCAATTATAATAAATAGTGAAATTGATATGTTTGAGATTATAGATTGTGATCTTTCAGGCTTTAAAATTTCAAATACATATATACAAGATATAATGTTTGATGATAAATTTACAACTAAATTTGATGCTAAAACATTTTTTGATAAAATTGAACCTAGAGTTAAGGATAAAAATGAATATGAAGGTATATATATGACATATAAAACTTTGTCCGAAAAATTTAAGGAAAATAACTTGAATAATAATTTTGGAGAATATTATTATATAGGGAAATGTACACAAAGAAAATGTGTTAAATTTTTACCTAAAATAAATTCGTATATATATTGGTTAGCATGTGGGTATGGAGAAAGACCTTGGCTTTGTGTATTATCATCTTTAGTAATAATGATAATATTTGCATTTATATTTTTAGCAGTAGGTATTGAGTTAGATGGACAGGTTATAAAATATAGTTTAAGTAATATTGGTACATGGAACCTAAAACAGTTTATTAAAGATTTTAATGAGGTTATAAATTTAAGTGTAGGTATGTTTGGAGCTGTTGGGTTTAACAATTCAAAGCCCACAGAAGTAGCATACATGGTAGCAAATATTGAAATGCTTGTAGGAATCATTATGATGGGAGTAGGTATAGGAACTCTAACGAGAAAAGTTGTAAGATAGTAATATATATAAAAAGAACGTAGAATTATCTACGTTCTTTTTTTTATATATTATGCTGCAGAAGATTCTTCTGTTCCACGTATCTCATCAGCAGTAAGTATTTTTGTATTTTTGAATAATGTATGTCCTATTAAAGCACCTATTATACTAACTACTATACATCCAACAGCAGCTATTAAAGCAGGAGTTCCGTTTTGACCAACTGCAACAGCGAAACCAGCTATAGGAGTTGCCATACCAGGAACACTTATTGCAAGTGGTGCAACATAAGAACTTACTAATGCAACTACAACACCTGATAATGCTCCACCTATGAAGTTAGTAACAAATACTGGTATTGGGTTAGCAGTTATTATATCTGATTGAGTTAAAGGTTCTATAGCAACAGCTATTGTGTCTTTCTTTGAACCAAATTTCATTTTTGAGAAGAATACGAAGTTCATGAAAGAAGAACCAAATACTGCTAATGCACCTATTGCCATTGGAAGACCTGTTAATCCTATTATAGATGTTAAAGCCATTGATGATAATGGAGCAGTAGCAACAACTGTTATTAAACCACCAAGTATTATACCCATTAATATTGGAGATGTAGTAGAAGCAGCTGTTAAAGCTTGTCCTATTTGCATTAATGTATCATTAACTATAGGATCCATAAATCCTGCTATTGCTCTTGTTAAAGGAGCAGCAATTAATATTATAACTATTAAATCAAGACCAGCAGGAGTTTTCTTTTCTAAGAACTTAACAACGAATGATATTAAGTATCCTGCAACGAATCCTGGAAGTATTCCAAATCCTGAAACTGTTAAACCAACTAATACAGCGTATACTGGAGATACACCTAATGCTAAAGGTACTAATATAGCAGCAGCTACACCACCTAAAGAACCGTTAGCAGCTCCAACTTTCTCTAAGAAAGATATACCAAATTGTTGTCCAAATAAAGAAGCGTGGAATGCCTCAACTAAGAAACTTGCGCAAGCAGCACTTGCTAATGCACCCATTGCCTTCATTCCGTGAGGTGCTTTGTAACTAAATAATGTGAATAATGCCAGTACAACTAATAATAATGCTGTACTCGTAAGTATTTGCATCATGCTAATTTTCCTCCTAAATATATAAATGTAATGTTTTTTTTCTTAAGGTACTGTTTTCCTTAATGTCATATTTGATTAAAGAAATCTTAAGACAATTTTGATTATAAAGCACATTTCGACAATTGTAAATAGTTTTGTTAAAAAAATGCTAAAATTAAAAAAAAAATGTACTATTATTTTAAAATATATAAGAAAGTTTACAGTAAATGTTAATTAAATTTAAAAAAATAAAAATATTAACTTTAAAGGGAATTGAGTACAGAAAATATAATAAAGAAATAAATTGTTATTTTAAAATATAATAAAAATATATAATATGAACTATAACACATAATTTTGTCTAAATAAAACTCTTATGATAATATGTAGGTATAAATTAACTAAATTACAAGGAGAAAAAAATGACAGCAAACGAAAGAATAAAAATATTTTTGCAACTACAAAATAAAAACTTAAAGTTTCAAGATATAGCAAATAAAATGGAGATAAAACCACAAACATTAAGAAGTTACTTAAATAAAAAAGGGTACAAATTAACAAATGGAAAGTACGAATTAAAAGATGACATAAAAGAAGAGAAAAAACAAATAGAATTTAATGAAATTAAAAACACTAAAGTAGAAAAAAAGGAAAATGTAAAAAAAAATAATACTAAAAGAAAAACACAAAAACCTAAAAGAGATAAGAAAGTAAATTTAACACCTGAGGATATGGACAAGTTATGTGAAGTATATGATTGGTACTTACAAGTTAGGGATGTTAAGGCAATAAAGCCTAAGACAAAAACTTCTAAAAAAGATATAGTAATAGAAAAAAATAATATAGATGAACTAAAATCAACTAGCATAAGGGTAGATAAAAAAATATGGGAAGATTTTGAAAGGTTATGTAGTAATTCAAGTTTTACTAAACAAGAAATAATAACTCAAGCATTAAAAAACTTTTTAAAGGAAAATAAACATTTACTATAAAGGGTTAAGTATACAAATAAAAAAGAGGGGATTGAAGTGAATAAATCGTATTTATATGATTAATAATAAGGTTAAATAAAAAGGGGTGGTAAACATGAATGAAAATAATTACAATAAAGAAGAGATAGACTTTGAAAAATTAAACTCAACATTAGCTAACCCTGATTTTGCAAATTGGTACTACAATGAGTTTATGGTAAAAGACAATGTCGTTTCTATTGATGAATTTGTAAACATAATAAATACTTATAATTCAAATAATATTCAAAGTTAATAAGTAAGGCTTTAAATAGACATTCCTATATTAGACAGTGTTAAAGATGTAAAAGTTATATACATTAAATATGAGGAAAAATAAAATTATGATTAAAAATGATGAAAAACCTATTGTTAAGTTTATATTATAAGCTATACAGTAGGTTTTTTTATTTAGTGACTGTAAATGTTTTAAAAATATATATATGTATTGTATAATTATTTATATTATATAGGAAATTAATAGTAATAAACTTAGATTAAAATTAAGGAGATTGGCATGAAGGTTTTAATTGTTGAGGATAATTCTAAACTTTTAGAAAGTCTAGAGGAGGAACTAAAAAATCATTTTGAAGTAGATTCATGTAGTTTTGGAGAAGAAGCCATATACAATATTAAACAAAATATATATGATTTAATTATACTAGACTTAATGTTACCTGATATATCAGGATTAGATATATTAAAGTCTATAAGAAAAGATGGAATAGATACATTAGTACTTATTTTAACTGCTAAAGAAAGTTTAAATGATAAGGTATCAGCATTTGAGATAGGAGCAAATGATTATCTAACAAAGCCATTTTATATGGAAGAATTAGTAGCAAGAGTATATGCAATGTTAAGGACTAATGGAAAAATAAAATCTAATAATAAAATTGTATTTAAAGATTTATATTTAGATACAAATAATAAAACTGCATCTATAAATGGTGAAGATTTAAATCTTCAAAATAAGCAGTTTAATTTACTTGAGTATTTTATAATAAATAAAGGAACAATACTTTTAAAGGAACAAATATATGATAGAATTTGGGGAATAGATTCAGATGCTACTATAGAAATAGTTGAAGTTTATGTTAGCAATTTAAGAAAGAAGCTTAGCAAGTACGGATATGATAACTATATAAAAACTAAAAGAAAAGTAGGTTATATATTTGATGATAAATAAAAATGTATTTAGTAAAACTAAAAATCGTTTAATAAAAATAAATATAGCTGTAGTAGTAGCATTTCTTATAATATTTTCTATATTTATATATTCTTACTTTAAAGGACTTACATATAGCAATATAGACAAAAATCTTAAAGCTGAATTAGAAAATATAACTATGCAACTTAATAATAGATCTATATTTTATCCAATAGTGTTAAAAGACCCAAGTAATATGGTCTATGTTTATGAAGGAAATAGAATAAGATATTACACAGAAAATGGCTATTTTAATGAACTATTACCAAGACCTAAAAATAATAAGAATGATACTTTCTTTACGTACACTGAAAATGGATATACTTTTAGAGAATTAAACATTGATATTGGTAAATATAAAATACAAATAATAAGAAATATAGATTCGGAAAGAAACTCGTTAAAACAACTTATATTTGTATTTATAATAGGAGTATTAGTAGCTGTAATAATAACATATTTTGTAGCACTTTATTTAACTAAAAAAGCACTAATACCAATAGAAACTGCTTGGAATAATCAAGCTAAATTTGTTCAGGATGCATCTCATGAGCTTAGAACTCCAATAGCCATAGTATCTTCAAAGTTAGAAAGCTTATTAAAGCATCCAGATAGTACTATATCTGATGAAGTTGAATCTATAGCTGATGCTATGAAAGAAACAAGAAGAATAAAGAAGATGATAAGTGATTTATTATCATTAAGTAAAGAAGATAGTACTAATGATATTATAAAAGAAAATGTAGATATAAATATAATGATAGATGAGATAAGTAAAAATTATGCAGATATAGCAGAGATTCAAGAAAAAGAATTTCATACTAATATTAAATTAAAGAATAAAAAAATATTTACAGATAAAAATAAGTTAAGACAGTTATTATTAATATTTATAGATAACTCTTTTAAATACACAAAAAGTGGGGATAGTATATCAATAAGTGCTTATGAACAAAATAACGATATTATAATATATATAAAAGATACTGGAATGGGTATAAAAAAAGAAGATATCGATTATATATTTGACAGATTTTTTAGAAGCAATAGTATAAGACATAAAGATATAGATGGCTCAGGAATAGGATTATCTATTGCAAAAATGATTGCTATAAATCTTGGTATAACAATAACTGTAGATTCTAAAGAAAATGAGTATACATATTTTAAACTAACGATCCCTAGATAAACAAATTGTTTAGTGATATATATAGGGGGTATATAAATAATATAAATTAATGTTACAAATAATAACTATATTGTAATATAATTCATATTATAGATAAGAGAGTATTTAGGAGGTAAGAAAATGGCTAAAATAATAAAAACATCACAATTTAAAGGGGAAGTAGAAGAAAGTAAAGGGGTAGTTGTAGTAGATTTCTTTGCAACTTGGTGTGGACCTTGTAAAATGTTAGCACCAGTATTTGAATCATTAGGAAATGAAATGGATGATGCAAAATTTATAAAAGTTGATATAGATCAAAGCTTAGAAATAGCTCAAAAATTTAATATATCTACTGTACCAACAATGATGATATTTAAAGATGGAAAACCAGTAGAATCATTAGTAGGATTTATGCCAAAAGAAGCAATTAAATCAAAAGTTAAGTCACATTTATAAAATGATAGGTGGTTAATATGAGATATGATATGGCAATAATTGGAAGTGGACCAGCAGGACTTTCTGCTGCAATAAATGCAAAAATAAGAAATAAAAATATAATAGTATTTGGAAATGATAATTTAAGTAATAAATTAGTAAAAGCTCCATCAATAGAGAATTATCTAGGATTTTATGATATAAGTGGAGAAGATTTAAGAGATAAATTTAAAGCACATATAGAAAGCATGGATATTGAAATAGTAGATAAAAAAATAAATAACGTATATGCTATGGGAGATTACTTTGCTTTAATGTCAGGGGATGAAATGTTTGAAGCTACTACAGTTATACTTGCAACAGGTGTAGAGTATGGTAAGCCAATAAAAGGTGAAGAAGAATTTCTAGGTAAAGGTGTAGGGTATTGTGCAACATGTGATGCTCCTTTATATAGAGATAAAAAAGTAGCTATAATAGGTTATAATAAAGAGTCTGAAGAAGAAGCTAACTTCTTAAGTGAAATAGCATCAAAGACTTACTTTATACCTATGTATAAAAGAGAAGGTCTTATGAGATCTTCAGATGGTTTAGATAGTTCTATAGAAGTTATAAATGATAGACCTGTTCAAATCCATGGAGAAAATTTAGTAAATAAAGTAGAATTAAAACAACAAGAAATAGACGTAGATGGAGTATTTGTAATAAAAGATAGTGCTTCGCCTAAATCATTAGTGCCAGGAATAGAGACAGAAGGACCACATATTAAGGTTGATATTAATATGAACACAAGTATAAATGGATGCTTTGCAGCAGGAGACTGTGTTGGTAAACCATATTCTTATATAAAGTCAGCTGGTCAAGGTCAAATAGCAGCATTAAATGCAGTAGCTTATTTAGATAAATTAAAAATAGAACAAAAAAAGAATAATTAATAAAAAAAGCACTTAGATTAAAATCTAAGTGCTTTTTTTATGCCATATTTCAATACATCTGTTATAAAAAATACTTTTACAATAAATGTAGATATGATACAAGCTAATATTAATAAAGAGATAAGTTAATAATTATATTAATAACTTACCTATAAAATAAATTAACATAATAAAATAAAATTAAAAGACACTTAGAAAAGTTAGTAAAATAACTAAAATCAATGGTTTAAGTTAAATTGAATTTATTGTAAAATTAGAAATTTGCAAATGGAAAAATTAATTATGCAAAAAATGACTTGAAAAGTATTGAAAATATAGTTATAATGAATAAAAAAGAAATATTAATTCAAAAATATTTATTAGCCAGTAATTTTTGAAATATATAATAATATTTTTAAAAAGGGCAATTATATAAAAGTATTTATAATTAATTTAGGAGGGATTGAAATTGGAAAATTTAAATAGCTTAATATTAAGCATTAACGATTTTATATGGACATATATATTAATAGCTATGTTAGTAACACTTGGAATTTACTTTAGTGTTAAGACTAAGTTTGTACAATTTAGATATTTTAAAGAAATGTTTAAGCTTTTAGGAGAAGGTGCATCTAAGGAAAATAAAAAAGAAGGACAGGTATCGTCGTTTCAAGCATTTTGTATAAGTACTTCATCTAGAGTTGGAACAGGTAACATTGCAGGGATTGCTATGGCTGTTGTAGTTGGAGGACCTGGTGCTATATTTTGGATGTGGATAACAGCATTAATAGGTTCTGCATCAAGTTTTGTTGAAAGTACATTAGCACAGATATTTAAGATAAAAGACAAAGATGGATTTAGAGGTGGACCTGCTTATTATATAGAACAAGGGCTAAACAAAAAATGGATGGGAATATTATTCTCTATTCTAATAACTATATGTTTTGGATTTGTATTTAATGCTGTTCAAGCTAATACAGTTTCACTTGCATTTAATTCAGCATTTGGAATTGATAGATTAACTATAGGGATAATAATTACAATACTTACAGCAATAGTTATATTTGGAGGAGTTCATAGAATAGCTAAAGTATCTGAGATAATAGTTCCAATATTTGCAGGACTTTATATATTAGTAGCGTTATTTGTAGTTGTAATAAATATAGGTGAAATACCAAATGTACTTAAGCTTATAGTTGAAAATGCCTTTAATTTTAGAGAAATGTCAGTAGGTACGACAGCAGGAATAATACTTACTGGAGTAAAAAGAGGACTATTCTCAAATGAAGCTGGTATGGGTAGTGCACCAAATGCAGCAGCAACTGCAGATACATCACATCCTGTTAAACAAGGATTAATACAAACACTTGGAGTATTTACAGATACTATCTTAATTTGTACATGTACAGCATTTATAGTACTTTTATATCCAGGATACTCAACTAGTGGATTAAGTGGAATAGAGTTAACTCAAGCAGCACTATCTTCTCATATAGGAAGTTTTGCACATATATTTATAGCTTTATGTATATTCTTATTTGCTTTTAGTTCAATAGTAGGTAACTATTACTATGGAGAATCAAATATAGAGTTTATGAATAGCAATAAAACTGTTTTAAATATATTTAGAGTGTTAGTTGTATGTATGGTTTTATTTGGTTCAGTAGTTCAAGTAGATGTAGTTTGGAATTTAGCAGATGTATTTATGGCCCTTATGGCTATAATAAACTTAATAGCAATAGCTCTTTTAGGAAAATATGCTTTTATAGCACTTGAAGATTATACTAATCAAAAGAAAAATGGAATTAAAAGTCCAGTATTTGATGCATCAAATATAAAAGGACTTGAAAATGTTCAGTGTTGGAACAATACTGAAATAAGAAAAACAAAGAGTATGTAATATTGAATAAATTTAAGTGCCTTTTAATTAAGAGGCACTTTTTTAGTTAAAATCATTAATTTTAATTAGAATTCATAGCTTTCTAGGTATCTACAAAAATCATGAAACTCATCTATATTTTTAATTTCTTGTAAGTTTCTAATATCAATAATTACATTACTAGGAATATGCAACATAAACTCCATATCAAATAGCTCACACTCTATAAATCCTTTTTTGTAGTCATATTTATAAGGTATATATTTATTGAAATTTTTTTCAAAATACTTTATTTTAGCATAACATAACTTGTGTATATAAAATAATAAAGCTAGAGTTGAGTGATTTTTAGCAAACTTATTGGAAAAATATTTAACTTTAGGGTATTTCTTATGGTTTGATTCCCAATATAAATCATCATTTAATTGAAGGTTATATTTTTTTAGTAGATTATATTTTTCTTTAGAAAGATATTCGGTTTCTTTTAACATAAATTCCTCCAGTATTAAGAGAATTTAATATATTATTACTACTTAATAATATGAATATTGAAAATTTTAAATACATAATATAAGCTTTTTCTATAATGAAGTTAAATTATATATAGATATTAAATATATAAATTTTGTAGTTACTAAATAGTTAAAATTAAAATCTTGTGGTAAGATAAAGTAAATTAATAGAATTAAAATTAATTAAGATCTAAATACTCCAAAGGATATATTATGCAGTTAGGAGGGTTATAAATGAATATTACACCGTTAGATATATTAAATAGGTATTATGGATATACAAACTTTAGAAAAGGGCAAGAAGATATTATAAATTCTATAATTAATAATAACGATGTTCTTGCTATAATGCCAACAGGAGGAGGTAAATCCATATGTTATCAAATACCTGCCATGGTACTAGAGGGAATAACTATAGTTGTATCTCCTCTTATATCACTTATGAAAGACCAAGTAGATACACTAAAGGTTATGGGAATAGAAGCTGAGTACATAAATAGTTCTCTTTCAAATAGTGAATATGAAAAAGTACTTAACAATATAAAAAATGATAAATGCAAAATATTATATGTAGCACCAGAAAGGTTAGATAGTTCTGATTTTTTAACAGTAATATATGATAAAGTTGTATGTCAAGTTGCAATAGATGAGGCACACTGTGTATCACAATGGGGACATGATTTTAGAGTAAGTTATAAAAAAATACCATATTTTATAAATAACTTAAGAAATAGACCAATAGTAACGGCTTTTACAGCTACAGCAAGTGATGAAGTTAGAAAAGATATAGTAGAAGTACTTAATTTAAATAATCCAAAAGTATTTATATCAGGGTTTGATAGAGAAAATTTATCTATAAATATAATTAAATCCCCTGCTAAAAATAAATACTTATTAGATTATGTTAAAAATCATGAAAATGAATGTGGGATAATATATGCATCAACTAGAAAAGAAGTAGAAAATATACATGATGGACTTTTAAAAAGAGGTTATTTAGTATCTAAATATCATGCAGGTCTTAGTAATGAAATAAGAAAAGAAAATCAAGAAAAGTTTATAAATGATGATATTAAGATAATGGTAGCAACAAATGCTTTTGGTATGGGAATAGATAAACCAAATATAAGATGGGTAATTCATTATAATATGCCACAAAGTATAGAAAACTACTATCAAGAAATAGGTAGAGCAGGAAGAGATGGCGAAGAAAGTGAGTGTATATTATTATTTGCTCCACAAGATATTCATACGCAAAAATATTTAGTGGAAGCGTCCATAGAAAATCCTCAAAGAAAGATAGCTAAATATACTAAACTTCAGCAAATGGTAGATTTAATATATACTAGTGATTGCTATAGAAAATGTATACTAGATTATTTTGGAGAAACTATGGAAGATGAATGCAATAACTGTAGCAACTGTTTAAATGATGGAGAGGTAGTAGATAAGACACTAGATGCTATGATGGTAATATCTTGTATTGCTAGAATGAAAAGAAGCTATGGAATAACCATGATAGTCGATGTTCTTAGGGGTTCTAAAAATAAAAAAGTATTAGAATTAGAATTTGATAAATTATCAACTTATGGTCTTATGAAAAAGTACTCTAGTGAAGATTTAAAAAACTTTATAAATACATTAGTATCACATGGATTTTTAGATATAGTAGAAAATTTAGGACATAGAGGAACATTTCCAACTATAAAATTAAATGAACAATCAATGAGAGTTATAAAAAAGGAAATAAAAGTTGAATTAAAAGAAGCTAAAGCAAGTAAGTCTAAGTATGTAGAAAATGAATTATACGAAGAATTAGTAAGCTTAAGAAGTAATATAGCAAGAGAAGAATCTATAGCTCCATATATGGTATTTGGAGATGCAACTCTTAAAGGTATGGCAAGTATTTATGCTACATCAAAAGAAGAAATGCTTAGTGTATCTGGTATAGGCGAAGTAAAGTATGAAAAGTATGGTTCTAGATTTAAAGATGTAATAGAATCCTATATAAATAGAAACAATATTGATAAACAAAAAGTATTAGATAATAATACAAATAAAAAAGACAACACAAAAATTAAAGATGAATATTTTGAAGTTACTACAGATAAAGATCTATATAATATTTTAGATGATTTAAGAAAAGATATAGCAAAAAAGGAAAAGACTATACCTTATATGGTAATTAGCAAAAATTCTTTAAAAGAAATAAGTGGGAGGTATCCAACTACTAAAGAACAATTAAAAGATATAGGTGGTATGGGTCCAGTTAAAATAAATAGATACGGTGAAAGTATATTAGATGTAGTAAATTCATATATAAATGAAAAAAATATAAGACCAGAGTGGGAAGATAAAAAAAGACTTAAGCTTATAATAGATGGAGAAAATAGAAAAAATAATGAAATAGCCCTAGATTTATTGAATCAAGGGAATGATATAAAATATGTATGTGAAGAAATAGAAACATCTCTTTCTACAGTTTTAGGATATATATATGATTATATAAAAGAAGGAAATTGCATAAACTTTAATATAGATTTAGAGAGTATGTATGAACAAAAAGATAAAGCAATGATATTAGATGCATGTGAAAGGTTTTCTGAAGATAAGATAAGTGTAATAAAAAAGTTACTACCAGATTATATAAAGTATGAAAATATCAGAGCTGTAATACTTGAAAAATATATATAAAATATTGAATAAAAAATAGCTTGATGCTAAAAAGTATCAAGCTATTTTTTATGTTAAATTAAATTTTATGTAACTTAATGAATATTTTGGAAATAATCTAAAATATGTAAAAAATTAACTTTAAAATATTGAAATAAAAATATTATTATGCTAAGATATTAATACCTGGTATTAAAACTTAAAGTAATAACTTAGATATAAAAGAAGAGTTAAAAAGTTGGAGGAAAAATGAATAATATAAAAATAATATGTGATAGCTTATCGGATATACCTAAAGAATTTATTGATAAATATGATATAGAAGTAGTACCACTTAGCATAATTTTTAATGGTAGAGAATATATAGATGGAGTAGATCTAACTGAAGATGAATTTTATAAAATGCTAAGGGAAAATGAAAGTTTACCAAAAACATCTCAAGTTACGTATATGTCATTTAAAAATGCATTTGAAAAATACATAGATAAATATGAAGAGATTTTGTATATAGGAGGATCATCTAACGCATCTGGTACATATCAAAGTGCTGTTATGGCTAAAAATGATATAGAAAACAAAAATATACACACATTTGATACATTATCATTATCTATAGGAAGTACATGCTTAGTACTTAGTGCAGCTAAGTTAGCTAAAGAAGGCAAAAGTATAGAAGAGATAATAAAACATCTGACAAATTTAAAAAATAACTTATCTGTTTTATTTACAGTAGAAACGCTAGAGTATTTGCAAAAGGGTGGTAGAATGTCTTTAGCTAAGGCTACAATAGGAAATATGTTAAATATAAAGCCAATACTTCGCTTAGATGAAGGATTAGTTAAACATTTTTCACAAGCGAGAGGTAAAAAACAAGTAATAAACAATATAGTAGAAATTATAAAAGAACAACAAGGTGAAGATTTAACTAATAAGACTATAATAATTGGTTATGGAGATAATGAAGGAGATTTAAAAATATTAAAAAATAATTTATGTGAAAATTTAAATGTAAAAGACATTGTTGTTGTAAATATAGGAAGCTGCATATGTGCACATACAGGACCTGGAGTGCTTGGAATTGCATGTTGTGATATATAATAATGAAGATAAACTATAAAAGTTATATAATTTAATTTTTATAGTTTATTTTTTTATTTAAAAACATAAATTAACGTATATTGCTTTAGTATTTACATTTAAAAATTCTAAATTTATCTAAAATTTTAATTATTATAAATATACAAAAACATAATATAAAAAATAAATATTATGTTATAATGGAATCTGTGTGAATTTAAGGGGGGTGTATTATGAACATTGATAGAATTTTAGATTTTTCATCCAATGCAGGAAGACTTATGCTTCAAAGTGGAGGAGAAACGTATAGAGTAGAGGAAACTATATCAAGGATTTGTCAGTCTTTTGATGTAGATGAAGTAGAAGTATTTGCAACACCTACAGCGGTAATGGTTTCTATATTTCTTAATGGTAAGATATATTCAGTAGTTAAAAGGATTAACTCAAGAGGTGTAAATTTAAATAGAGTTCATAATATAAATTCTCTTTCGAGAAAGATATATCATGATAAGTTAAGCATAGATGAATGTGAACTAGAACTAGAAAAAATATGTAAGGATGATATGTATAAGGATAATATAGTATTATTATTTTCAGGTATATCAACAGCTATGTTTACATTATTGTTTGGTGGTAATTTTAATGCTATTTTAGGATCTTTTATAATTGGTATAATAATAAAATATATATATAACAAATTAAGCAAATCATCATTAAATGAATTTTTTATAAATAGTTTATGTGGAGGAGTAGTAGCTATATTTTCTGTATTAATGTATGACATTGGTTTTATACATGAGATAGATAAAATAATAGCTGGAAGTATAATGCTTTTAGTTCCAGGCCTTGCACTTACAAATTCTATAAGAGATATTATGCAAGGAGAATTAATATCAGGGCTTACTAAGGTCGCAGAAGCTTTATTAATAGGTGTATCTATTGCAGTTGGCACAGGATTTGTAATAAGTATGTATCTTCAGATGGGAGGGATGTAGTATGATTATAGAATCAATAGCATCTTTTTTTATAGGAATAGGATTTGGAATTATATTTAATATAAAAGGAAAGCGACTAATAGTAGCAGGAATAGGTGGAGGCATAGCTTGGTTTTCATACAAATTTTCTCTACATTGTATAGGATCAGATGTAATATCATATTTTATATCTGCTATATGCTTTAGTATATACTGCGAAATATGTGCAAGAATATATAAAACACCAGCTACAACATTAAGTGTATGTTGCCTTATTCCTTTGGTTCCAGGATATGGAGTATATAATACAATGTATCAGTTTATAGTAGGAGATTATATGAAAGCTATAGAATATGGAGTAAATACATTAGCAATATCTGGTGCATTAGCATTAGGTATAATATTTGTATCTACTATATTTAGAAATATAAAGCTAGGAAAGTTTATAGGAAAAAGTACTAAAAACAAAAATAACTCTAGTATAAAATCAGGGGAAAATAATTTAGAAATAGTTTAAAGAATACCGATAATTTTTATCGGTATTTTTTTATATTAAAATAGTAAAGTTTATAGAATAAAATAGGTGAATAATATATACTCATTAGTAATAGGAAAATATTTTAGTATAAAATAAGATGGAGGATATATATGTTAATATTAACTACAGAGTGTATACCAGGTAAGAATATTATAGAAGTTAAGGGATTAGTAAAAGGAAGTACAATTAGAGCAAAGCATATAGGAAAAGATATAGGTGCAAGTTTTAAGCAATTAGTTGGTGGAGAACTTACAGGATACGATGAGATGTTAGCAGAAGCTAGAAAAATAGCAATAGCTAGAATGGTAGAAGATGCTAAAGCACAAGGTGCTAATGCGATAATTGGGTTTAGATTAACATCAGCAGCAGTTATGCAAGGAGCTGCTGAAATGTTAGCATATGGTACTGGAGTTGTTATTGATGAGTAATATAGGGCTCATAATAGCTTTAATACTTGCTATAGGAACACCTTTTGTTATTATAGTTGGAAGTATAGTACTTATTATAGTTAAAATAATAGAAAGAAAAAAAGAAAAGAAAAATGAAGATTTTGATAAGTATGATAAATATTAAACTAGAAAGTATAGCTATACTAATAGGTGTAGCTATACTTTTTTATTGTATAAAAGTTTATTTTATATAAAAATTAAAGCTTTTAATAAACATTATTATATAAAATATTTACGAATTATAATGTATTAAAAAATATAAATGTATTGTATAATACTATTAATAAAAATATTTATATTGATAAATGTTTGGAAGGGTGGTCGAAATATGATAGTAGTAAGAGGTGCAGGAGATTTAGCCAGTGGAGTAATACATAGATTAAATAGATGTGGGTTTGATGTGGTTTGTTTGGAAGTTGAAAAACCATTGGCAATAAGGCGAAATGTAAGTTTTAGTGAAGCTGTTTATGAAGGAGAATTTAGTGTTGAAGGTGTTTGTGCAAAGCTTTGTAATAATATAGAGGAGATAAAAAAAGCTATAAAAGATAAGAATGTAGCTTTAGTTGTTGATGAAAAAGGAGAGTATATAAAATATTTAAAACCGGATATAGTAATAGATTGTATTCTAGCTAAAAAAAATTTAGGGACAAATAAAGATATGGCTAAGCTTACTATTGCATTAGGTCCAGGATTTTGTGCGGGTAAAGATGTAGATATAGTAATTGAAACTATGAGGGGTCATAATTTAGGAAAAATCATAAATAGTGGATATGCTCTAAAAAATACATCTACACCAGGAGTTATAAATGGTATAGGAAAAGAAAGAGTCGGGTATGCAAAAGAAAGTGGTATTATAGAAAATATAGCTAGTATAGGAAGTGTAGTAAAAAAAGGAGAAGTACTAGCTTATATAATAAACAAAGATAATGAAAAAATTGATGTAAAAGCAAATATAGATGGAGTTTTAAGAGGAATTATAAGAAATAAGTCTAATATAGTAAAAGGATTAAAAATACTAGATATAGACCCAAGAATTGAAGAAGTTAATAATTGTTATACAATATCAGATAAAGCTAGATGTATAGCTGGAAGTGTTTTAGAGGAAGTTGTAAGATTTTATAATAAATAGTCAAAAGCTAGATAGGAGAAGTAATTATGGATGAGATGATATTAGACAGAATAAGTAAAGAAGTGAAAGGTGGAAATAAGGTAGCTTTTGCAACTATAACGGAAGTAAAAGGTTCTAGTCCAGGAAAAGTAGGTGCTACACTAGCGTACTTTAACGATAAAAGTATACTAGGAACTGTAGGCGGAGGAATATTAGAACACGAAGTGATAATTGAATGTAAAAAAGCATTAGATAGTGGGTTTGATAGAGCATTTAAACATGCTTTAGATGAAAATTCTAAAGATACTCCTATGCAGTGTGGTGGAAGGGTTTGCGGCTTTATAAAAGTATTTAAACCAAGACCAAGACTTTTAATAGTCGGAGGAGGTCATATAGGTTATAATATATATAAAATTGCAAATACATTAGACTTTTATAAAATAATAGTAGATGATAGAGTAGAATTTGCAAATAAAGAAAGATTTGAAAGTGCAGATGAAGTATATTCTGGAAATATAGATAATATATTAAATGATATAAATATAGATGAAAATACATACGTAATAATTGCAACTAGAGGATATGAAAAAGATTTAGAGGCATTAAGAGAAATAATAAAGAAAAATCCTTCTTATATAGGCATGATAGGAAGTAAGAAAAAGTGGAATACATTAAAAGGAGAACTTTTAAAAGAAGGTGTAGAAAAAGAATTATTAGATAAGGTATATGCACCTGTAGGTCTTAATATATCGTCAAATGATGTTTCAGAAATAGCCTTTGGTATAATGGCTGAATTATTATTAGTAAAAAATAAAGGGGAATTATCACATAGAAAACATACTAAATAATATAAAATTGGGAGGTAAATATGTTTAAAGTAGCTATAGTAACACTTAGTGATAAAGGATATATAGGAGAAAGAGAAGATATAACGGGAAAAAAGCTAAAGGAGTATATAGAAGAAAGTAATGAATACAAAGTAGTACATTATAATCTGTTAAAAGATGATAAGGGCATGTTAAAAGAAGAACTTATAAATATTTGTGATAATAATATAGCTGATTTAGTGGTTACTAATGGGGGAACTGGTTTTTCTAAAAGGGATACAACACCAGAAGCTACAAAAGAAGTTTTAGAAAGGGAAATTCCAGGTATAAGTGAATATATGAGATTAAAATCTAGTGAAATAACTAAAAAAGCAATACTTAGTAGAGGAATAAGTGGTATAAGAAACAATTCTATTATAATTAACTTACCAGGAAGCCCTAAAGGTGCAATAGAAAATTTAGGGTTTGTATTAGATGTATTACCCCATGGAATAGAAATATTAAAAGGTGAGGCAACAGAATGTGCCACTACAACTAAAAATAGTATATAATTAGTTATATAAAATAGGCAAAAAAGAGGGTAGCTAGTTATGATTGATAAATATGGAAGAAATATAAATTATGCACGTATTTCTTTAACTGAAAAATGCAATCTAAGATGTGTTTATTGTATGCCAGATGATGTAAGCTTTAATGAATACGAAAATACACTTAGTTTAGATGATTATAAATTTATTATAAATGGATTATCACAAATAGGAATAACAAAAATTAGATTTACAGGAGGAGAACCTTTATTATATGAAGGTTTATCAGAAATTATAAGATACACTTATGAAGAATGTAATATAAAAGATGTAGCTATAACTACTAATGGAATAGGTCTTTATGATATGGCATATGAATTATATGAAAGTGGTCTTAGAACTGTAAATATAAGTCTAGATTCATTAAAAGAATATAAATATAAAAGTATTACTAGAAATGGAGATATAAAAGAAGTATTAAAATCCATATCTAGATGCTTAGAACTTGGAATGAAAGTTAAAATAAATTGTGTACTTATAAATGGATTTAATGAAAATGAAATAACAGATTTTATACTTATGACAAAATTTAATAATATTGATGTAAGATTTATTGAACTTATGCCTTTAGGAGAGGCTAGTAAAATATATAGAAATGGATATGTTAATATACAAGATGTGATAAGTCAAATAGATGGATTATATAAAATAGAAAGTAGTGAAAATTCTACTGCTAAATACTACAAATTAGAAGATTCAATGGGAAGAGTTGGAATAATAACTCCTATGTCATGTTCGTTTTGTAGTGAGTGTAATAGGATAAGAATAACTCAAAATGGAACTATTAAATTATGTCTTCATTCAGAAGAAGAGTATGATATAAAATACTACCTAAATAAGCCATTAATTTTTAGAGAAGTATTAAAAGAGATAATATTAGACAAGCCAGAAAGACACTACTTAAATGAAAATAAAGTTAGTGATACTAAAAGGAGTAT
This sequence comes from Romboutsia sp. D33t1_170424_H2, assembly GCF_015669105.1. Classification (NCBI taxonomy): domain Bacteria; kingdom Bacillati; phylum Bacillota; class Clostridia; order Peptostreptococcales; family Peptostreptococcaceae; genus Romboutsia; species Romboutsia sp. D33t1_170424_H2. Next base: position 57,918 of record NZ_JADOZQ010000005.1, on the reverse strand, counting down.
GTATCAAATAGGAGGATAATATGCTAACTCATATAAATGAAAAGGGATATGCAAAAATGGTTGATGTAGGAGATAAAGAAAATACAAAAAGAACTGCAACTGCAAAAGCTAGCATATTAGTAAGTGAAGAAATAATAGATAAGATATTAAATGGACAAGTTAAAAAAGGTGATGTATTATCAGTAGCACAAGTTGCAGGAATAATGGGTGCTAAAAATACACCAATGAATATTCCTATGTGTCATCAGATAAATTTAGTAGGTTGTGATTTAGATTTTAATATAGATGAAAAAGAGAATATAATAAATATATATGCAACATGTAAATCAGTTGGAAAAACTGGTGTTGAAATGGAAGCTTTAAGTGCAGTAACAATAGCAGCACTTACAATATATGATATGTGCAAAGCTATAGATAAAAAAATGGTAATAAAGGATGTACATCTACTAGAAAAAAGTGGCGGTAAGTCTGGAAATTTTAAATTTTAAAAAAGGATGGGGAATATGGCTAAGATCGTATCTATAAATATAAGTGAAAAAAAAGGTGTAGTAAAAGTACCTGTAGATAAAGCTATTTTAAAAATAAATCATGGGATAGTTAATGATGCACATGCAGGAAATTGGCATAGACAAATATCTTTACTAGCTAAAGAAAGTATAGATAAAATGAGAGAAAGAGGATTTGATCATTTAAAATTTGGTGATTTTGCAGAAAATATAACAACAGAAGGAATAAATGTATACAAACTTCCTGTAGGAACTAGATTAACTCTAGGTGAATGTGAAGTAGAAGTAACTCAAATAGGCAAAAAGTGCCATGGAGGATGTGAAATAAAAAGAACTACAGGTGATTGTGTTATGCCTAGAGAAGGTATATTTGTAAAAGTTATAAGTGAAGGAACTATAAATATAGGTGATGAAGTAAAAGTATTAAAAGAGAGTATGGTTTAAGCCATACTCTTTTTTTCTTTATAGTTAAACTCTAACATTTTATATTCCATTTTATTTTTTATATGGTCAGCTAATATACTAGATTTTAACTTAGTATTTTCTATATGTTTATATATAGGGTCTAAAAATTCAACCTCTATAGATTTTGAGTGAATTTTACCGATAGGTTCATAGCCATCATAAATACCTTGAGAGTTTTTTATAACTAAAGGAACTATAGGACAATTTGCCTTATAAGCTATTTTTAAAGCACCACTTCTAAAAGTTGATACTAAAGAATTAGGTTCTTTTACCCAAGTTAAATCACCCTCTGGGAATACTGCCATACTGTGTCCTAAGGTTATATTATTAGATGCTTGTATAATACTTTTTATGCCTTCTCTATTATTTTTTCTATTTATGTATACACATTTTATAAGTTTAGTCCAATCTTTTAAAATAGGAATATTTCTCCAAATAGGCTCATCTGCTATAACACACCCAATAGGTCTATCTACACTAGAAATTAGTATAAAACTATCTAACATACTAGAATGATTTACAACAAATAAAACTGGCTCATTAGGGATTTTTTCTTTTCCTAAAATATTTACATCTATATCAACTAACTTTAGTGATTTTAGAGCATGTGATTTTAATACATCAAATTGTTCATTTGATGTATATTTATCAGGATTATTTTTATATTTAAGCAATTTAGGTAAAGTTCCTAGAAAGCCAATTAACTGATAAATTGCAAATTTTATATAATTAAACAAAACTTTCATCTCCTTAAATATTATAATTAAAGATTTTAGCATAAAATTATTATAAACTCAAAATAAAAAAATGTTCAATTAGTAATAAAAAAAGTATGTATAAAATATAGATTAAGTATAAGTTTTTATATTACATAAAAATTATATTCCCTTAAAGGATTTTAATAAACATAATTTTGGAAATATGTAATTAAAAATTTTAAGAAAATATAGTATTAAGGAGTATTTATATGGGGAAAAGTATAAAAAGAGTATATGATGAAAAGCTTTTAAGAGTAAAAGTCTTATCTCATAATGGAGATAAAATTCATATAAAATTACCCGTAAACTTTGTAAAAAAAATGATACAAAATAATGCACTAGACTTTTTTAATGATTTAGATGATATAGTCGATGGTAAAAAACTTATAAGCTTAGTTACAAGAGCATTAGATGAAAATATAAGTGGTGAAGTTGCACACCTAGAAAGAAAGAATGGAGATATTATAAAAATAATATTAGATTAACACTAAGAATTTCTTAGTGTTTTATTTTTTTATAAAAAATAATATAGCAATAAAAAGATAAATATAATAAATAAAAAAGTTAGAAATGATACTATAATTCGACAAGGATATATACGAAATAGTAAAAAGAATTAATTAAAATTAAAAATCAAACAATATTATACCCATTTTTACTAAAAATAATGAAAAAAATATAAAAAAATATAAAAAATGTAAAAAAATTCATAACAAATTTACAAATAAAGTATATAATATATATAAGAATTATTTTGAGAATAAAAACTTTAAATTATATATTGTATAAGAAATAAAAATGGGAGGTTTAAAATGTTAGATAGAAAAGTGGCAGTAGCAGTTTGTGCTACTACAGTAGGACTAGCTATGGGGACTACAGGTGCGTTTGCAGATGGAAAAACAGGAACTGTAACAGTTAGTACATTAAATATAAGAAGTGGACCTAGTACAAGTTACTCAATAGTAACAAAAGTTCATCAAGGAGATAAACTTGAAATATTAGAAAGCTCAAATGGATGGCATAAAGTAAAACTATCAAATGGAAAAATAGGATGGGGAAGTGGAAACTATATAAGTGTATCTGGATCTAGCAGTAACAATAGTTCAAACCAAGTTACAGGAAAGATGGGTACAATAACAACTGCAGCTTTAAATATAAGAAGCGGTGCATCTACATCTCACTCTATAGTAACTAAAGCTTATCAAGGAGACAAAGTAAAGATATTAGATAGCTCAAATGGATGGCATAAAGTGCAACTTTCAAATGGAAAATCAGGATGGGGTCATGGTGGATACATAAGCCTATCTGATTCAAATGCAGGTTCAGGAAATAATGCAAATAACGGTGGAGAAACTTCTACACCTGTTACAGGAAAAACAGGAACAATAACAACAGCAGCTTTAAATATAAGAAGTGGCCCAAGTACTAGCTATGGTATAATAACTAAGGTATACGAAGGAAATAAGGTAGAAATATTAGAAAAAAGTTCAAATGGATGGTACAAAGTAAAATTATCAAATGGAAAAATAGGATGGGGAAGTGGAAGCTATATAAGCTTATCTGACTCAAGTGCAGGTTCAGGAAATAATGCAAATAATGGTGGAGAAATTTCTACACCTGTTACAGGCAAAAAAGGAACAATAACAACAGCAGCTTTAAATATAAGAAGTGGCCCAAGTACTAGCTATGGCGTAATAACTAAAGCTTATCAAGGTGATAGAGTAGATATATTAGAAAGCTCAAATGGATGGTATAAAGTAAAATTATCAAATGGAAAAGTAGGATGGGGAAGTTCAAGCTACATAAGCTTATCTAACTCAAATACAGGTTCAGGAAGTAATAGTAGTTCAGACAATGGACAAACATCTCAAAGCAAAGTACAAAAGGTATTAAGCACAGCTATGGCACAACTAGGAAAGCCATATGTATGGGGAGCAGAAGGACCTAATAGCTTTGACTGTTCAGGATTAACTTACTATGTATATAAGCAAGTTGGAATAACATTACCTAGAGTTTCAACAGCTCAATATAGTGTAGGTAGATCTGTAAGTTGGAATAACTTACAACCAGGAGACTTAATGTTCTCTAGTACTGATGGAAGTGGAAGAATAACTCATGTTGGTATATATATAGGTAATGGACAAATGATACATGCTCCAAAACCAGGAGATGTAGTTCAAAAGACTAGTATAAACAATAGTTACTGGAAAAATGCTCACGTAGGAGCTAAGAGAGTTTTATAATAAAAAAAACACCATAGCAAAATTGCTATGGTGTTTTTATTTAAAGTTATAAAAATAGTTAAATAAAGATATAATAAAGAAAAGTTAGTAATATATAGTTTTAAAGGATTGTACTAAAATGTAGTTAATTTTGGTATAATCCTTTTATAGTATAAATACTAAGGAGAAAAATATGAAATTATCAACTAAAGAATTAGTTATATGTTCTATATTTGCAAGTATAACAGCTATACTTGCTCAAATATCAATACCAATACCTTTTACAACTGTACCACTTACTATGCAGATGTTTTCTGTTATGATTTGTGGAATATTACTTGGTTCTAGGTTAGGTTTTTTATCTCAAATTATATATTTAAGCCTTGGACTAATAGGTATACCTGTATTTTCTCAAATGGGTGGAGGAATAGGTGTATTAGTTGGACCTACAGGAGGTTTCTTAATATCATTTCCTATAGTTTCATATATTGTTGGATATTTTTTTGAAAAATATAAAAATAATATATTACTTTTACTTTCAATGTTAATAGCACTTTTTATAAGCTATATAATAGGTACTTTTCAATTTAGCTTAATAGCAGGAGTAAGTTTTTTTAAAGGTCTACTAACTTGTGTAGTACCATTTTTAATTGTAGATTTTATAAAAGTAGGATTAGCGTATATACTTGGAAAATGTATAAGAAAAAGGATAAACTTTAAAAATATATAAACAGTGATAGTAAAATATATTAATGGGTATATAAGTGGTAAATACTTATAGGGGGAGATTTATTTGGAAAGAGTTTTGGAATTGATAGAAAGAAAATTTTTAAAAGATAGTGAATTATTAGAATTAGAAGATAGTGAATTTGTAATAAACTTAAAATATAAACAGCCTTATAATGCACACTATAACGAGTATTTAATAACTATAAATATAAATGAAACAATAAAAGAATATAGTATATATTTAAAACATAGATAAAAAGAGCCATTAGGCTCTTTTTATAATATAACGGCAAATATTACTTTAGTATCATTATTTGTTATATTTTCCCAACGATGTCTAGAACCAATAGGAACTTTAACGCTATCACCTTCATATAAAGTAAATTTATCTTCATCTATGTATAGGTTAGCTTCACCACTTAATATATAAGCTATCTCATATCCTTTATGTTCTATAAAATTACTACAAGAGCTAGTGTTAGGAGATAGGTTCATTATAGCAAATTCAAAATTATCATTAATTTCTGGAGATAATACTTCATAGACTACATCATTATTTCCAGGAAGAATAACTTTTTTTCTATTATCTTTTCTGACTATTAAATTTCTTTTATCAACTTCAGACATAAAGAAAGTAAATAGTGGAACATTTAAAGCAGAGGCTATAGATTTTAATGAATTAACTGATGGATTAGCAAGACCTCTTTCTATTTGGCTTAGTAAAGATGGTGTAACACCTGCTAGTTTAGCTAAGTCTCTTATACTTAAATCTTGTTTTTTTCTTATTTCACAGATTTTAATACCAATATTTAAATCATTCATAATTAATCACCTTAGTTAAAATTTTTATAAAACTTAAACGATATATTTATTATAGCATAAAATGCATATTAATAAATGTTAAATAGAATTTAATTAATTAATATATAGTTGACAAAATGGTAGTAAAAACATAAAATTATATTAAATAAAATTTAATTAGTTTAATATAATTTAACAGGGGGATTTGTATGCAGATAACAACTTTTGGGGCAATATTTGGACTTTTTACAGCTATAATTCTTATAATTAAGAAATTTCAACCTGTGTATAGTTTAATGTTAGGAGCTTTAGTTGGAGGATTGATTGGAGGTTGTCATTTATCACAAACTGTAGAGTATATGATAAATGGAGCAAAAGATATATCACCATCTATATTAAGAGTTTTAGCATCAGGAGTATTAGCAGGATGTTTGATAAAAACAGGATCAGTAAATAAGATATCTGAAGAAATAATTAAGTTATTAGGAACAGATAAAGCCATTTTAGGAATAGCTATATCAACTATGGTTTTAGCAGGAGTTGGGGTTAACTTAGATGTAGCTATTATAACTGTTGCACCTATAGGTATGTACATAGGAAATAAGTTATCTTATTCTAAAATATCTATACTTTTAGCTTTAGCTGGAGGAGGGAAGGCTGGAAATATAATATCACCAAATCCAAACACTTTAGCAGTATCAGAAAATTTCAATGTAACTTTATCAAATGTAATGGCATCAAATATAGTGCCTGCTATATGTGGAATATTTATAACTGTAATATTAACTAAGTTGATTATAGATAAAGGTAGCAAGTTTGAACAAAGTGATATATTACAAGAAAAAAAGGAAATGCCTACTTTATTTAGATCTTTGATAGGGCCTTTAGTATCTATAGGGTTATTATTTCTAGGTAATATATCTAGTGTTTCCATAGATCCATTAATAGCACTACCTTTAGGAGGAATAGTTTGTGTAATTGCAACAGGAAATATTAAAAAGTTAAATAACTATTTAGCCTATGGAGTTAGCCAAATGCAAGGAGTATGTATATTATTAATAGGAACAGGAACACTTGCAGGTATTATACAAATGTCTAATCTTCAAAATAGTACAATAACTGTACTTGAAGTATTAAGCGTACCACAATTTTTATTAGCACCAATATCTGGGATGCTAATGTCTTTAGCAACGGCATCATCAACAGCAGGAGCAACTATAGCATCATCAACTTTTAAAGAAGCTATAATAAGTTCAGGATTTTCAGCTTTAAATGGAGCAAGCATTGTAAATGCAGGTTCTAGTGCTTTTGAGCAGTTACCTCATGGATCATTATTTCATACAAGTGCAAAGAGTGTAAATATGGGTATAAAAGAGAGATTTGCATTACTTCCTTATGAGATTATGGTAGGGTTTAGTATGACAGTAGTATCGACTTTAATAAATATTATGTTTTTTAAATAAATATATTAATTAAATTGTCTAAATAAAAAAGGTGAATATAAATTCGCCTTTTTTATCTAAAAAATGATAATATAAATAATAGCAATATATTACATAAGTATAAAAGTAATAAAAAATATTTTTCAATTGGTAGAAAAAATAAGAATGGGGTATAAATATCAATAAAAATTATTGATTGTATCAACTAAAAAGGAGGAATATGTATGAATGTATTAGAAATGTTTGTAAAAAATTTATGTGGAGTATTTAATAATGATAAACAAATACATAAACAAAAACAAGAAGGTAATTTAACTCACCCAAAAGCTAAGCATATAAATGGTATAGCAAATGATAAAATAATAAATTTACCAAAAGACTTTAAAGGATATTTTATAATAGAAGAAAGCTATTATGAAATGGGAGAGAGAAAAAATATATTACCTCATTTATTTTTATTTGAATTAAATGAAAATAATCAAGTAGTATTAAAATCATATGAAATACCTAATAATATATCAAAAGAAGATTTTAGAAATGATAACTTAGATTTAAAATTAGATTATAATACTCTAGAAGAATCTAACAAATTTACACCTATGGTATACTTTGAAAAAGACGGAGTATTTGAAGGAGAAAGTGTTAGTTATTTTTCAAAAGAGGTAAAATTTGTGTTAAAAGAGAGAATAGAAAAAGATACATTATATGTAAGTGAAGTTTTTTACAAAAACTCAAAAATAACATTTGGATTTATAGATCCTATCATATATAATAGAGTGAACTAGTAATTTTATAGAGGTGAAAAGGTGGAAATTGAGTTAGTAAATAAGTATAAAATGGAAATAAATAAAGATTTTAGAAAGTATGCAGAAAATGCGTTAAAAGATTATGATTTTGCTATATCAAATTTAAGATACTTACTTTTAATAGAAAGACGTAGTGGAATAAGTTTAAATGAAATAGCTATAGAACTTAATATAGATAAGGCTATGGTAACAAGAGGAATAAAAAAACTTGTAGAACTTGGCTATGTAAATAAAGAACAAGATAAAATAGATACTAGAGTATATAGGCTGACACTAAGCAAAAAAGGTGAGGAAGCTTTAGGTTCATTAAGTGGTATATTTAAAGAATGGTTTGATAAAGTAACTCATGATTTTGATGAAGAAGAAAAAGATATATATATGAAATTAATTAAAAAAGTATATGAAAATAGAGTATATAAATAATTAAAAAGTGTTAAGGTAGATAAATACCTTAACACTTTTTTTGAAAATAACTAAAGTGACTTTAGATATATAAGCTTTTGATAAAATAAAAGGTTAGAAATATTAATATAATAAATTAAATTAATTTTTATATAAAAAGGTTGACTACGTCAATTTGCGGTAATATAATTAGAATTGTCGACAAAAAACTTACAAAAACGACAAAGGGAGATGGTATTATGGAAAATACATTAGAAGCAATTGCAACTAATAGATTGTTACTAATATTTGCTGCAATTGCAATAACAGGTATTGTACTTGGAAAAGTGAGTGAAATAATAAAAGTACCTGATGTTATATTATACTTAATAGCAGGGATAATAATAGGACCAGCAGTCTTAAACCTAATTAGTATAGAATCTTTTCCTATTGAAAATAATTTAATACTTACATTTGGATCTGCATTTATATTATATGAAGGTGGTAGAGAAGTTAAATTAAAAGTACTTAACAAGGTCAAGATAAGTGTAGGAATGCTTGCAACTATTGGAGTCTTAATATCTACTGTAGTTGTAGGAGTATTTGCAGGAAAAATATTTAATATAGAAATTATGACAGCTCTTTTAATGGGAGCAGTTATAGCATCAACAGACCCAGCAGCACTTATACCAGTATTTAAACAAGTTACTATAAAAAATAAAATAAAGCAAACTGTAGTTAGTGAATCAGCATTTAATGATGCTGTAGGAGCTATAATAGTTTCAACTTTACTTGGAATAATAACTAGTGGAGAATTTTCTCTTGGCAAAAGTGCAGGTGAATTATTAATATCTGCATTAGGTGGGGTTGTTGTTGGTGTGGCAGTTGGATATATATTCTCATTATTAATATCAGACAAAAAATGGGGAATATTCCATTCATATGCACCAATAATGTCAGTACTTAAAGTTGCATTAGCTTATGAAGTAGCTACATTATTACATGGTAGTGGATATATGGCAGTATTTATAGCAGGTCTTATAGCAGGAAATAAAAAAATATTTGGACTTTGGGTACCAGAACATGACTTCCATTCAGAGCACTTATTTAGAGAGAGTATAGGAGCATTATGTCGTATGGCGATATTTGTAGTACTAGGAACACAAGTTGATTTAACATCACTTTCTGCTTATTGGAAGGAATCTTTAATAGTTGTATTAGTATTAATGTTTATAGCAAGACCACTTGTAGTTTTAATATGTACAGCATTTGATAAAGAGGCTAAATGGAAATTTAAAGAAAGATTATTTATGATGTGGGTTAGAGAAACAGGAGTAATACCAGCAGCATTATCAGGGATAATAGTATCAATGAAACTTCCTGGATACGAAATAATATCTTCAGTAGTATTTATGACAATACTTGTAACTCTTATAGTTCAAGCAAGTACAACAAAACTAGTAGCTAAGAAACTAGGGGTACTAGAAGAAGTTGAAGAATTAAAACAAGTAGCATAAAAAAAGGGTAGATTGATAAAATCTATCCTTTTTTTACATTAAAGGAAATTACATTAAGCATAAAACTGTTGATGACTCATGAAAATAATATATATCAATAGGTTTGAAAATGTAAAAAATGATATTTTGAGCAACGGACAAAGTCGTTGGCGACATGAGCGAAGCGAATTTTGTTATTTTGTAATAAAAGTTTCGCAGTTAGCATTTTGTGGATTTATCTGAACAAACGAAGCACTACATCCACCACTTATATTATATTTGCAATTATTAGCACTACATGAAATATTTTGAGTACTTGTTAAGGATACATTTCCACCATAATTTGACAAACTAAAAGAAGAAGAGTCTCTAAATGTATCACAATAAGTTTCAGGTGTTATGTAAGCATCATATCCTTCTACTTTTATATGAGAAGCATAGCAGCTACCAGATTTATTGAAAGCACATTCTTTTTCTAGACATAGTAAATTAGTTTCCATATTATTACCTCCTATAGCAAATTATATTTATAGTATGGCAATACTTAAAAATTTTTAATCATTTAAATAAATTTAAGAAAAGATATTTATAAAAAATAATATACAAGGCATAGTAAATACATCAAGTAAGAATGCAGCAACTAAAGGAACTATTAAAAATGCTTTTTTAGACTCACCATATATTTGACATACAGAACTCATATTAGCTAATGCATTTGGAGTAGCACCAAGCCCATGTCCTATAAGCCCACTTACCATAATAGCAGCATCTAAATTTTTACCTAAAACTTTATATACTACAAATATTGCAAATAACACTATAAAAATTGCTTGAGATACAACAATAATTATTATAGGGCCAAATAAACTAGATAGCTTAAATAAATCAATACTCATAAGTGCCATGGTCAAAAATATTCCCAAGGAAATATCACTAAGTAAATTTAAAATATCAAAATCAAGATTTAAAATTTTAAATTTATCATTAGAGTTTCTAAATATTACGGCAATAAATATGCATACACTTATAGTAGGAATTAATATATTAGTAGATGTATATATTATATTAGAAATAAGCTCACCAATATTTATACAAAGAAAAACTACTAAAATTTGTTCTAAGAATGAAGAAGAATTTAAAGTAGAAGAATTTCTAGTTAAGGATATGTTTTTTGTGTATGTTTTTATTAAAGAAGTATTAATATTATTAGGTTTTAATTTATTTTTTTCTATAAGAAATTTTCCTACAGGACCACCTAAAAGCCCTGCAAATATTAGACCAAAGGTAGCTGATGCTATTCCAACACTAGATGCATTAGCTACTCCTAGAGATTCTATAGTAAAGCCAAATGATGCAGCATATCCATGTCCACCTTCCATTGATATAGTCCCACACATAAGGCCAAGTAGAGGATGAATACCAGTAAATTTAGCTAAAACTACTGCTAGTAGGTTTTGACAAAATGATAATATACCACAGAGTATCCAATATTTAAATAAGTCCATGCCTCCTTTTTTTATTAAGGAAAAGCTTAGAGAAAGACCAACTATAGTAAAGAAAAAAGAAATAAAAAAACTCATCAAACTAGTATCCATAGTTATAGTGCATATATTAAAGAATTTTAAAAGTAAGTTTAATGCACAAAATAAAAGTCCCCCAATAACAGGAGAAGGTATACAAAATCTATCTAACACACTTACCTTTTCTTTAACAATACTACCAATTAAAAGCATAAAAATAGCTAATATTAACGTTTGTAAAATATTTAATTCTATAATAATAAAAAAACACCCCCTAAATAGTACTAATATAGCTAAAAGATAAGCCATTTATTAAAATATATTAGTACTAGCTAGGAAATATAATAAAAATTATATATTACATATTATATCAAGCAAATCATTAACGCTATCTAGTATATATTTTCCTTTATAGTAATCAAGTTTTATATCATCAAAGTTTTTTACATCTTTAACAGCTTTTGGTCTTTCTTCAAAGTATCCTATAATATTAAAATTTTTATCTAAAACTACTATAGTAGGACCTTTAAAATTTTCTTTATCAATATTTAATATAGGAGATAGAAATTTTTTACCACGAGCCATAGTTATAACAGATATATTAAAGTTTGGATTTAAATCACAAAACTTTTTAAGTATTGTTGTATTTATTTGAAAATCAGGACACCATATTTCTCCTGAGATCAAAAAATTTAATTCTAAATCAATATTCATTATTTTTGATTCAATTTCTTTAGGTAAATTTATTCTAGCATAATTTTTCGGTATTCTAGCTCTTTCTGATTTAGTACCTTCCCCTACAGCACTTTCAAAACTTACTCCTACATCAAAAAGTTCCTTTATAGTCATTTCAATCATAACTAACCTCCCCTAGTAATAGTATATAAATATAGTATCACAACAAGTTAATATAAAAAATATATTAAACATTTAAACTAAAGATAATATAAAGTATTATAAAAACAATTTACTATAAAAACATTGTATGATATCATATATAAGTATTAATTAAATAGGCGATGGAGTTCGCCATTAAATGCGAAAGCTAATGACTCCTACTCTTTTTATAAGGGTAGGAGTCTATTTTTTTGCGAATTACAAAATAAAGGAGGAAGTTATGATTATATTAATTAGTTTGGTAATAATAGGGATATTAGCAAATATAAGTGGAAAACTAGTAGAAAAGGTAAAGCTACCATCTTTAATAGGAATGATGGTATTAGGGATGGTGATAGGTCCATCTATATTTAATTTAGTTCCAAAAGAAACACTAGAAGTATCTTCAGGTATAAAAGATATAGCATTAGTTACAGTATTATTTATAGGTGGGCTTGGGATAAATGTATCTCAAATAAAGCAAATAGGAAGACCAGCAGTACTACTTAGTATAATACCAGCAACACTAGAAGGATTTACAATAGCATTTTTGTGTACTATATTTTTAGATTTTACTTTTATACAAGGAGCTATACTTGGATTTATAATAGCAGCGGTAAGCCCTGCTGTACTTATTCCAGCTATGGTATCACTAATTGAGAGAAAGTTAGGCCAAGATAAAGCTATACCACAGATGTTACTTGTTGGAGCAAGCTGTGATGATACAGTAGCTATAACATTATTTACTACACTTTTAACACTATATACTAAAAGTTATTCAGGAGAAAGTGTATCTATATTTAATCAAATTATGATAATACCTCTTACTATAATAATAAGCTTAGTATTAAGTTTTTTAATATTTAAAATAATTAAGCTTATAATATCTAAAGTTGATAATAAAAATATAAAAGTAATAATAGCATTTTCAACATGTATAGGTATGAGGTTTATAGAAAAAAACTTACATGTAGGGGTATTTAACTCACTACTTGCTGTTATGGTATACGGATTTTTAATAAGAAACTATATGAAAGATATTTCTAAAGAAATCCTAGATACAATGAATAGACTTTGGAAAATAGGAAAGATTTATTTATTTACATTTGTGGGAATAGCTATAAATCCTACATTGGTAGGAAAATATTTTATAGTAGGAGTTATAATACTTACAATATCATTAAGTGTTCGTTCAATAGGAGTATTTATATCCTTAATAGGAACTAATTTAACAATAAAAGAAAAAGTATTTTGTATGATAGCATATCTTCCAAAAGCAACTGTTCAATCAGCAAAGGCCTCTATACCTTTAGAAATGGGAGTTGCAGGTGGTGATATTATGCAAGCTATTGCTATTTTAAGTATACTTATAACTGCACCAATAGGATCTATAGGTATAAATATGACTTGCGATAAAATACTTCATAAAGGTGATAATAAAGACTTTTTTGAGGACATAAATATAAAAGAAAAAAATATACAAACTATATAATAAGTCTGTATAGAAAGGAGATATTATATGGAAATTAGAAAAGCTTGGATAGAGGCTGTAGACAAAAGAATATCTAGAAGAACTTTTAGTGATAGAGAAATAAGTGATAGTGATATATTAACATTAATTAATTTGATAGATGAAATAAATAAGGAATCTTCACTTAATATACAATTTATAAAAAATGGAGATGAAGGCTTAAATGGATTTAAGGCATCTTATGGACTTATAAGTGGTGCTAAATCTTATATAGGCTTAGTTGGAAATAGTAAAAATTTAAATTATAAGCAAAAAATAGGATATTATGGAGAAATGATAGTACTTCAAGCTGTAGCTATGGGACTTTCAACATGTTGGATTGGGGGAACATATGATAAAAAAGAATGTGAAAAACATATTAAATTTAATGATAAAGAAGAGCTAGTGTGTATAATAGCTATAGGTCATTCACCTAAAGAACTTTCTATAAAAGAGAAAGTTGTAAAATCTATAAGCAAAGGAAAAAATTCTGATATTATAATAGAAAAAGATGAAGAATTACCGGATTGGGTTTTAAATGGTATAAATCTTTCTAAAAAATCTCCAAGTGCTTTAAATAAAAAAGAAATAGGATATGAACTAAAAAATAAAAAAGTAAAAGCAGTAATAAAAGAAAAAAATCATAACTATGAAGATGTGGATTTAGGAATATCAATGCTTCATTTTGAAATAGGAGCATATGAAAAAGGCTATAAGGGAAATTGGCACTTTGAAAATGGAAGTTATTTATACTATTAATAATATATGAGACGAAAATATATTGCATATAATCTGGCTATGGCTATTTTATCTATAGTTATAGCTATAATATTAATATTAGAACTTACATTAGATTTAAGTTATCAAATTAGATTAGTATTTCAAATTATAGATTTCATAGTTTGGTCAATATTTGTAATAGATTATTTTACTAGACTTTATAAAAGTAAAAATAAGAAAAAATTCTTTAAGAAAAACTTAATAGATTTAATATCTATAATACCTCTTTACTCTATATTTAAAGTCTTTAGAGCTTTAGATATACTAAAAGTAGGAAGGGTAACAAGAGTATCAGAGATAACTCGAGTTATAAGACTACTTGCTATAATAAAACGTACTAATAATGAACTATCAGAATTTATGAAAACTAATAACTTTAATTACACTATAGGTATAGCAATAATTATTGTGCTAATAAGTGCAACCGTAATGTCATCTGTTGAAAATATGAGTTTAGGAGCTGCCCTTTGGTGGAGTATAGTTACATTTACAACAGTTGGATATGGAGATGTATATCCAATAAGTACATTAGGTAAATTAACTGCATCTATACTTATGATAATGGGAATTGGTTTTATAGGTTCTGTTACATCTACACTATCAACTTACTTTATAAAAAAAGAGGTAAGAAAAAGAAAAGCAGAAATGATTAAAAAAAATAGTAAATTGATTAAAAAAAGCCTTGGAAAATCTAAAATTATTTATACTGATAATGTAATATATAGTAAAGAAAATTATAAAAATGAGTTAATAAAAGATATTGTAAAAAGGTTATCTAAGTTTGATGATTTATCTAAAGAAGAGATAAATACAATGTGTAAGGTTTTATTATCATTAAAATGATATGGTGGCTAAAAATAACCCCTCTATAAATATAGAGGGGATTAAATTAGGGTATATAATTGATGCTTAAGGGTATAAGTTTAATGTCTTTTCCAAAAAATTTATACTAACATCTTTTAAAGATGAAGCTTGCGGATTAAAATTTAACTTTCTTAAATATCTATAAAAATCTAAATCATAAACATATATGTTTTCTTCATAAACCCCTTGAAAGTATCTATAGTTTAAGAATTTAGAAAAACCTTCTATTAAGTTTTCTGAGCAAAAGTCTTTATAATTATAAGCATATTTTCCTACTTTATCATACATTTTAGTTAGCTTTTTATCATCTTTTAATTTTTCATAAGCATCTAAAAACTCATCACTATTAACAAAGTATTCAAATATTATATGAGAAAACTCATGAAGAGGAATACTTATTATATCTTTATAAGGCGTATTTTTAGGTATTGTTGATATTAATTTTTTATTGCTTTTAAATCCTTGTGATTCAACAGGATTTAAAGAATAGTAAAATGTATATGAGTAACCATTATCAATATCTAATCCTGATGAACTTTCTATAAAATTTATAATATCTACTTCTTTAGATGCTAAAAGATTATTTATATCATTAGCTTTTTTTTCATAGGAAGCTTTGTTTTTATAAAAATAAGACTTAAAATAATCTTCATAAAAAGATGTAAAAAAATTATCAAACTCCTTACAAAAAGAAGGAGATAAATTTAAATAATCATCATTTAATATAGTTTTAATTATATCTTCTAAAGATGAATTATCATCTAAGCCTATAACGGCATTAGAGTAGCTCCATGAATCATTTGTAGTAAATATATCATAAAGAGAATTTTTCAAATCATCATCCATATCATTATAAGTATCTTTTAACCATATATAATGCTTATAAGCATCGTAAGAAGTACTTTTATATAAATCTTCATTAAACTCTTTTGGATTTTTTACATTGACATTATATAACTCATAAGCTGTTTGAATAAGAGATACTTTAAGTGTTATTCCCTTGACAACTATATCAGACTTGTAATTAGAAGAAGTTGAGTTATTAAAGCCTAAAGCAAAAAAGCTAAAAAAGGTAATTATAGGAATTAGTATTTTTTTTATTAAAATCACCACACTTTATAAGAGTATATATAAGTATTAAATTTTATATTTTAAATTCCTTTTATAACAGTTCAACAGTAAATTATTATAAATTATGTTAAAATATACCTAAAAATATCTAAATATAAAACAAAGTAAAGATAAAGATTATAAAAGAGTAAAATTAATTATATAAATACTTTATAATTTGTAAGAAATAGTACATAAATAAGTAAAATAAATTTTAAATATGTATACAAAAAAATACTTAAGTAGATTTTATAATTATTAAATATTTATATATAAAATATAAAAACATTATTAAAATAATTGTATTAAAAGAAAATAAATAATAAGAAAATTTAAGTTACACTAAAAAATATCAAAATTCCTCCGAATAATATAAAAAATCATATGAATATATAACATATGGAAAAAGGATACAAATGTTGATATAATTAAACATATAATATTAATAGCAGAATTTAGAAAGGGGGGGAATATGTGACTTTTATAGGCAATAGATATGAACTTTTAAACTGCGATGGGCAACTTGAATTAAATAAAATATATAAAGCAAGAGATGTATTTGACAATAAAAAAGTACTTATAAAGGTAGTTGAACATAATGAGTATATGGAAAGCAATTTTATAACTAACTTAATAGACGAAACTACTATGATAAATAACATACACTCAAAGTACATATCAAAAACCATCGATGTAGGTGTTCACTGTACAGAACTTACAACACTTTATTATATGGTAAGTGAATATTATAATGGAATAACCTTAGTAAATATGATAAATGGGAACTATTTACACCTAGAAGCTATAATAAATATAGCAACTCAGATTGTAAAAGCATTAGAAATACTTCACGAAAATAATGTGTATCATGGAAATTTAAACCCAACTAATATACTTGTAGATAAAGATTATAATATACGCCTATTAAACTTCCAAACAACAAAAGCTAATAATGGAATAAATATAAGAGCTGGGGGAGAGTTTAGATATTTATGTCCACATCAGCTATGCATAAATTTCACTGACTTAGATAGTGATTTATTTTCCTTAGGAATAATACTATTTGAATCTATATTTAAAAAGCTTCCTTTTGAAGAAGGTAAAAATGAGGAAGAAATGCTAAAAAACATAGATAAAGGTATTAATTGGAACCAAAATATAGCGATCAATGGCAATGATAAATTTATAAATATTATAAAAAAATTATTAAGTAGAAATGAAAAATATGAATATTTACAAGATATATTAATAGATTTAAGTAATGTAATGTATGAAAAAGCAGATATAATAGATACTGAGGAAATTAATGAAGATATAGAAGAAACAATAGAAAGACCAAAAAAAATCAAAAAACGTAAAATATTATTAGCAGTATCAATGATTAGTTTAGTATTTATAACAATACTTAGTATATTATAAGACCACAAAAAGTGGTCTTTTTTATATGTTTAAATGCAAAAATAAAATTATATAAAAATTAAAATTATAAAAAATTAATTTGTAGTAAAAAAAGTAATAATAAAACAGAAAAAACGATGAAAAAGATGAACGAAACTATATTGTTGTAAAAAAAGGTAGATGATATACTTTCAAAGTGAATATAATAAAGTAGCAAATGAGGGGGCAAATAAAAATGAAACTAAGTGCACGTAACCAATTAAAAGGAATAGTAAAGGAAATAAAAATGGGCGCTATAAATGCCAAAGTAACAATAGATATAAATGGTCAAATGTTAACATCTGTTGTTACAATAGATGCTATTGAAGATCTAGGCATTAAAGTTGGAGATGAAGTAACAAGTGTTATAAAATCAAGTTCTGTTATGTTAATGGTTGATTAAGACAATTTAGATAATATGGAAGTAAATGATATAATTCAAATAATTAGCTTATCATTAATAGTAACAACAACCGCAACTATGATAGCTATGATAATTGCAATAGTATTAAGTATAGTTATATACTTAAAAAACTCTAGATTTAAAAAATATATAATAACATTTATAAATGCACTAATGAGTACACCGCCAGTTATAATGGGGCTTTTAGTGTTTTTAATGTTATCAAGACAAGGACCTTTAGGAGAATTTAAATTATTATTTACACCTGTAGCTATGATAATAGCACAAACTATGCTTTTGATACCTATGGCTATGAGTTTAATAATAGATTTACTAAATAAATTTGGAGGAGATATTTTAACAACGTGCAAGGTACTTCAAATAGAAGATAAAAATATACCAAAAATATTTTTAAAGGAAATAAAGTATCATCTATTAACAGTTTGTATAACTACCTTTAGTAGAGGGATTTCAGAAGTTGGCGCTGTTATGTTAGTTGGCGGAAATATAAAGGGCTCAACTAGGGTTATGACAACATATATAGCACTTTCAACTTCTATGGGGGATTTTGATGAATCTTTGGTAATAGCATTTATACTATTAACAATATCCACAATATCTACAATTATTATAAAGAACTTGCAGTCGGTTATATAAGGAGTAAAGATGATAAGTATTTATGGACTAAAAAAACAAATAGAAAATCAAGGCGTATTAACTGTAGACAATATAAATTTTCAAAAAGGTAAGATATATTCCATAGTTGGACACAATGGAAGTGGGAAAAGTACATTAATAAAAATAATCTACAATATAGAAAATTTTCAAGATGGAAGTATAACTATAAATGATGAATATATAGATAATGAATGTATGAATAATAAAAATATATATAAATATTTATCATATACACCACAAGAAAGTAGATTTTTAAGTGGGAGCTTAATGGATAATTTTAATTACATATATGAATATGGTAAAGAACAATTTATAAAAGACAAATCCTATCTTTATAAATTGATAGATAAGTTTGACTTAAATAAAAAATTAAGTACCAATGTAAAAAAGTTATCTGGTGGAGAAATAGCAAAAGCTCAGTTTATAAGAAGTTTAATAATGAATAAAGAGTACAATTTGCTAGATGAACCTATGGCTAACATGGATTTAAACACTATCAAAAAGGCAGAAAAAGAGATACTTAAACTAAAAGAAGAAGGAAAAACTGTAATATTAGTAACACATGATTTTATGCAAGCAAAAAAAATAAGTGATTACATAGTATTTATGGAAAACTTAAAACATATAGACACTTATGAATCGGATGTATTTTTTAATGGGGTAATGAAATTTTAAAGATTAAGGGGAGAAAAAATGAATAAAAAAATAACCAAATTATTAATGGTAGGTATACTTAGTTTATCTATGGTAGCATGTTCATCTACAGACACAAAAGAAAGTGAAACTCCAAAAGATATAAAATTAGTTACAACAACAAGTTTAGATGATACAGGGTTTTTAGAAGAAACTTTAAAAGATTTTGAAAAAGAAAATAATGTAGATGTTAAAGTTGTAGCAAAGGGAACTGGAGAAGCTTTAGAATTAGGAAAGAGAAAAGATGCAGATGTATTATTTGTACATGCTAAGTCTAAAGAAGAAGAGTTTATAAAGGAAGGTTATGGAGATTCTAGACATGAAATAATGTATAACTACTTTGTAGTAGTAGGTCCAAAAGATGGGAAACATAATGAAAAGATAAGTAAAATGAGCGTAGAAGATGCTTTTAAATATATTAAAGAAAATAATCTAAACTTTGTATCTAGAGGAGATAAATCAGGAACACATACAAAAGAGTTATCTATATGGGAAAATATAGGACAAGAAAATTCATTTGATAACTACAAAGAAGTAGGTAAAGGTATGGCGGCTACTTTACAAACTGCTAGTGAAATGGGTGCATATACATTAACAGATATAGGAACTTACTTAGCAACTAAGGAAAATTTAGATTTAAGTTTAGTAAAAGATGCTGATGAAAGTTTAAAAAATGTATATAGTATAGTTACAATAAATGGGTTAGAAGAAAATATGAAAGAAATAACAGATAAATTAGTTGATTATTATAAGTCAGAAGATGTACAAAAATCTATAAAAGAGTATGGAAAAGATAAATATGGAAAGTCATTATTTTATACTTTTAAATAGATAAAAATAAAGCTATCTAAAATAGGTTTTAAACTATAAAATAGTTAATATTACCTAAGTTTTAGGTAGCTTTTAATTTATTATAAATAAAAATTTTTTATTAAGTAGACCTTTTTAAAATTCTAAAAATGTAACTTATTTGTAAATAATTTCCTAAAAATAGTTTACAAATGGATAATAGTTAGCTACTATATAAATATAAAGTTACAAAATAGTTACAAATTAATTTTATAAATGGGGGAATGCTTCTATGAAAAATAAAAAGATAATATTGGGTTTTCTATTTAGTATATGTATATTTGCACTAGGAATGACTAATACATTTGCAGATACACTAGGAGTAGTAACAACTTCAAGATTAAATGTAAGAAGTGGTCCATCAACAAAATATAGGGTAGTTGATAAAGTAGTAAGAAATGAAAAAGTAACAATACTTCAAAATAGCAATGGATGGTATAAAGTAAAATTACATGATGGAAAAATAGGGTGGTCAAGTACTCGTTATATAAAAGCAAATCAAAACCAATCAAATAATAATCAAAATAACAACTCATCAACAGGAACAACAAGCAAAAAAATGAATGTTGTAGCAACTGCTTATACAGGGTATGGAATAACATCAACAGGTCAAAAACCAGTATGGGGAACAATAGCAGTTGATCCTAAAGTAATACCATATGGAACAAAAGTATATATACCTTATTTTAATAAAACATTTATAGCAAATAATTGTGGTGGAGCTATAAAAGGAAATAAAATAGATATATATATGAATAGTAAAAGTGAATGTTATAACTGGGGAAGAAGAACAATTGAAATTCAAATACTAGGAAAATAAATACTACAAAAAAGCAAACAGAAAATTTTTAGTTTTCTGTTTGCTTTTTTTTGAAAAATTTATTATGTAAAATAATAACTGATATATTATTTTCAAAATAGGAAAAAAATAATATAGACTTATTAATCAATATAAGAAGGTGAAGTTATTGAAAAAAGGAGTAAAAAAATTAATTGTAAGTATTGTCATCTGTGCATTTTTAACTCCTACTTTTAGTTATTCTGATGACAACAATAGAGTAGATAAGTTTTCAAAATCATCAATACTTATAGACCAGTTAACTGGAAGAGTATTGTATGAAAAAGAAGCAGATGCTAAAAGACCACTAGCAAGTTTAAGTAAGATGATGACCTTTTTACTAGCTATAGAAGCTATAGAAGAAGGAAAGGTTAAAAAAGATGATATTATAACTGTAGACAAATCTATAGCTAAAGTAAGAGGATCTAGTTATCATTTAAAAGAAGGTGAAAAAATACCTTTAATTGAACTTATGAAAGGTCTAATGATAGTATCAGGAAATGATGCAGCAGTGGCAATAGCAAAACATATAAAAGGAAGTGAAGAGGAATTTGTAAAGTCTATGAATGAAAAGTGTATAGAATTAGGTATGACAAATACTCACTTTGTAAATCCACATGGACTTCCTATATATGATCTTAATGATAAAACAAAGCCACCAAAAGAAAATATATCAAGCGCAAGAGACATTGCAAAGCTTGGAAAGTTTATGTTTGATAATTATGAAAAACAAGTTGTAAGTATAACTAATATGAGAACATATAGTTATCCAGAAAGAGATTTTTGCAAAAATAACACAAACTCAGCATTAATGAGTACATCACCAAATGTAGATGGAATTAAAACAGGATATACAGGAAATGCTGGATATTGTTTATCTTTTTCTATGATGGTAAAAGAAGATAACAATAATGAAAAAGAGCATAGACTAATAGGAGTAACACTAGGTGCAAATCATAAGCAAAAAAGATTATCAGCAGCTCTTAGTATGCTAAACTATGGAAAAGAAAATTTTAGCACCCAAAAGGTAATGGACAAAAATAAATTAATAGGTAAAAAGTATATAAAAGGTATAGATGAACTAGAAATTAAATTAGTAACAAACAAAGAATTATATACAATATTATCTAAAGAAGAAAAGTTAAAATCTCAAATAACTTTTAAAGAAATAAAATACCCAGTTAAAAAGGGAGATGTATTAGGGGTTATAAAATATTTTACAGATAGTGGTGAAGTATTAGGTAGTGTAAATATAGTAAGTGATAATGATATAGATAAAGTAAGCTTTAAAAATAGAATAAAGATGATATTTGCTGACTAATAAAATGTATAGAATATATAAAAATAAAGAATAATTTATAATAGAAGAAATAGAAATTTTCAAACAAAAACAAATGAAAAAAATAAACATAAAATCAATCATAAAATATATTGTATTTTAAAATTTGATATGATATACTACTAAAGGTAAAAAAATAAAATCACACACGGCAATGGGATCCTAAAAAGGTGCCTAATAGGTTTTTTTGGGAGTTGATCATGCCGGAGGTTAAAAACCAGGAGGAAAAAAATGTCAGTAATATCAATGAAACAATTACTTGAAGCTGGTGTTCACTTCGGACATCAAACAAGAAGATGGAACCCTAAAATGTCTAAATTTATATTCACAGAAAGAAACGGAATATATATAATAGACTTACAAAAAACTGTAAAGAAAGCTGAAGAAGCTTACAAAGCTATGAAAGAAATAGCTGAAAGCGGAAAGCCAGTTTTATTCGTAGGAACTAAGAAGCAAGCTCAAGATGCTATAAAAGAAGAAGCTGAAAGATGTGGAATGTTCTACGTTAACGAAAGATGGTTAGGTGGAATGTTAACAAACCACAAAACTATACAAACAAGAATAAACAAATTAAGAGAATTAGAAAAAATGGAAAACGAAGGTGTATTCGACGTTTTACCTAAAAAAGAAGTTATAAAATTAAGAGCTGAAAAAGAAAAGCTTGAAAAATACTTAAACGGTATGAAAGATATGCCTGAATTACCAGGAGCTATGTTCGTAGTAGACCCAAGAAAAGAAAACATAGCTATACAAGAAGCTCACAGATTAGGAATCCCAGTATTCGGTATAGTAGATACTAACTGTGATCCAGATGAATTAGATTACGCTATACCTGGTAACGATGATGCTATAAGAGCAGTTAAATTAATAACTGGAGCTATGGCTAACGCTATAATAGAAGGTAGACAAGGTGCTGAAGAAGAAGTAGAAGAAGAAGCACAAGATCAAGAATAATCTAAATCTAATCTACAAAATTAAAAGGTAAGGGTCACCCTTACCTTTACTAGTATATAGGAGGAACTCAAAATGGCTATAACTGCACAAATGGTTAAAGAATTAAGAGAATCTACAGGCGCAGGAATGATGGACTGTAAAAAAGCTTTACAAGAAGCTGAAGGAAATATGGAAAGAGCTATAGATATACTAAGAGAAAAAGGTTTATCTAAAGCTGCTAAGAAAGCTGATAGAATAGCTGCTGAAGGTTTAGTTGCTATAGAAATAAATGAAGATAACACTGTTGCTTCAATAGTAGAAGTAAACTCAGAAACTGACTTCGTTGCTAAAAACGAAGATTTCAAAACTTTCGTTAAAGATGTTGCTTTAATGGCTTTAGCTACAGAAAACACAGAAGTTGAACAATTATTAGCTGAAAATCATGCTGAAGGTGTACTTTCTGAAGTATTAAACAACAGAATAGCTACAATAGGAGAAAAATTAGACGTAAGAAGATTCGCTAAGATATCTACTAACGGACAAGTTGCTGGATACATCCACGGTGGAGGAAAAATAGGTGTTTTAGTTGAAATGATAACTCCATGCAGAGATGCAGAAGTTATAGCAATGGGAAGAGATATAGCAATGCAAGCTGCTGCTATGAACCCAAAATACGTTTCAAGAGATGACGTAGATCCAGAATACATAGCACATGAAACAGAAATATTAACTCAACAAGCTTTAAACGAAGGAAAGCCAGCTAACATAGTTGAGAAGATGATAAAAGGAAGACTTGAAAAGCAATTAAAAGAAGTTTGCTTATTAGAGCAACCTTTCGTTAAAAACGGAGATTTAACTATAAAGCAATTAGTTGCTGAAACTGCTAAGAAGTTAGGAACTGAAATAGCTTTAGGAAACGTAGTTAGATTCGAAGTTGGAGAAGGTATAGAGAAGAAAGAAGAAAACTTTGCAGAAGAAGTTGCTAAGCAACTTAAGTAATGACCAAAGGAGAACACTTAAGTGTTCTCCTTTTTTTAAGGAAAAGACATTATATTAAGCTAAAAGCTTTATATAATGTTAAAAAATACAAAAACAATAGCAAAATAAGATAAATGTAAATTTAGGGAGGATTTTCTAATGATCGAGCCAAAATACAAAAGAGTACTACTAAAACTTAGTGGAGAAGCATTATCTGGTGATAGAGGATTTGGAATAAATAACGATATAGTAAATGATATAGCACTTGCTATAAAGAAAATAAGAGAAATAGGTGTAGAGGTATCTGTAGTTGTAGGTGGAGGAAACTTCTGGAGAGGAAGAACTTCTGAAGGAATGGATAGAACTACTGCAGATTACATAGGAATGTTAGCTACAGTTATGAACTCTATGGCACTTCAAGATGCACTAGAAAATATGGATGTACAAACTAGAGTACAAACTGCTATAGAAATGAGACAAATAGCAGAACCATATATAAGAAGAAAAGCTGTTAGACACTTAGAAAAAGAAAGAGTAGTAATATTTGGTGCAGGAACTGGAAATCCATATTTCTCAACTGACACAGCAGCAGCACTTAGAGCAGCAGAAATGGAAGCTGAAGTAATATTACTTGCTAAAAATGTTGATGCAGTATATGATAAAGATCCAAAGGTTCATGCTGATGCAGTTAAATTTGATGAATTAACTTACTTAGATGTACTTCAAAAAGAATTAAAAGTAATGGACTCAACTGCTACATCTTTATGTATGGATAATCAAATACCTATAAAAGTATTTGAATTATCAACAGAAAACATAATGAAGGCAGTTATGGGAGAAAATATAGGTACAACAGTAAAATAGAAACTAAAATTATGGCTAAAGTATTTTATATAATGTAAAATTAGCATATAATGTTTATATAGATAAAAATATTTAGGAGGAAAAATATGAAATTAGATATACATAAGAACTTAGAAGCTAAAATGGCTAAGACAATAGAAGCATTAAAATATGAATACACTACAATAAGAACAGGAAGAGCTAATGCTCAAATGTTAGATAAAATAAGAGTTGACTACTATGGAACACCAACTCCAATAAACCAAATGGCAGCAGTATCTGTTCCAGAAGCTAGAACTTTAATGATAAATGCTTGGGACAAATCTTCTATGGCTGAAATAGAAAAAGCTATAAGAAACTCTGATTTAGGACTTAACCCAACAAATGATGGTGAAGTTATAAGAATATCAGTACCAGCATTAACAGAAGAAAGAAGAAAAGAGTTAGCTAAAAAAGCTCATAAAACAGCTGAAGATTTCAAAGTAAGACTTAGAAATGAAAGAAGAGATGCTAACGATAATTTAAAGAAAATGGAAAAAGATGGAGAATTAACTGCTGATGAACTTAAAAAAGCACAAGATGAAGTTCAAAAGATAACAGATAAATTCATAAAAGAAGTAGATGTTGTTGCAGCTGCTAAAGAAAAGGATATAATGGAGGTATAATATTGGAAAAATATTATAACCTATTAGGCCTTCACTTAAATGATGTTTTAGACACATTTAAAGACAAAAACATAAAATATACCATAGAAGAGATAAAGGGTAAAAAAGATCAAGAAGCTTTAATCGTTCCTAAGGTCATAAAAATATCTGAGACTTCTGAAGGTGTAAAAATATTAGTAACATACTTTTCTGACTCCTTAAAATAGGAGTCAGATTCGTATTTAGGAGGTACAATATGCATTATGATATAGATTTAGACAGAGTACCTAATCATATAGCTATAATAATGGATGGAAATGGAAGATGGGCAAAGGCTAGATTTCTACCAAGAACAGCAGGACATAAAGCTGGTGTAGAAACTATTAGAAAAGTGCTAAAAGAATGTAATAGACTAGGGGTAAAAACTTTAACATTATATGCATTTTCAACTGAAAATTGGAAAAGACCAAAGCTTGAAGTTGATACTTTAATGACCCTACTTTCAACATATCTAAAAAATGAAGTAAGGGAACTTCACAAAAATAATGTTAAAATAACAACAATAGGTGATACATCTAAACTTCCAAAGGCATGCATAGATGAATTAGAAAGAGCATATGAATTAACTAAGTACAATACTGGAGTTAATCTAAACTTAGCACTTAATTATGGTGCAAGAAATGATATAAAAGATGCTTTAGTAAATATACTAAAAGATGAAAAATGTGGTAAACTAAGTATAGATGAAATAACAGAAGATACAATATCTAGTTATTTAAGTACAAAGTCTATAAGTGATCCAGATCTTATAATAAGAACTAGTGGAGAAGAGAGATTAAGTAACTTCTTATTATGGGAAGCAGCATATTCTGAATTTTACTTTACAGATGTTCACTGGCCAGACTTTAACGAAAAACAACTACAAAAAGCCATATATGAGTACCAAAAAAGAGACAGAAGATTTGGTGGCCTAAAGTAAGGAGATTAATTTATGCGTACAAGAATTATTGCAGGTTTAGCATTAGTACCATTATTTATATTCATTATAATTGGGGGAATACCACTATATTTAGCAGAACTTTTAGTAGTATCTATTGCACTTAATGAATTTTATAAAGCTTTTAAATCAAAGGAAATACATCCAATTTATTATATAGGATATATATTTTCTATATACTTGACATTTAAAAATATATTTAATTTAAGATTAGAGTATACATATGCAGTAGCATTTATATTATTTTTAATATCAATAATTAGTTTATTAAGATGTAAAAATAACATTATAGATATAGCTATAACTTTTATGGGTATTATATACATAGCAATATTTTTAGATTTTATAGTATTAACATTTAAAGATTTTGAATTTGGACATTTATATGTATGGTTAATATTTATAATATCATTTGCAACAGATACATTTGCATACTTCAGTGGATATTTATTTGGTAAGCACAAGCTTATACCAAAAGTAAGTCCTAAAAAAACCATAGAAGGAAGCATAGGTGGAATACTTGGAAGCACAATTTGTTGTATAGTATTTGGATATATATTTAATATAAATATATTACCATTAGTTATAATTGGGAGTGTAGGAAGTATAGTAGCACAATTTGGAGATTTATTTGCATCTTCAATAAAAAGATACGTAGGAATAAAAGACTATGGTAAACTAATACCAGGTCATGGTGGAGTATTAGATAGATTTGATAGTGTTATACTAGTAGCACCATTTATATACTATGCAATATCATTCTTTATAATATAATGAATTTTAGCAAAGCGAATTTTTTATAATATAAGTCTTAGTTAAATACTAAGGCTTATTTTTTATAGTTGAAAATATATTCAAATTAGATAAAAATTATATAAATAGTGTTATAATATAATAATGAATAAAGTAAATTATAGAAAGGGAAGCAAAATGAAGAAAATATCAATACTAGGGTCAACTGGATCAATAGGTAAACAAACACTAGACGTAGTAAGACAACATAAAGATAAATTTGAAGTAGTAGCAATAAGTGCAAATAGTAGTGTAGACTTATTACTAGAACAAATAAAAGAATTTAAACCAAAATACGTAGCAGTATACAACGAAAGTTCTTACATAAAATTAAAATCAATGATACCATCAGACATAAATATAGAAGTATTATGTGGTATGGAAGGACTAAAAACTATATCATCACTTCCTGAAATAGATGTATTATTAACTGCGATAGTAGGAATGATAGGACTAGTTCCTACACTAGAAGCAATAAAAGCTGGAAAAGATATAGCACTAGCTAACAAAGAAACATTAGTATGTGCAGGAGATTTAGTAATGAGTGAAGCTAAAAAAATGGGAGTAAGTATACTTCCAGTAGATAGCGAGCACAGTGCAATATTCCAATGTTTAAACGGAGAAAATAACAAAGAAATAGAAAAAATAATATTAACAGCATCAGGTGGACCATTTAGAGGAAAAACTAAAGAAGAATTAATAAATGTAACTAAAAATCAAGCACTAAAACATCCAAACTGGTCAATGGGTAGAAAAATAAGTATAGACTCATCAACACTAATGAATAAAGGACTTGAAGTAATAGAAGCAAAATGGCTATTTGGTGTAGAACATGACAAAATAGATGTAGTAGTACATCCTCAAAGTATAATACATTCAATGGTACAATTTATAGATAGTTCAGTAATAGCACAACTAGGATGTCCTGATATGAGACTACCTATACAATATGCACTATCATATCCAAATAGAATAGAATGTGACTTTGAAAGATTAGATTTAGCAAAAATAGCTACATTAACATTTGAAAATCCAGATATGGATACATTCCCATGCTTAAAACTAGCATATGAAACATTAAAAATGGGTGGAACATATTCAGCTGTATTAAATAGTGCTAATGAAATATTAGTTAGTGAATTTTTAGAAGACAAAATAGGGTTTTACGATATACCAAAATACATAGAAAAGACCCTAGAAGCACACACTAGCATAGAAAAGCCAACTCTAGAACAAATATTAGATATAGATAAATGGGCTAGAGAATATGTAAGCGGCTTAATAAAATAGGCTTAACAAATAATTTTAATTAAATATAAAAAAGAGGTGGTAAATTGACTATAATAGCAGCAATACTATTATTTGGTGTAATAGTATTTATACACGAATTAGGACATTTCCTATTTGCTAAAAAAGCAGGGGTAACAATACATGAATTTTCAATAGGTATGGGGCCTAAAATATATAGTAAAACTAAAAACAATACAATGTATTCAATAAGATTACTTCCATTAGGTGGATATGTAAGTATGGAAGGAGAAGATGGAGAAACAAATGACCCTAATGCCTTTGGTAAAAAAACATTACTACAAAGGGCAAGTATATTATTTGCAGGGCCATTTTTTAACATAATATTTACAGTAATATTATTAATACCAGTATTTATGTTTATAGGGACACCAACTAATTCAAATGTATTAGGAGAAATATCTCAAAATAGTCCAGCACAAAGGGCAGGACTTATGGCTAATGATAAAATATTAGACATAAATGGTAAAAAAATAAATTCATGGGAAGACATATTAAATACACTTCAAACTACAGATGGTAAAAAGATAAATATAACAGTAGATAGAGATGGTAAGACTAAAGAATTTAATGTACAACCCCAAAAAAATGAACAAGGAAGATATGTAATAGGAATAGCAGCAGAAAGAGATAAAAGCATACTAAATGCGATACCAAGTGCATTTAAAGGAACATATGAAATGCTTAAGCAAATGGTATTATTCTTAGGACAATTAGTAACAAATTCAGTACCTGGAGGAGCTGCAAATGCTGTAGCAGGACCAGTTGGAGTAATAGGAATAGTTTCAGATGCAGCAAAAATGGGTATACCAAATCTTATGTACATAGGAGCAATGATAAGTCTAAACTTAGGAGTGCTTAATCTACTTCCAATACCAGCACTAGATGGAGGAAGATTAGTAATGCTAGGAATAGAAGGTCTAAGAGGTGGGAAAAAACTAGACCCAAACAAAGAAGCTATGATACATACAGCAGGCTTTATGTTATTAATGGGACTTATGCTATTTGTAACATACAAAGACATACTTAGATTATTCTAAAATAAATAGTATAATAAATAGGAGGTGGGTGGATAGATACAAATCTATAATCCACCTCTTTAATACTATATATGGCTAAATAATACATAAAATACTAAAGAGGTGAAGACATGTATAAAAGAAGACAATGTAGAGAAGTAAGCGTTGGAAATGTAAAAATAGGTGGGAATAACCCAATAAGTATACAATCAATGACAAACAGTGATACAAGAGATGCAAATGCCACAATAGCACAAATAAAAAGATTAGAAGAAGTAGGATGCGATATAGTAAGAGTGGCAGTACCTGATATGATTGCAGCAAAAAACATAGGTGAAATAAAGAGAAATGTAAACATACCAGTAATAGCAGATATACACTTTGACCATAGATTAGCTATAGAAGCAATAGACCAAGGAGTAGATGGAGTTAGAATAAACCCAGGTAATATTGGTAGCATAGAAAAAGTAAAAGAAGTAGTAAATAAATGTAAAGAGAAAAACTTAAAAATAAGAATCGGCGTAAATGGTGGTTCACTTGAAAAAGAACTACTTCAAAAATATGGTAGTGCAACAGCGCAGGCTCTAGTTGAAAGTGCAATGGGCCATGTTAAAATACTAGAAGACTTAGATTTTAGAAATATAGTAATATCATTAAAATCATCAGATATATACAAAACACTAGAAGCATATGAATTAATATCTAAAAAAGTAGACTATCCACTTCACATAGGTATAACAGAATCAGGAAGTGTTAAAAAAGGAACTATAAAATCATCAATAGGAGTAGGAGCATTACTTCTTAAAGGTATAGGAGATACTGTTAGAATATCACTAACAGGAGATCCATGTGAAGAAGTAGTAGTTGGAAAAGAAATACTAAGAAGCTTAGACTTATTAAATGACAAGATAAAAGTAGTATCTTGCCCAACATGTGGAAGATGTAATATAGACTTAATAAGCGTGGTAAATGAAGTAGAAGAAAAAATAAGCAAAATGGATAAAGATATAACAGTAGCTATAATGGGATGTGCAGTAAATGGTCCAGGAGAAGCAAGAGAAGCTGATATTGGAATAGCTGGTGGAAAAGGTGAAGGGCTATTATTTAAAAAAGGTGAAATAGTTAGAAAAATAAAAGGCAATGATTTAGTAAAAGAGCTAATGGATGAAATAGACAAATACTAATAAAAAAGAGTACTTGAAAAAGTACTCTTTTTTATTAGTATTATTAGTTTTATTTTTAATCTTTTAAGTATACTTTTTATATGCTATCATATAACTATTATTTTATAGATTGGAGGAGGTTATGAGGAAGAAAATATTTTTAATCTTAGCTATATTATGGATGTGTGTAATCTTTTACATGTCTAATCAACCATCTCACATATCATCAGCTCAGTCTAGTGGTGTTATAAACGTCCTTAGTAATGTACCTGTAATAGGCGATGCTATAGATATTATGATGGTCAATGGTATTGCTCAGTTTGTTATTAGAAAAAGTGCCCATATGTTTTCATATGCAATTCTTGCTATACTTTGGTTTATGAGTATATATGAAAGTAATAAATATATTAAAAAGACATTTATTACATCTTTATTTTTTACTTTTATATATGCCTGTACTGATGAAGTTCATCAATTATTTATACCAGGTAGAAGTGGCGAGATTAGAGATGTTTTAGTAGATTCTACAGGGGCTATTATTGGACTTTGTGTTTTAGTAATAATTATAAAATTTGTTAATAAAAAAAGCTATAAATTATTATAGTCTTTTATTTTATACGTATAAGCTCATTAGGAAACTTATTTTCCAAAAGAAATTGATACCATATACTATCATATAACTCTACAGCCATTTTAATTTCCTACTATCTATTTTTTTAGCAATTTCTTTTACTTATATCTATATAGTAATTAAAACTTTAGATTATTATGGGATACATAAGTGCATAAATTATGATTTTTATAAAAATAATTTTTAAGTTAAAGATTAGTTAAATTGGAATATTTGTATAAATATAATAAAATTATTTTCAAATCATTAAACTAGTGATATACTAGGAATATTGACGATGAAAAATGATTTAATATCATTTTCAATATAAGCTTCATGGAGGATTTTATGAGTAATAATTTAGCAAAATCGGCATTTTGGCTTATGGTAGTTACTATGCTATCAAAGATACTAGGATTTACAAGAGATATAGTCCTAATGTATTTTTATGGAACGAGTGCTTATAGCGATGTATATATAACAGCTATGAATATACCTGTTGTGGTGTTTGCTGCTGTTGGGGTAGCCCTTTCTACTACATTTATACCACTATATCAAGAAGCACTTGAAAATGGTGGAGAAAAAAGAGCTCAAAATTTTGCAAACAATATATTATGTATAGTTAGTATAATAAGTATAATTTTAAGTATATTTGGTTATATATTTGCAGAGCCTATAGTAAAATTATTTGCTATTAGTTTTACTGGGGATAAGCTTGCACTAACTGTAGATTTTGTAAGAATAATAATAGTTGGTGTTTTATTTATAGGTCTTAGTAATATAATGACAGCTTACTTACAAATACAAGGAAACTTCACTATACCAGGTATGGTGCAACTTCCAAATAATATTATAATAATTATATCTATGATAATAGGTGCAGTTACTGATAACTTTGATATATTAGCAATAGGTGCACTTATTGGTATGGCTTCACAGTTTTTATTCCAAGTACCTTTTGCTATAAAGCATGGATATAGATTTAAGCCTATTGTTAATTTTAAAGATAAATATCTTAAAAAGATGATATGGCTAATACTTCCAGTTTTAATAGGGGTTGCAGTCAACCAAGTAAATGCTATGGCAGATAGAAGTTTAGCTTCAAGTTTAGGTGATGGTGTTATAGCAGCTTTAAATAGTGCTAACAAGCTTAATTTCTTTGTTTTAGGATTATTTATAACTACTATAGGTTCTGTTATATATCCTACACTTGCAAAGCTATCTACTACTAATGACCAGAAAAAGTTCGCAGAAGCAGTATCAACTAGTGTAAACTGTGTAAGTTTAATAATATTACCTATAACTGTTGGGGCAATAGTACTTGCTACTCCTATAGTTAGAATATTATTTCAAAGAGGAGCTTTTGATGAAACATCAACTCAAATGACAGCTATTGCTCTTATGTGTTATTCTGTTGGTATGATTGCTTATGGACTTAGAGATATATTAGGTAAGGTATACTATTCATTAAAGGATACTAAAACTCCTATGATAAATGGTATAATAGCAGTTATTGCTAACATATTCTTTGATGTTACTTTAATGCAAGTATTTGGACTTGGTGGATTAGCACTTGCTACTAGTTTATCTTCTATAATATGTATATTATTATTATTTAGAGGACTAAAGAAAAAGATAAGTTACTATGGACAAGATAGAATATTAAGAACATTTGTAAAATCTTTAATAGCTTCTGCTGTAATGGGTGTTGCGACATACTTTGTGTACAAGTTATCTAGTGGTATATTAGGTAGTGGATTTGTACAAGACGTTATAGCTACAGGTATATCTGTATTAGTAGGTGCCATTGTTTATGGTGTACTTGTTAGTAAATTTAGAGTTAGAGAAGTTAAGATGCTTAAGAAGATGGTTATGAAGAAATTAAATAGAGCATAAAATATATTAAATAAAAAGGGGGCATAAGCTCTCTTTTTTATTTTTTTAATATTTTTCATAAAAAATATATATATTTACAAATTTTGTGATAAATTTATGATAAAATTATTTCAGCGATTATGTAATATATTACTAAATCACATAAAAAATACAAACGCATGGAGGAGTATTTATGAGTTACAAGGAAAAATACAATGAGTGGATAAACAATCCATATTTTGATGAAAAAACTAGACAAGAATTACTAAGCATAAATGATGAAAAAGAAATAGAAGATAGATTTTATACTGATTTAGAATTTGGTACTGCTGGGCTTAGAGGAGTTATAGCTGCTGGTAGTAACAGAATTAATATATATACAGTGAGAAGAGCTACTTTTGGACTTGCTAATTACATATTAAAAAATGCAAACAGTGAAAAAGATAGAGGAGTTGTTATAGCACATGACAATAGACATATGTCTAGAGAGTTTTGTATAGAAACTGCAAACACACTAGCAGCTTGTGGTATAAAAGCTTATATATTTGATTCTTTAAGAACTACACCAGAATTATCTTTTGCAGTTAGAAATTTAAATGCCATAGCAGGTGTTGTTATAACTGCTAGCCACAACCCACCAGAATATAATGGATACAAAGTATACTGGGAAGATGGAGCACAAGTTATGCCTCATATTGCAAGTGCTATAACTGATGAAATAAACTCTATAGTAGATTATAGTACTATACCAACACTTACTGATGAAAATAAAGATTTAGTTATTAAGCTTGATGAAAAAGAAGATACTGATTTTATAGAAGCTGTAAAAACTCAAGTTATAAGAAAAGATTTAATAGATAAGTTTGGAAAAGACTTTAAAATAGTATACACTCCACTTTGTGGAACAGGAAATGTTCCTATAAGAAGAGCTTTAAAAGAAATAGGATTTGAAAATGTAATGGTAGTTAGTGAAGAAGAAAATCCAGACCCTAATTTTTCTGGTATAGAGTATCCTAATCCAGAAGATAAAAAAGCATTAGTTAGAGGTATTAATTTAGCTAAAGAAGTAGGAGCAGATTTAGTAATAGCTACTGACCCTGATTGTGATAGAGTTGGTGTTGCTGTTAAGACTGTAAGTGGTGATTATCAAATACTTACAGGAAATCAAATTGGTGGAATGCTTACAAACTACATAATAGAAGGAAGAAAAGAAGCTAATAGATTAGAAGAAAATCCAGTACTTATAAAGACTATAGTTACATCAGAATTTGGTGCAGACATTGCTAAAGATAACAATATAGATGTTTTAAATGTACTTACAGGATTTAAGTTTATAGGAGAAAAGATAAAGTCATTTGAAGAGACTAAGGCTAATTCATACTTATTTGGATATGAAGAAAGCTATGGATATTTAGTAGGAACTCATGCTAGAGACAAGGATGCTGTTGTTACATCACTTTTAATAGCAGAAATGGCAGTTTATTATGCTTCTAATAATATGAGCTTATATGAAGGATTAATTAAGCTTTATGAAAAGTATGGATACTTTAAAGAAGAAACTATATCTTTAACTTTAAAAGGTATAGAAGGTATAGCAAAAATTAAGGATATAATGACATACTTTAGAGAAAATGATATAAATGAAATAAACAACTCTAAGGTTATTGATTTTAAAGATTACTTAAAAGGAATAGATAATCTTCCAAGTGCTAATGTAATTAAGTACTTCTTAGAAGATGGATCTTGGCTTGCTATTAGACCATCTGGTACGGAGCCTAAGTTAAAGTTTTATATAGCTACTAAGGGCAACGCTGAAAGTGATGCTATTAAAAATGTAGACGGTATAAAAGCTTTTGTAGATAGTGTTTTAGAAAAATTAGTTTAATATATATGTTTTTAAGGATATATTTTTATATATCCTTTTTTATTAGTTTACAATATTATAATTAAGGTATAAAATTAATTGGATAAAAAATTTAATCTAAAATCATTTGGAGATAAAATAAAAATCGGGAGGTGAAAATTTGATAGTAAATAGAAGAGAGCTAAAATATCCAATCAGTGAAGTGGATTATTATAAGGTAGATAATTTATTTAAAGGTGTTCTTAAAGAAGATAAAAATAATAATGGTTTTGGATATAAAATAAGAAGTCTTTATTTTGATAGCATAGATAATTGTGATTATTATTCTAAGATTAATGGAGAAGAAATTAGAAAAAAGATTAGACTTAGGATATATGATACTAAAACAGAGAATGTTAAACTTGAGATAAAAAGAAAAATGAATATAAGTCAAAGAAAAGAAACTGTTACAATAAGTAGAGAAGATGCTATTAGACTTATTAATAAAGATTATAGTGTTTTATTAAAATATAATAATGAAACCGCAAAATCAGCATACAATATTATGACAATAGGGCAATATAGACCAGTAGTTTTAGTTGATTATAATAGAAAAGCATATATACATGAAGAAAATAATATAAGAGTTACATTAGATAGTGATATAAGAAGTAATGAATTTAATTTTGATATGTTTGATGATGACATTATTATGAATCCTATAGTCAACTATTA
Source organism: Romboutsia sp. D33t1_170424_H2 (assembly GCF_015669105.1). Taxonomy (NCBI): domain Bacteria; kingdom Bacillati; phylum Bacillota; class Clostridia; order Peptostreptococcales; family Peptostreptococcaceae; genus Romboutsia; species Romboutsia sp. D33t1_170424_H2. The sequence goes on along the minus strand of NZ_JADOZQ010000005.1, from coordinate 21,675 downwards.
TAATGCACTACTTGAAGTTAAATTTGATGGAGAATTATTTTGTTGGATATCACAGGCTTTATCCAATTTAGATACTACAAATCAGTCTTTAAGTAAGTATTGTAGTTCTAGAAGGTTTTATGAAAATTATATATTTTAGGTAATAAGGGAGAAAAATATGAAAGAAACATTATATAAATATTTAACAGCACCTAGTGGAAATATAACGCTATTTAGTGCTATTGAAATGATGAGTATGGCATTTATACTTTCAATGGTTATATTTTGGACATATAAAATAACATTTAGTGGAGTAATGTATAATAGAAAATTTAATGTATCACTTGTAATGCTAACACTAGTTACTACTATGGTAATGATAGTAATTGGTAGTGATATAGCACTATCACTTGGTATGGTAGGGGCATTATCTATAGTTCGTTTTAGAACAGCTATAAAAGATCCAAGAGATACAGGATATATATTTTGGTGTATAGCTATAGGCCTTAGCGTAGGAAGCCAAAATTATATGATAGCTATAGTGGGGTCGCTATTTTTATTTATAGTACTTTCTATGTTTAGCTTTAGTGGAATTGGTAAAGAAGAAAGATACATTCTTATTATAAGAGGTGAAAGAGAAAGAGAAGAAGAAATAATGAGATGTGTATTTGACTCATTTAAAGGAAGTCAACTAAGAGCTAAAAACTCTGTAGGAAATAATATAGAGATAATTTATCAAATAAAGTTTAAAAATAGTAATGACAAAAATATATTAGACAATTTATACAAGATAGAAGGTGTTAGTGCAGTTAATTTAGTTGCTCAAAATGGAGAAACAATAGGATAGGTGATATGAATGAAAAAAGATATATTTAAAGCATTTATGGCACTTAGTTTTATTTTTATATCACTAATTGGAGCATCATATCTAAAAGAAGCTAAAGAAGTAGCAAGTAATAAATACAAAGAGAATAGATCAAAAGAATATGATAAAATATATCAAAATACTTATGGGGATTATGGTTTTAACCTTCCTTTAATAGTGATAGATACTAATGGAAAATCCATATCTAATAAAGAAAAGACAGTTTCAAATATTCAAGTTTACAATTCAGATAAAGAAAATAATTATTTAAATGATAATCCAAGTTTAGAAAGTAGTGCAATGATTAATATAAGAGGAAATACAACAAAATATTTTCCTAAAAAGCAGTATAGTCTAAAGCTTGTAAACAAAAAAGGAAATGAAAAAGATAAAAAAATGCTAGGTATGGATAAGGATTCAGATTGGGTATTAAATGGTCCTTTTGCTGATAAGTCTCTTATGAGAAATTATATAGCATATACTGTAGGTAGTAATATTATGGAGTATGCACCTGATGTGAGGTTTTGTGAAGTTTTTGTTATAGATGATGGAAGTAGTACTATACAAAAAAAGCACTACAAGGGAGTGTATTTATTAATAGAAAAGATAAAACGAGGAGAAGACAGGGTTGATATAGTTAAAACTCATGATAATACCGATGAAACTAGTTTTATAATAAGTAGGGACAGAAATAAAGAAGATAATATTGTAATTGGAAATTATGGATATGAAACTCATTTATATGACTATGCGTTAAATATTGAATATCCTAAAAAAGATTTAACACCAGGCAAATATAATTATATCAACAAATATATTAGTGAGTTTGAAAGAATACTATATTCAGATAAATTTAATGACCCTAAAAATGGATATAGAAAGTATATAGATGTAGATTCTTTTGTAGACTTTTATATTATTAATGAGTTCTTCTTAAATACTGATGCAGGTATATTTAGTACATATATGTATAAGGATTATAATGAAAAAATGAAAGCAGGTCCTATATGGGATTTTAATAGATCACTTGGAAATAACGAAGTAAATAAAGATAGTAGAGCTTTTGAGTATGAAGGATTTTTTATGTTGCAAAGGTATTGGTTTGATAGACTTATGGAGGATAGAGCATTTGCTAATAAAGTTGTAAGTAGATATAAAGAATTAAGAAAAAACTATCTTAGTGATGAATATCTTATAAATCTTATAGATAAAACTAAGAATTACCTAGGTACTTCAGTAAAACGGAACTTTGATAAATGGTCATTTGAACTAAGTAATCAATCTGATGTTTTTGGAATGTATTGGAATATAATACAAAAATATGGTAATGGAGAAGATGCATTTAATAAATTCTTAGGTAATAATAAAGATTTGTTAGAAGACACTACAGGAAAAGCAAATTCTTATGAAGAAGAAATAAATTTAATGAAAAATTTTATAAAAAATAGAGGCAAGTGGATGGATGAAAACATAGATAGCTTATCTAAATGGGCGAGTTAGTAGGAGATTGATATGAAGAAATTTTTACTTATTTGTATAATAGCATTTGTACTTATATATAATCTTATAAGTTCAATAGCTACTAATCAATTAGTAGGACAAAATGATACATATTTCACTAAAGTTAAAGAAAAGGAAATATATATAGCAAAGAATGGAAAATGGGAAAAACTAGATATAGTAGGAGTTAATTTAAACTCAGCTAAACCAGGAACATTTCCAAGTGATAATTTAGTATCAGAAGATGATTATTTAAGATGGATAAGTAATATCTACAATATGGGAGCAAATTGCATAAAAGTATCTAATCTTATGAGTCATAATTTTTATAATGCACTTGATAAATTCAATAAAAATAGAGAAAGTCCAATATATTTAATGCAAGGAATATACTTTGATGAAAAATATTTAAAGGATGGAGAAAATCCACAAAGTAGTAACTTAAACGATGGATTTATAACAAATATAAAGCTTATAGTAGATTCAGTACATGGTAATCCATACAACTATAATAAGCCAGATATAGTACAGTTTTACAATACTGATGTTTCAGATTATGTTATAGGATATACGCTAGGCATAGAGTTTGCAAAGCATGACATAATATATAATGAAATTATGAATGAGAAAGAAAAGTATAATGGCAAATATTTATATACAAATGATAAAGCATCATCTTTTGAATCTTATATGGCTAGTATGGGAGATTATTTATTAGACTATGAACTAGAAAGTTATAAAAAGCAAAGTCTTATAAGTTATATAGGTTCATCTTCATATAATATAGTCAGCGGTCAAAAAAATCCTGTAAAAAATACTTTTATAGAAAAAGATGATAGAATAAAAAATCAAAATTATTATTTTAATCCTGAAAATATAAAATCTAAAAGCAAATTAAAAACAGGATTATTTGCAACTTATAATATATATCCGTCTTACAACGAAGTAAAAGAATATGTAGATAAGATGGATTATTATTTTAAAAAGTTAAATAATAATCATAAAATACCAGTTGTTATAGGGGAATATGGGATACCATCATCTAGAACTGGTGGAGATTTTAATATGAACTCTGATAAAATTAAATATATAGATGAAAAAGAACAAGGAAATGCTTTAGTATCCTTATATAGGGCTATAAAAAGTTCAGGATGTGCAGGAAGCTTTTTATTTGAATTTCAAGATAGTTGGAGTAGATCTTCAGCAAATACAGCAGATAGTAAAATATTAGACCGATCAGCTTATTGGAGTGATGCACAAACTTATAGCCAAAGTTTTGGTCTTATGGCATTTGACCCAGGAAGTGGTAAAAGTGTAAGTTATGTAGATGATAGTATAGATGAGTGGAGTGAAAAAGACATTGTAAGCAAAAATAAAGATATGAGTTTATATGCTAAAAGTGATGAAAAGTATTTATATCTTATGGCAAAATTATCAAAAGATATAGACTTATCAAAAGATGATATTTATATAGACTTAGATACAACTCCTAAATCAGGTGTTAAAAAAAGCTCACAGTTTATGCTGAATTTTGAAGATAATGTTGATTTTATAATACATATAAATGATATAGATAATAGTGCTATTTATGTACATGAATATTATAATAGATTTAATTTTTATCTTAATAAAAAAGATAATCAAAAAAGACCAGATCTTATAAATCACAAAAAAGATATGGATGTCTTTTCACCAATCTATATAGAGGTAAGGCCTAAAATGTATAACACATCAAATGGTGAAGAAGAAGCTATAATACATGAAACAGGTAAATTAGTTTATGGAAATAGTAATCCAAATAGCTTAGATTATAACTCAGCTTCTGACTTTTATGTTGGCAAGGATTATGTAGAAATAAGAATACCTTGGGGGATTATTAATTTTATGGATCCATCAACTAGACAAATACAAGATGATTTTTATGAGGTATACAAGATTAAACCAATAAAAATAAAAGACATTAAAATAGGTATGACTTTAAATAGTGAATATAAAAAAGTTAGACTAAAAAGTGAAAGCTTTAAACTAGATACTTGGTTAATGCCAAATTATCATGAAAGATTAAAAGAATCTTATTATATATTGCAAAAAGAATTAACAAAAATCTCTAATTAAATGGGGGAGATATGAAAAATATAACAATAATATATATAGTGTTAGCCTTTTTTACATATATAATTTCTTGTTCAGTTATTTATATGATAGTAAATGATATGTATAACAAAAGGCACAAAAGGAAAGTTCAAGACTTAGATAACACTTTTAAAAAAGAAATATTAAAACAGCTTGAAGATATAAAAAATAAAAAAAATATAACAAAAATAAATATTGAGTATGTAAGAAATAAAATTAAAAAGAGAAGATACAAAGACTCCTTTCATAATGCATTATTTGAATTTAATAAAGACTACAATAATCATAAATACACAAAGATTTACACAAAAAACTTTGAGGATATTATAATAAATGAAATAAAGGCATGTAAGAGAAAGGATGATATTATAAAATCTTATTATGTTATGTTGCTTGGTGAATATAAATTATCTAATATAGAGATAAAAGACTTTTTATATAATTGTCTAAATACAAATTCAACTCAATTAAGAACATTAGCTCTAAAGAGTGTATCTAAAATAGGAAACTTAGATTATTTAATAAATTTTATAAGGTATATATCAGATAATGGAAAATATGTAAATAATAAAATGTTTATAGATATAATTAATATGTTTTGTGGAAACAAAAATCTACTAAATAAAAATTTAATTAAAATGTTTAATGAGCTTAACTATGAAGTTCAAAAGGTTATAATAGAGCACTTTAAAAACAATAAGATAGATTATGTAAAATTAGATTTACTTAACATGCTAAAAAGCGAAAATACTCATAAAGAAGTTAAGATAAGTATAATAAAATATTTTGCAGTAGTTAAATACAAAGAAGCGAAGCAAATTATAATAGATATAATAAATAGTAAAGATTGGGAGTATAGAACTGTGTGTGCAAGCACTCTTGGAAATTATAATAGCGAAGAAAGTATAGAGATACTACTTAAAACAATAACCGATAAAAATTGGTATGTAAGGTACAACTCAGCCATGTCTCTTCTTGGATTTGACAAAGACTATATAGAAGAAAGAATAATAAAACAAGAAGACAAATATTCAAGAGATATACTTTTTTATGCTATGTTTGTAAAAGATAAAATATCTTATGAAAAATATTTAGAAGAGATAGGAGATGTTGTGTACTCATGTTAGAGATAATTATTGGATATATTAACATTTTCTTTATGTATTATATATTTATATATGCTGTTGTATTTTTTATATCCACAGTATACTCTGTATTACAGCTTAATGAGAGTAAAAGAAAAAGAGGATTTTCAGAAGCTTTAGCAATAGATAATAAGGAAAATTATATTCCTATATCTATATTAGTACCAGCATACAATGAAGAGAAAACAGTCAATGATTGTATAGAATCTCTACTTAGTTTGGACTACAAAGAATTTGAAATAATAGTAATAGACGATGGTTCAAATGATGATACTTCTAAGGTAATTATAGACAAATTTAAACTAAAAAGAGTAGCAAGGCCAATAAGAAGATTAGTAAAATGTAAAAAAGAAGAGTTTGTATATGAAAGATTTATAAACAATATAAAATTAACTTTAGTTAGAAAAGAAAATGGTGGGAAGGCAGATGCTCTCAATATGGGAATTAATGTATCTAGATATCCACTATTTGTATCATTAGATGCAGACTCTATACTTCAATATGATTCATTAACTAATATAGTAGCACCATTTATGGAAGATGATACTACTATAGCAGTAGGCGGAAATATAAAGGTTGCAAATCAAGTTGTTTTAGAAAATGGTAGAGTAAAAAAAATATTGCCACCAAAAAAGTTACTAGTAATATTTCAGACTATAGAATATTATCGTGTATTTTTGACAACTAGAGTTTGGTTTAATAGTTTTAATGGCAATCTTATAATATCTGGTGCGTTTGGGCTTTTTAAGAAAAGTTGTGCTATAAATGTTGGAGGATATGACACTAATACAATTGGTGAAGATATGGACCTTGTTGTTAAACTTCATTCTTTTTATAGAAAAAATAAGATAAAATATAACATAAAGTATGCTTATGATGCTATTTGCTGGTCACAAGTACCAGAGACATTTAAAGACCTGAAAGGACAAAGAAGAAGATGGCACATAGGGCTTATGACAAGTTTATTTAACCATAAGTATATATTTCTAAATCCAAAATATGGGTTTGTAGGTATATTTTCTTTTATGTACTTTGTAGTATATGAGCTATTTTCTTGTGTAATAGATATATTTGGATTATTAATAATAATAGTTTCATATTTTGCAGGATATTTAAATATAAAGTTTTTAGCAACATTTTTACTAGTATATATATTATATAGTGTTATAATATCTGTAACATCTGTAATGCTTGAAAATTATGTATTTAGACATATACCAAGTATAACTACACTATTAAAATTAATACTATTTTCAATAGTTGAGAGCTTTGGGTATAGGCAATTATGTTCTTTTTATAGGTTAACTGGATTTATAGGATATAAAAAATATAAAAATAAATGGAACAAAATAACTAGGATTAAGCAAAATAGAATTAAATATGAAAAAGAAACATCAAAAGAGTAAGGATTTGCAATTTATTTTGCAAATTCTTTTTTTTGCAAATGAATGTAAAAAACAATTTAAAATATTGATACAAACATGTAGATTATATAAATATTTTGATATATATTAAAATATATAAGTAAATATTGGGGGAGTAAAAAATGATAGATATACATTGTCATATATTACCTGGAGTGGATGATGGAGCTAAGAGTCTTGAAGAAGCTTTAGAAATGGCAAAAATAGCTCAAGCTGAAGGTATAAAAACTATAATAAACACATCACATTATCATCCAGCGTTTGAAGATTATATAGTGGGAGATAAACTTTTAGATATAGCCGCAGATTTTAATAATGAATTAATAAAAAATAATATAGATGTAAATGTGCTAGTTGGAAATGAAATATATTACAATGAAAATATATTAGAATATATAGATAAAAAAGAATTTAAAAGTATAAACAATAGTAAATATGTATTAGTTGAATTTTCTCCTAGCAATTTTCCTAAAAATCTAAGTGATGTTATATTTGAGTTTAAAATAAGGGGATATATACCTATACTTGCACATGTAGAAAGATATAAAGAAATACAAAAAAATTATAGTATTTTAAAAGATGCTATAAATGAAGGGGCACTTATTCAAATCAATAGTTCAAGTGTATTAAAAAAAGGTTCTAAGTCATTTGAAGTTTGTAAATATTTATTAGATCGCAATTTAGTACAGTTTATAGCTAGTGATGCACATGATAAAGAAAGAAGAAAACCATATATCAAAGAAGTTTTCACATATATAAGTAAATACTATGGTGAAGATAGAGCTAAAACATTACTAATAGAAAATCCATTAAAAATAATAAATGATGAAGATATTTCATTTAAAGAAATAGAGCCAAAAAATAGAAAAAAAGTAGGATTTATAAAAAAAATATTTAATAGAAAATAAATAATATAATTATATTACATCTATAATTATGTATTAAATGAAATAATACTTAAGAGTATATTATCCTTTAAATATTCATACATATTATTAAGACTTTAATATCTTAATAAGGAGAATTATCTATGAAGTTTGAAGAATTACTCACTGAGCTTTATCCAATAAATGACAAGAATAATAAGATAAGAAAATTTATAAAAGAAAATTTTACAAAAGAATTGTTAATACTTTACATAACGGAATTAGCAATATATATGATAACATCTACAAAAGTATCTAGTGCTAGTATTATAGAAAAGGTAGTATATGACCAAAATATACTTTGCTTATCTGAAAAATTAAAAGAAGAAAAAGAAGGCTTATATAAAGATGACATAGAATTTCAGCTAGAAGAAGATAAAGAAGTAATAGGAGTTTATTTCTTAAAAGCTAATGAAGAAGTTATAGCTATAGTTAAGGAAGATATAGAATTATATGATGAATTAGAAAAATTTTTATTAAATTAAATGAGTAGCACTCAAGCTACTCATTTTTTATTTTTAAATACAAATATTGATTATTTAAATAATATAAAAAGCTAGATAATAAAATTAATTAACTAGCTTTAAGATTATTTCTATATTCAATAGGTGTTATACCATTTAGTTTTTTAAAAAGTGTTGTATAGTAGTTATGGTTATTATATCCAACCGATAAAGCAACATCTAATATTGTAAAATTTTTATTTTTCAAAAACTCTTTGCTTTTTTCTATTCTAAATTTATTTAAAAAATTAGTAAAAGTATATCCAGTTTCTTTTTTAAATATAGAACAAAAATAGCTTTTATTTATGCTTAGATAATTGCAAATATCATCCATATTAGTAGAAGCGTAATTTTTATGTATGTAATCAATACTATCTTTAATGTATGGATTAAATTTATTATCTTTATTAATTTTATCTTTTATAATGCTTTTTAGCATAGTTAATATGTAGCTAATACAAGAATAAGGCTTAAATGGAATATTTAACTCACTACATATATATTTTGATTTAAATGGTCCAACTATAAAGTATCCATTAAATCTAGTATTTGTTAAAGGGGTTACTATAAAGTGTATATTTTCAAAATATGTAAGGTTTATACTTGAAATAGTACTTTCCTTTAAATTATTATATATGTTTATTTTTTCTAATATTAAATCAATATCCTTTGAAAATCCTATTTTATAAATAGGGATAAACTTTTCGTTTACAAACTGTATTGGAATATCTAGACAGTCATAAAAATCTTTCAATATACTTTCTAAATTACTCATGATCTCCTCCAAAACTTGATTAAAACTAGTTAATATAATCAAATTATTTTAACTTTAAAATTTAGAATTGAAATATTTTAAACTAAAAATATTTATAAAAATAGCAAATATAATTAAAGAACTATAAAAATTTTTATAATATACTTAAAGAGTAAATGATAATCAATATCATCAATATTATCTATTAAAACGAGGAGAAAGTCAATGAGAAAAATAGCTATATATGGTAAAGGAGGCATAGGTAAATCTACGACGACGTCGAATTTATCAGCGGCTCTTTCACAATTAGGATATAAGGTAATGCAAATAGGGTGTGACCCAAAAGCAGATTCAACTAAAAATCTAATGAAAGGAAAGTTTATACCTACAGTATTAGATGTAATGAATGAAAAAGGTGACGATATAGACCTTAAAGATATTGTATTTGAAGGATATAATGGAGTGCTTTGTGTTGAAGCTGGAGGACCAACTCCTGGTGTTGGATGTGCTGGTAGAGGTATAATAGCAGCTTTTGAAAAGTTAGAAGAATTAGAGGCTTTTGAAGTTTATAAGCCAGATATAGTCATATACGACGTACTTGGAGATGTTGTATGTGGAGGATTTTCAATGCCAATAAGAAATGGATACGCTAAGGATGTTTATATAGTAACATCTGGTGAGATGATGTCTATGTATGCAGCGAGTAATATATCTACAGCAGTTAATCAATTTAAAAGTAGAGGATATGCATCATTAAAAGGTATTATATTAAATGCTAAAAATGTAGATGGTGAAGTTAAATTAGTAGAAAATTTATGTAATGAGATAAATAGTAATGTTTTTCACTATATACCTAGAAATCAAATAGTTCAAATATCTGAAAATGATGGAAAAACAGTTATAGAAAAAGACAAAGAGAGCGAGATGGCAAGTATATATATGGATTTGGCTAGAAAAATAGTTAGTGAATAACTAGCCTGCAAAATAGTAACTTAGCTTATAAAAACTATATAAAAATAAATACATTAAATATAAAATTAAAACAAAATGGAGGAAATATTATGAAATTTAGAAAATTAGCATCAGTATTTTTAGTATCAGCATTATTTATAACAGGGTGTACTAATAATAGCAGTCAAAGTGAAAAAGAAAGTGATACAGCCGTTAAAGGTGCTCAAGTTGAGGAATTAGACGTAGTAGCTGCGACAGTTTCAGCTACACAAGTATTAGATAAATTAGATGCAAATGTTATAGGAATACCTACAACTAAAATGGAAATACCAGAAAAGTTTAAAGGATTACCAGAAGTAGGTCAAGCAATGAATCCTGATTTAGAAATAGTAGCATCACTAGAGCCTGATGTATTTGTAATGGATAGTATGTTTAAAGAAAATGTAAAAGATAGTATGAAAGAGTATGATTTAAATACTTTCTACTTTAATACAGGAACATATACAGAATTTGTAAAAAGTATTGAAGAGTTAGGAAAAAAAATAAATAAAGAAGAAGAAGCAACTAAAGTAATAAACGAATTAAAAGAAGTTGAAAAAGAAGCTACAGCTAATAAAAGTGAAAAAGCACCAAAAGTAGCAATAATATTTGGTGGAGGAGAAAACTTCATGTTAGCTACAGAAACTTCTTATTTAGGGGATTTAGCAAAAACTGTGGGAGCAGAAAATATAACTAATAAATTAGAGGGAGATATGAGTTCACCTTATGTTCAATTTAGTTTAGAGCAAATAATAAAAGAAAATCCTGATTATATACTTAGATTTGCACATGGAAATATAGAAGAAACTAAAAAAGCTTTTGATGATGCTTTTGATAAAAATCCAGCATACAAAGAGTTAGATGCATATAAAAATGGAAAAGTGATAGATTTAGACCCTGCTATATTTAACGTATCTGCAAACCTACAAGTAAAAGAAGCTATAAAAACTTTAGGGAATGTACTTTACGGTAACTAGGTATGAAGCTAAATAAAAAATATTTAACTATAGGTATAAGTTTTATAATGTTAGCAGTACTTTTAGTACTGCTTTCTACTATAGGTAGTGTAGATTTAAGTTTTAATGAAATAATTAAAGCTCTTATAAATGATGATAATAAAGTAGTAACTACTATTGTCTATAAGATGAGGCTACCAAGAAATATACTAGCAGCATTAGTTGGAGCAAACTTAGCAGTAGCAGGAATATTACTTCAATCAGTTATGAAAAATCCACTAGCAGACCCTGGTATAACAGGAGTATCAACAGGTGCTAGTGTAGCTGCTATTATAATACTTTTATTAGCTCCAAAGTATACGAATATACTACCTATAGTTGCATTTGTAGGTGGTGCTATAGCATGTATATTAGTATTTTTAATGGCTTATAAAAATGGGATAAAGCCAGGAAGAATAGTATTAGCAGGGGTTGCTGTAAATACTATATTAGGAGGAGTTATATCATTTTTATCAACAATGTATAGTGATAGGATACAAAGTGCTATGCTTTGGTTAAATGGAAGCTTAGCTACTAAAACTTGGGTAGATGTTAATATGTTATTTGGATATTCTATAATAGCACTTATAGTATCACTACTTCTTATAAGAAGTGCAAATGTTTTACAACTTGGAGATGAAGCAGCAACAAATCTTGGATTTAATGTTAACTTAACTAGACTATTAATTTCAGGTGTAGCAGTATTTTTAGCTGCTATATCAACATCAGTTGTAGGAGTTATAAGCTTTGTTGGACTTATTGTTCCTCATATATCTAGAATGATTATGGGAAGTGATCATAAATATACTATACCTTTTAGTATGGTACTAGGGAGTATAGTATTATTAGTTGCAGATACTTTAGGAAGAACCATAGGTGGAGCTATAGAAATACCAGTTGGAGTCATTATGTCTATAGTTGGAGGTCCGTTTTTCTTATACTTACTAAGAAAGAGAGGAGATTATTAATGATAAGTGCTAGTAATTTAAAAGTTGGATATGAAGATAAAGTTATAATAGAGAATTTAAACTTAGAAATAAATAAAGGAGAAGTTGTATCCATAATAGGTCCAAATGGATGTGGAAAATCAACTTTATTAAAGAGTTTATCTAGGATGATAAAACCTTTAAGTGGAGAAGTTTTTTTAGAAGGAAAAAGAATAAAAGACTTAAAGGGAAAATTAATAGCTCAAAAGGTGTGCTTATTATCTCAACACAACAATGCACCTATGGATTTAACAGTTGAAGAACTTGTTTACTTTGGAAGAATCCCTCACAAAAAATGGTTTGAAACTAAGACAAATAATGACAAAGAAATAGTAGATTGGGCAATAGAAAATACAGGGCTTAGTAAATATAAAAAGACTCCAATAGGGGCATTATCTGGAGGCGAAAGACAAAGGGCATATATTGCACAAGCACTATGTCAAAAGCCAGACATATTACTTCTTGATGAGCCTACTACATATTTAGATATATCATATCAACTAGAGCTTATGGAGTTAGTTAGAGAAATAAATGAAAAGTTTAAAATAACAATAGTAATGGTACTACATGAGTTAAACCAAGCTAGTAAGTATAGCGATAGGCTTATAATTATGAAAGATGGTCAAATTATAAGTGATGGTAGACCAAATGATGTTGTAAATAAGGATGTTATAAAAAAAGTTTATAAAATAGAGTGTGATATAGATAATGATCCACAAAGTAATAAACCTAGAATACACCCTATAAAAACTATAAAGGCACAAAGACTAGTGTCTTAAAGCTAATGATTAAATAAGTCAATAAATATAAGAAAGAGTCAAAATCAAAATTTACATAATAAGAGGAGAAGTATGTATACTTTAGATATTTTAAATAGATTAGATGAAATAAATGAAGATAAAGATATAAAAAGTTTATCTCATGCAATATTCCCAGGGACACATTGTCCATTATTTGGGGTAGCCCTTACTGCAAGTTATATAAAAAATATGCCACTAGTTGTAATAGGAACTAGTGAATGTACTTACTACACTAAAAACTTTGCATATCATAGACAAAAAGGAAATGATAGTGTCTATTCAGTAGTTTTAAAAGACAAAGATATAGTATTTGGTGGGCAAAAGAAGGTAGAAGAAGCTATAAAACAAATAATAGAAATAGAAGAACCTGATGCCATAATGATAGTAACAACTTGTGTACCAGAGCTTATAGGAGAAGATTATTCTTCAATAGAGTATAGCTTAGATGGTGAAGTTGATATACCTATATTTGTAGTAAACACAGAACATTTTAAGTGCAACTCTCATATACCAGGAATGTCTAGAAGCTTAAAAGCACTAAGTACTTGTATGAAAAAATCAAAAGAAAAAGAAGGAATTAACATACTAGGACATAGGCAAGAAAATGTTGAATCTACAGAACTTGTGAAACTTCTTAAAAGCGAAGGAGTTAGCATTAATACTGTGATACCATCAAAGTGCGATATAGATGCTATAAAAAATGCATCAAAATCAAAAGTAAATATAGTAACAGATATGATAGCACTAGATTTGGCTAAAGCTATGAAGAAAAAGTTTGATATAGACTATATATACTTTGATAAGCATATGGATAAAAGTACAATATATAAAAACTACAAGAGATTAGAAGAATTATTAAATGTAGATTTATTAAATAAATTAGAAGATAAGATAAATGAATATGATGAGCTTTTTAGAAAGTGTAGTGATATTTTAAAAGGAAAAAAACTTATATATGGAAATACACCTATGATGGCTTTTGAAACTGTAGACTTTTTAAGTGATTTAGGTATGATACCAGTGTTTGTACAAATTAGAGAGTTATATGAACAAGATATAAAGTACAAGGAAAATATATCTAAAAAAGGATATAACCCATACATAAGTAGAATAGCAAATATAGCACCACTTAGACATTTATATGAAACAATAGGAGCAGATGTATATATAGGTCACGAAAGCCCTATAATACTTAGAGAAAAAGGGTTAATGCAAATAACACTAGACTCTCATGCACAAAAAATAGGATATGAACTACCTATAGATATGATGAAAGACTTAATAAAGCTATATGAATTAGAAACTAGCAAAATGGGAGGAATGATGTATGCAGGTATGTAAATATTTCCCCGTAGCAAATGATAGAATGGGAACAATATGGACACTGTCATCAATAAATAATGCATGTATTATAGAATTTGGTCCAGCAGGAACAACACACTATTCAATAGAGGCAATAGGAAGCTTAAATGGAGAAGAAAGAGCAAAAATATATTCAACTCATATGGATCAAAGTGATGTTACATTTGGAAAGTACGATAGAATTGAAAATGCAATAATAGAATTAGATGAAAATATAAAGCCTAAATACATATTTGTAATGGCATCATCTATATCATCTATAATAGGTGCAGATATTAAAAGTGTATGTAGAGTACTTAAAGATAAAGTAAAAGCAAAATTAATACCTATAACTACAGGTGGGCTTAAGGACGACTACAACATAGGTGTTGAAAATATATTAGAATTATTAGTAAAAGAAATAACTAAAGACAACACTAAAGATATAAATAAGTACAACATTATAGGATATAACATAGATAAATACAACTTCTTAAGTGATAGCTATGAATTAAAAAGAATTATGAAAGAGCTATTTAATAAAGACTTAAATACAATGTTTACTTGTGATACTTCTATAGAAGACATAGAAAACGCAGCGAAAGCATCTCTTAATGTAGTAGTTAGAAAAGAAGGATTAAAAGCTGCTAAATATATGAAAGAAAAGTACAATATACCATATGTATATAAAAGTTTATATGGTCTTAAAAATACTATGGAATTTATAGAAGCAGTAAATGAAATAGAAGGGTATGAGTTAAACAAAGAATTATACAATAAAGAAATAAGCTTTGTTAAAAATAACATGTTTAGTGTAAAGCGTAAGTTCTTCTTCTACAAAGAAAGTAAAAAATGTGCACTATTTGGAGATTATGATACTGTACTAGGAATAAGTGATATGCTTAGTGAATTAAATTTATGTGTAGATAGAAAAGAAGTGCTACATAAAATAGACAGTGAAGAAAATTTAGTTTCTACAGGAAGTGAATTGGATAGAATGAAATATCTAAAAAATACACAACTTCTAGGATTATTTGGTGATGGACCAAGTTTAGACATGAAAAGTAACGCTAAGATGAAGTTACAAGTAAGTAATCCAAACTTAAATAAAGTAAATATATATCCATATACTCCATATATAGGTTTTAGAGGGTGTGTATATATAATAGAAAGAATACTTAACGTAAAGTTATAGACAGGAGACAATTAATATGGAAAATATAATAAACAATCAAAAAAGCTTAATGATAAGTTCATTAAATGAAAATAAATTACCAGAAATAAGTTATGCACCATTTGTTATGATAGATAAAGATATATATTTATATTTAAGTAAAGCAGCAAGTCATTACTATAATTTAACAAATGATAAAAATTGTTCAGTTATGATAATAGAAGATGAAAAAGATTCAAAAACTATATTTGCAAGAAAAAGAGTGTCATTTGAATGTGAAGCTACTAAATTAGAAAATGCAGATGAAGCTATATATAATAAGTTTGATGAAGTACATGATTCATCTATGATGATGGTATTAAAAACTTTAGACTTTGATATATTTAAGTTAAATATAAAAAGTGGAAGATTAGTAAAAGGATTTGGGCAAGCTTTTGATATAAATATAAAAAATAAAGAATTTGAATTAATTCAAGTAAAAGAAATAAATCATAAGGGTAAATAGAAAAAACACTTAGCATAATATTATGCTAAGTGTTTTATTTTATAATACTATTAACTTACTTTGAGAATATAAAACATATATGTTATAATTTAGTATATATATACAAAAATAGGGGGAAAATATATGAAATTAAAGAAAAGTGTATATTTATCATTAGCTATAAGTGGCTTAATGTTGGGAAATGTTTCTTATGCTAATTCTAATGAATATGAAACATATACAAAACCAATGCCTAAATCACATAGCATATCTAATTACATGTCAGAAATGCCTACAGAAGTCAAACAAGATATAGAAGAACTTAATAACTTCAAATATCTAAAAACTAAAACAAATTCAAACTATGAAGTAGCACTAGCTAGCCAAGATGGAAAATATATATTTTATAAAGAAGCTAATACTTACGATGAAGCTGTAAATATAGCAAAAAATATACAAAATGAGTATAGTCATGAAAATATAGTACCATCAGTTATAAATAAAGAAGGTTTAATAGTATATAGTACAAACTCTATAGGTCGTATTGTAAAATTAGGAGATGGAATATCTGAAAGTTCTATAAACTATACTGCAAAGTTGTATAAAAATGCAAACGACACTAATGAATACACATATATAAATCATGGATATATAGAGGATGTTCCAGTTATAGAAGAAACTGAAACTATGGCAAAGATAGAAGTTGCTGGATTTAGCGGATGGATTAAAAAGCAAGATGATAAAGGTACAAATATAGTAGTACTTCCTATAAATCAAGCTCAAAACTTAAGTTACTACAAAAATGTAAATGGAAAACTAAGTCATTATATAAGTTCGAATGTACAAGGAAATACAGGAACTTATAGAACAATAGGACAAGCACCTTCATTTATGAAAAATGAAGTAAAGTATTATAGCTATGATGGAAATTATTTTTATGATGATATAAACAAACTTATAAGCGATGCAAAAGAAAATAATCATAACAATGCAGTAAATCCTAATGAACCATACTATAACTACTATCAATATTTACCAGGTAGAAGTAAAAGTTCATATGATGCTAATGATATAAATGAGTATTTTAAAGCTAAAACACCAAGTGACAGTGTTCTTAGAAATACAGGAAAATATTTTATAAAAGCTCAAAATAAATATGGAGTAAATGCATCAGTTATGGTTGGAATAGCTATGAATGAATCAGCTAAGGGAACGTCTACTTTAGCTAAACAAAAAAATAATATATTTGGAATAAATGCAAAGGATAGCAATCCAAATAATGCAAATTACTTTAAAAGCATAGAAAATTGTATAAATGAGTTTGCAAAAGAATGGATGTCAAATGAATATTTAAATCCAAATAGTTGGAAATATAATGGTAATAATCTTGGAAATAAAGAAATTGGATGTAATGTTAGATATGCATCAGATCCATATTGGTCAGAAAAAGCATCAAGTTATATGAATGAAATGGATGTAGAATTATCATCTAGAGGTTTAGGAGATGACTATAATAGATATAAAATAGGAATGCTTAATAAGTCATCAAATATAAATGATAAAAGTGGAAATAGATTATATACATCAGATAAAGGTGAAGTAGTTTTAATATCTGATGATAGAAACTCAAATATTGAGATAAATCCTGATAGAATAACTCCATCTAATGTAGCTAATCCTATACCAGGAAGTTATGACTATACATTTAAAGGATATGTAAATAAAAATGATGTAAATATTATAAATAATCAAAAAGATAAGGTAATATTAGATACTATAATAGGTAATGATAGATATGAGACAGCTGCTATGATATCTGATAACCAAAACTATACTAGTGCAATACTTGTTAATGGAGATAAAACATTAGCAGATGGACTTAGTGCAAGTGGATTATCAGGAATAACTAAATCACCAATACTTTTAACAAAAGTAGATTCTATACCAAATGAAACAAAAGAAAGATTAAATGGAGTTAATAAAGTATATTTAATAGGTGGAAAAAGTGTTATATCACCAAAAATAGAAAGTGATTTAAAATCACAAGGAAAAGAAGTTATAAGACTTTCTGGAAATAGCAGAGAAGAAACAAGTTATAAAGTTGCAGATGAAATAAAAAAAATAAATCCAAATATAGATAAAGTATTTTTAGTAAATGGATATAAAGGAGAACCAGATGCTATGAGTGTATCTCCAATTGCAAGTCGTGATGGAGTACCAATAATATTAACAAATGGAAAAGACATACCATTTAACACTAATAACAAAAGTACTTATGTTATAGGATCTAGTATATCAATGAGTGATAATATAGTAAATAAAACAAATGCAACTAGACTTGGAGGAAGTGATAGATTTGCTACTAATAAGCTAGTTATAGAAAAGTTCTATCCTAATACTAATGAGTTTTATATATCAAAAGGATATACATTAGTAGATGCTCTAACAGTATCTCCACTTGCTAAAAATTATCCTGTTGTACTAGTTCATAACAATAGTGATAAGTCAGTAATAAAAAATGCTACAAAACTTATACAAGTAGGCGGTATAGACAAGTCTATAGTTAATGAATGTATAAATGTAATAAAATAAATTATAAAAAAATAGAGTGTAAAATATCTTACACTCTATTTTTTTATGTATTTAGTATATACATATCTATATTGTATGAATATTAAATAAAAATATTATTTATACTAAATACATATAAGAAAGAAAGGAAGGATGTATTTTATGAAAACTACAATAATAGTAGCAAGTCCAAGTGAAAAATCTTTTAGTAAAAAAATCGTAGAAAAATTATCAAAAAAGCTGATTGAAAATAGAGCAGAATATGAAATAATAGATTTGTACAAAGATAACTTCAATCCTGTAATGACTGAAAAAGAAGAACAGTTATATAATGAAGGTAAGACTGATGATGAATTAGTTAAAAAATATCAACAAAGTATAAGAAATAGTGATGAGATAATTCTAGTTTTTCCAGTTTGGTTTAACAATGTACCTGCAATACTAAAAGGTTTTTTTGATAAGGTATTTATAAAAAACTTTGCATTTAGTGAAGAAGATAATAAAACAAAGGGACTTTTAAGCAATATAAAATCAGGTATGGTTATAACTACATCAGAATCAAACACAAGCTATTTAAAAGATAAATTAAATAACCCAATAGAAACAGTAATAATAAAAGGAACATTAGAAGTTTGCGGAATGAAAAATATAAAATATATAAATTTAAATGTAGAAGATAAAGAAAAAGAAGATGTATTTGAAAGCTACTTCAAATAATAAAAGTTATTTAGAAATTTATTTTAAATTACAAAAAAGCTATCTATAAACAAGATAGCTTTTTTTATTAAAGGGAAATTTATTTTTTAGAGGTTTTGTAAACTATTTTACTTCTTTAGCTTGATTAACAAAATCGTCAAATGAAGATGCTGTTATTAGTTCATCTCCTACGTATGCTGTAAACTCAGCACCACATTCACCTATACATTCATTTTCTATTTCTCTACCTAGTAAAGCCTCTCTTAAATCATCTATACTCATTCCAGAACATGCTGAACAAACTCTTATCATAATTATATCCTCCTAATTTATATTAAAATAATTTGAAATTATTATATTTTATATATACACACTATTTAGAAATTTTAAACAAAAAAAATATAAAAATACCATTTTAATTTAAAATATACTATAATCTATCATAGGATAATGTCTAACGGGGGAGGAAATTATGTTAAATAAAGAAGAATACTTGAAAATGATTTCTTACATCCCTATACCATATGTATATATAGAGATGGATGAAATAAACAAAATTAAAGTAGTAGATATAAATAAAAGATTTAATGAATTAATAGGGGATAAGATAATTAAAGGAAATATTTATAGTATTGACAATATAGGATACAAAGAAGCTTTTCTAGAAATAGATAGGCATATAGAAGACAAAATTAAAAAAATATATATAAAAGATATAAAGTCATTTTATGAAATAGAGATAATAAAAATATCAGAAAATAGATATTTAATATGGTTTAAAAGAAAAATTGATATAGATAAAAATATAAAAGAACTTATGAATGGATTAGGTGGAGTTATATGGCTAAAAGATAGAGATGGCAGGTATGTATATACAAATAAAGAAATAACAAAAGGTAAATATACAACGATTAAAAATATGATAGGAAAAACAAATGAAGAGATATATCCAGAGGAAATAGCAAAATTATTCTCAAAAGGAGAAAAAAAACTTATTAAAGAAGGTAAAGAATCTAAACATGGGCTAATCTCTTATGATGGAAAATTTTATAATGGATTTGCAAAACTTATAAAAGATGAAAATAATGAAATATTAGGAACTATAGGAATATGCTTAGATGTTATGGAAAATTTTGCATATAATAATCAATTATCTGCTATTAAAATGTTAAATTTAATTAGTGATAATATTCCAGATAGTATATTTTTAAAAGATAAACATGGAGTATTTAGACATTGTAACAAAGTATTTGCAGAAAATAGAAATATGACTAAAGAAGATATCATAGGAAAAACTGAAAAAGATATAAATACACCTCATGATAAAATAAAGAAATATGAGATAGAAGAAAAAAATATAATGAAAACTAAAAGTAAGCTTATATCTAATAATTCATCTATATCAGATGATGGAAGAGTTAGATATTTTGAAACAGTAAAGGTACCAATGTTAGATAGCAATAAAGTTGTATCTGGGGTGCTTGGAATATCTCGAGATATATCTCATAGAAAAGAGGCAGAGCTTGAATTTGAAAGCCTTAGAATGGAATTTTTTGCTAATTTATCTCATGAATTTAAGACACCATTAAATCTTATATTTAGTTCTATACAGTTAATGGAAGCTATTACAAAACGAAATAACCATGATGAAGAATATAAAAAATATACAAATATAATAAGACAAAATAGCTATAGGTTATTAAAAATGGTAAATAATTTAATTGACAGTACAAGGCTAAATGCAGGCTGCTTAGAATATAATCCGCAAAATTATAATATAGTAGAGTTTATAGAAAATATATGTGACTCTGTACAAAGCTATGCAAAAGAAGAGGGGATAAAATTAATCTTTGATACAAATGTAGAAGAAAAAATAATGGCGTTTGACTTAGAAAAAATGGATAGGATTATATTAAACTTACTATCTAATGCAATAAAATATAATACAGAAAATGGAATTATATACGTAAAATTAGATATAGATGATAAAAATTTAAATATGAGTATTAAAGATAGTGGAATAGGTATACCAAAAGATAAATTAGAAGAGGTATTTACTCTATTTAAGCAAGTAAATAATAGAATAACAAAACCTAGCGAAGGAAGTGGAATAGGTTTATCAATAGTTAAATCTTTAGTGGATTTACATGGAGGTACTATAAAAGTAGATAGTGAAGAAAAGGTAGGAAGTGAGTTTAAGATAGTTATACCAATAAGGTTATGTGAAGAAAACTATGTAAGCCAGAATGCATTTAAATATAATAAATATGTAGAGAATATAGATATAGAGTTTTCTGATATATATACTTCTGTAAGATAGACATATATTAAAATTTTATTATATATAATTAAAAAATTAACTAAGTATTAATTATATATAATATATTAATTTTATTTCCGTAGAATTTT
>NZ_JADOZQ010000004.1:0-252302 GCF_015669105.1 Romboutsia sp. D33t1_170424_H2 | reverse complement strand
AGTACTAATGATGTAGTAAAAATGGTTGAATACTTTGGAAAAGAAAAAAATAGAATAAACTTTGCACACTTAAGAAATGTTTTAATAACAGGAGAAAGTAGCTTTAATGAAGTAGCTCACTTATCTGAGTGTGGATCACTTGATTTTTATGAAATAGTAAAAGCATATTGTGATTATGACTTTAAAGGACCATATAGACCAGACCATGGAAGAATGATATGGGGAGAAACAGGAAGACCAGGATATGGACTATATGATAGAGCTTTAGGAGCAGTTTATATAAATGGATTAATAGAGGCTATAAATAAAAATAAATAATTTGAATAAATTAGTCTAAAAAAAGAAAATTAATTCAAATATTGTTAAAAATATTTTATGATAAAATATTTAGTATAAGTTAAATAAAGTCAAAATTTTAATTAAGTGAAATATATGGGGGTAAATATGAAAACGTTTATGGATAAAGACTTCCTATTAAATAGCGACACGGCAAAAACATTATATCATAACCACGCAGCAAAAATGCCTATATTTGACTATCACTGCCATTTACCAGCAGTAGAAATAGCAGAAGATAAAACATATGAAAATATAACTCAAATGTGGTTATACCATGACCACTACAAGTGGAGAGCTATGAGAAGCTTTGGTATAGATGAAAAGTACATCACAGGAGATGCTAGTGATTTTGAAAAGTTTAATGAATTTGCTAAGATGATGCCTTATTTAATAGGAAACCCTATATATCATTGGTCTCATTTAGAGCTTAGAAGATACTTTAACATAGAAGAAACTCTAAGTGAAAAAACTGCCGAGATTATATGGGAAAAAGCAAATCTTAGTATCAAAGAAAACAATTTAAGTGCAAGAAAGCTAATAGAAATGTCAAATGTAGTATACATAGGAACTACAGATGATCCAGCTGATGATTTAATATATCATAAAAAAATAAGAGAAGATGAAAGTTTTGAGTGTAAAGTAAGACCTACATTTAGACCAGATAAAGCACTTAAGATAAAAAATGAAGGTTTTATAGATTATATAAAAGCTTTAGGAAAATTAGAAAATATAGAAATAAAAACATACAGTGAACTTTTAAAAGTACTTAAAAATAGATTAGACTTCTTTGTAGAAAATGGATGTAATATAACAGATCATAGTTTAGAAAGAGTTTATTTTGAAAATTCAACAATAGAGGAAGTTGAAGAAATATTTGTTAAAGTTTTATCTGGTGAAACTATAAGTGATAAAGAAGCTTACAAGTACATAACTTTCACATTAATAAGCTTAGGAAAGATGTATAGCGAGAAAAATCTAGTTATGCAACTTCATATAGGTGCTCTTAGAAATAATAATACAAGAATGTTTAACAAAGTAGGGGTAGATGCAGGATTTGATAGTATTGATGATGGGGAAATCGCTTATTCATTATCAAGAATATTAGATAGTCTAGATGTAGAAGATAAACTACCTAAAACTATACTATACTGTTTAAATCCAAAGGATAACGAAGTACTAGGTACTATGATAGGTAACTTCCAAGGTGGAGGCATAGCTGGGAAAATACAATTTGGTTCTGGATGGTGGTTTAATGACCAAAAAGATGGAATGGAAAGACAATTAATGGCACTTTCACAACTTGGATTAGTTAGTAAATTTGTAGGAATGCTTACAGACTCTAGAAGTTTCTTATCTTTTACAAGACATGAATATTTTAGAAGAATACTTTGCAACTACATAGGTAACTTAGTTGAAAATGGAGAATATCCAAACGACTTAGACATACTAGGTCAAATAATTGAAGATATATGTTTTAACAACTCAAACAAATACTTCTTAGGATAAAACATTTTATAGGGGGAGCGTATGTTAGAAAATATAAAGATATCGGGATTTTCAGATGAAATAAGCAGTGATTTTGATACACAACTTCAAACAGTAACAGAACTTGGTATGGAGTATATATCAATAAGAGGGGTAAATGAAAAAAACTTTAGTGAATATAGTATAGATGAACTAAAAACTTATATAAAGCCAAAATTAGAAGAATATAAAGTAAAAGTATCTTCTATAGGATCACCTATAGGTAAAGTATTTATAGATGATGAAGAAGGTTTTAATAAGCAAGTAGATTTATTAGAAAAATTATGTGAAATGGCAAGTATACTAGAGTGTAAGTATATAAGAATGTTTAGTTTCTATATGCCAAAAGGTAAAAATCCTGATGACTATAGAGATGAAGTTATAAAAAAATTAAGTATATTTACAGAAATAGCTAAAAAGCACAACATAATACTACTTCATGAAAATGAAAAAGACATATACGGAGATATATCTTCTAGATGTTTAGAGATATTAAAAAGTGTAAATTCAGATAACTTTAAAGCTATATTTGACTTTGCAAACTTTGTTCAGTGTATGGAAAACACTAAAGAATGCTATGAATTATTAAAAGACTATATAGTATATTACCACATAAAAGATGCAAATAAACGTGATAATCAAAATGTAGTATGCGGAACTGGTGAAGGTAAGATAGAAGAAATACTAACAGATGCTATAAAAAATGGATATAAAGGCTTTGTAACTATGGAGCCACACTTAGTTATATTTGATTCATTAAAAGATTTAGAATTAGAAGATGTTAATGAAATAATAAAAGAAGACAAAGGTCTAGACGGAAAGAGTGCTTATGCACTTCAATATAAATCTTTAGTAAACATATTAGGAAAAATTGAGTTTAGATTAAACAAATTTGGAGGGGACGATATGAAACAAGTAAGATTTGGGATAGTTGGAATAGGTCAAATGGGTGGATCTCATGCTAGTTGGTTAGCAGAAGGAAAAGTAGCAGGAGCTAAGTTAACAGCAGTTTGTGATATAAACCCAGCTAAAAAGGAATGGGCTAATGAAAAGTTACCTAAAGATGTAAAATTCTTTGATAACTACATAGACATGTTAGATAGTAAAGAAATAGATGCTGTATTAATAGCTACACCACACTACGATCATCCAGTAATAGCTATAGAAGCATTAAACAGAGATTTACATACATTAGTTGAAAAGCCAGCAGGAGTTTTCACTAAGAAAATAAGAGAAATGAATGAATTAGCAGAGTCTAAGCCACACTTAGTATTTGGTATGATGTTTAATCAAAGAACAAACCCATTATATCAAAGAATAAAAGAAATAGTAGATAACGGTGAAATAGGGGAAATAAGAAGAACTAACTGGATAATAACTACTTGGTGGAGACCACAAGCATACTATGATATGAGTGACTGGAGAGCAACTTGGTCAGGAGAAGGCGGAGGAGTATTAGCTAACCAAGCACCTCACCAATTAGACTTATGGCAATGGATATGTGGAATGCCAACTAAAGTAAGAGCTAACTTACAATTTGGTTCTCACAGAAATATAGCTGTTGAAGATGATGTAACTGCTTTTGTTGAATACGAAAACGGAGCTACTGGAACATTTATAACTTGTACACATGACATATTAGGAACTGATAGATTTGAAATACACGGGGATAAAGGTAAGATAGTAGTTGAAGGAAGTAAGAAAGTAACAGTTAAGAGAATGAAAGAAAGCGAAAATGAATTAAACAAGAGATTAACTTTTGCTGATGTTGCAAATCTTTTCAGAGGAGAAGGTATGGGAGATTTATTCGAAGTTGAAGAATTTGAAATACCAGATCAATGGGGAGTTCAACATATAAATGTTATGATAAACTTCACTGAAGCTATATTAGAAGGTAAAAAATTATTAGCACCAGGAACAGATGGTATAAATGGAGTTATATTATCAAATGCAATGCACTTATCAAGCTGGACAGGAAAAGATATAGAATTACCATTTGATGAAGATTTATACCTAGAAGAATTAAACAAGAGAAGAGAAGCTGAAAAAGCTAACGCATAAATAAAAATAGGAGAAAGAAGGGAAAATATATGGCACTAAGAATAGGGATTATAGGTCTAGGAGATGTTTCTATGGTTCATCTTCATGCAATTAAATCAAATAAAAATGCAAAGCTAGTTGCAGTATGTGATATAGATGAAAATAAAAAAGATTTAGTAAAAGATGCTAAATTTTATACAGACTATAATGAGATGATTAAAAATGAAAACTTAGATTGTGTTCATATATGTTTACCACACTACCTTCACTATCCTGTAACTAAAGAAGTGGCTAATCTAGGAGTTAACATACTCCTAGAAAAACCACTTTGTTTAAACGCGAAAGAAGCTAATAAATTTAAAAAATTACATGACAATACAGATTCTAATATTTGTATATGTCTACAAAATAGATACAACAAAACAACAAAGCACTTATTAAATATAGTAAATTCTAAAGAATATGGAAAAGTAATTGGTATAAAGGGGATAGTTACTTGGAGTAGACCAAAAGAGTATTATGACATAAAGCCATGGAGAGGTAGTATGAAGTTAGCTGGTGGTGGAGTTATGATAAATCAGTCTATACATACATTAGATTTAATGCAATTATTAGGTGGAAAAATAGATTCTATAAAAGGTAAGGTTAGTAACTTATTAGATTATGATATAGAAGTTGAAGATACAGCTAGTGCTAGTATAAATTTCTCAAATGGGGCTAAAGGGTTATTCTTTTCAACAATAGCATATTGTGACAGCTCTAGTGTTGAGATACAGGTAATACTTGAAAAGGGTAAATTTACTATAAAAGATAGTAAATTATATAAATCAGTAGGTGGAGAAAAAGTTTTAATAGTAGAAGATGATAAACTTAGTGGAAGTAAGCATTATTATGGAGCTAGCCATAAAGAAATTATAAATGATTATTATAATTGCTTAATAAATAACACTAAAGATTATATAACTATAAATGACGCCATACCTTCTATAAAAATTATAGATAGTATAAGAACTTCATCTAAGGATAATAAACAAATATTATGGGGGTAAATAATATGACAAAACCAACAATAGGCGTTCAAATGATGATGCTTAGAGAAAAAGTACAAGAAATGGGTATAACTGAAACTTTCAAAAGAGTTAAAGAAATAGGATTTTCAACAGTAGAATTATCTCAAATACCTATGACTGAAGAAAATGTATCTGAAATAAAAAAATGTTTAGATGAGCTAGATATGAAAGTATGCGCAACTAGTGCAGCTATAAAGTCTTTAATGCCTTCTATTAAAATGGAAAACTTAAGAGATGACTTTGACAAAATAGTATCAGATACTAAAGCATTAAATTGCAAATATATAAGAGTAGGAATGATATCATTTGATTGTTTAGGATCAAAAGAAAAGATAATTGAGTATACTAAAGAATTAAATGAATTTGGTAAAAGATTAAAAGAAGAAGGTCTAGAACTTTATTATCATAATCACCATGTTGAATTTGCTAAATATGATGGTGAGTATATAATGGATATAATGGCTAAAGAAAGTGACCCAGAGTATTTAGGATTTGAGCTTGATGTTCATTGGTTACAAAGGGGAGGAGTAAATCCATTAGAGTGGATAAAGAAACTAGAAGGAAGAATAAAGATAATACATATAAAAGATTATAGAATAGCTCAAACTATAGACTTATCAGGTGGAATGGAACAAATAATGACAAATATGGCATTAATGGTTCAATTTGCTGAAATAGGAGAAGGAAACTTAGACATAAAAGCTATAATAGATTTAGCTGGAGAAACAGGGGTTGAACATATATTTATAGAGCAAGATGATACATATGGAAAAGATCCATTTGAAAGCTTAGAAATAAGTGCAAGAAATTTAAAAGCATTAGGATACGAAGATAGATTTTAATTAGTAATTTTTTTTAAAGATTGGGAAAACAATTTCAAAGATTTAATAATCGAAAGGGGAATAAAAAGTGTCTAACGTATCAAAACAACAATATAATAGTGCTAAATTATGGCAAATAGGACTTTTCGCTTTAAATAATACTGCCACAAATGTAATAATGTCTATAATGACTTACTTGGCAATATTTAGTCAAAATATACTAGGTATAGCTGCGGTAACTATAGGGGTAGTTATAACATCTATGAGAATATTTGACGGTATAACAGATCCAATAATAGGATATATGATAGACAAGACTGAAACTAAGTTTGGTAAATATAGACCATTTATGCTAGTTGGAAATATTATATTATTAATAACTGTGTATTTAATATTCGGAGTAGTACCAAACCTTAGTAAATCAATGAGATTTCCGGTACTTTTAGGAATATATGTAATATACATAATAGGATACACATTCCAAACAGCTTGTACAAAAGCAGCACAAGCGTCATTAACTAATGACCCTAAGCAAAGACCATTATTTACAATATTTGATTCAATATATAATAGTATATTATTTTCAGTATCAGCATTAGTAATAACTTCTATATTACCTCCAATGTTTGCTGATGGATATGAAAATGGTTTATTAAATCCTGAAATGTGGAAGATGGCAGCAATAATATTTGGTGGAACTTCATTTGTAATGACAATACTTGCAATTATAGGTATATCAGGGAGAGATAAAAAAGAATTTTACGGTGTCGGAAGTGCAGCAAATCAAGTTAAGTTTAAAGATTACTGGCCAATAATAAAGTCAAATAGAGCTATACAAATGCTAGTTATAGCAGCTTCAACTGATAAGTTAGCAAGCACTCTTGCTAATGCAACTAAGATGTATTTATTTGGTAACGTATTGATGAATATTAGTTTACAAGGTGAGATGAGTGTTATAACAACTCCAGTAACGATAATTATAACAATAATTGGAGTTAGATATGCATCAAAACTTGGGCAAAAGAAAGCTTTTGTTGCAGGTACTTGGTTAAGTATGGCAATGTTATTTGCAATGATTATAATACAACCATTTGATAATGTATCTATGACTAATATAAATTTAAATACTATACTATTCTTATCTATAACAATACTTCAAGGTGCATTTGCAGGGATATCAGGAAATATAGTTATACCAATGATAGCAGACTGTGCAGACTATGAAACATATAGAACTGGAAAGTTTGTTCCAGGTATGATGGGGACATTATTCTCATTTATAGATAAGTTAATATCATCATTTAGTTCAACATTACTTGGAGTAGGGCTTGCTATAATAGGTATGGCAAATGCAGTAATAGTTCCAAATACTCCAGCAGATACTAAGTTTTTCTGGTTAATAATGACGTGTATGTACATAGTACCAATATTTGGACATATAGCATCTATAATAGCTATGAAATTCTATCCATTAGATGCAGCTAAAATGGCTGAAGTTCAAAGTGGATTAAACAGTATAAAAGAGAAACAAGGTGCTTAAGGTTAAATTTTATTTGAGTGTTTTGTAAACATATTAATTTAAGTTTAAAGTAACGTATTTTAATCATAAAGAATCTCATGTAGTGATATATGAGATTCTTTGTGATTTTATTTATAATAAAAAAGAAGGTTTAGTAATAGAATTTGAAAAGTCGTTAAGTTAACCTGTAAAATAAAATTAATACTAGTATACCAATAAACCGAAATATATGATATACTAGTATTAATCTTAGGAAAATGTTTTACAAAGGGGAGATATTATGAGAAATATTATTAACATCAATGACAATTGGAAATTTGTAAAAGAAGATATTAAAGAAGCTTATATAAAAGATATTAATTTAAGCACTTGGGAAAATATAAGCATCCCCCATACTTGGAATGCTATAGATGGAATAGATGGAGGCAATGATTTTTATAAGGGAGCTTGCTGGTATAGAAAAGAGATATTTATAAATAAAGAATATGAAAATAAGAAAATATATATAGAATTAAATGGATCAAACAGTATAACAAATGTATACTTAAATGAAAAACATTTAGGAGAGCATAAAGGAGGATATTCTACTTTTAGATTTGATATAAGTGATGTAGTAGAATACGGAAAAGTTAACACAATAGCAATTAAAGTAGATAACTCTATAGTTGATGATGTATATCCTATATGGGCAGATTTTACATTCTATGGAGGGATATACAGAGATGTTAATCTAGTTGTTACAGATAAAACTCATTTTGAATTAATGAATGAAGGTTCTTTAGGAGTATATGTGTCACAAGATAATATAACTAAAGAAAGTGCAAGCATAACTGTAAAATCAATAATAAAAAATGATTGTGAAAAAGAAGAAGCTATAAAATTATGGATAGACGTATTAGATAAAGAAGGAAATATTGTAAAATACAATGCAAAAGATATATTATTAAACCCAAATGAATCAAAGGAAATATCACTACCAATAAATATAGAAAAACCTATACTATGGCATGGAGTAAAAAATCCATATTTATATAATGTAAAAGCATACATAATGAAAGATAATGATGTATTAGATGAATTAATAATACCAACAGGGTTTAGATACTATAGATTTGATGCTAAAGAAGGATTCTTCTTAAATGGAGAACATATGAAGTTAAATGGTGTTTCTAGACATCAAGATAGAAAAGATAAAGGTTGGGCACTAAGCAAAAAGGATCATGAAGAAGACATGAAACTTATAAAAGAAGTAGGTGCTAACTCAATACGTTTGGCTCATTATCAACACGATCAATACTTCTATGATTTATGTGATAGAGAAGGTATGATAATATGGGCGGAAATACCATTTATATCAGTTATGTCAAAGACTGATTTAAAAGGTGAAAATGCTAAGAGCCAATTAGTTGAATTAATACGTCAAAACTATAACCATTCAAGTATAGTTATGTGGGGAGTACAAAATGAAATACAAATAGGTGGTATAACTGACGAGCTTAGAACTCTAGTTAAAGAACTTCACCAACTAGCTAAAAAAGAAGATAGTACTCGTTTAACTACTCAAGCACAAGTTATGATGGTTGAAAATGAAGATGAGTTTCATAATTATACAGACATAATGGCTTATAACAAATATTATGGATGGTATCAAGGTGAAGTTGAAGAATTTGCTCAATGGTTAGATGATTTTAATAAGGTAAATCCAGATACTTGTATAGGTATATCAGAATATGGTGCAGAAGGAATAATTAAGTATCATACAGATAATCCACAAGTAAAGGATTATACAGAAGAGTACCATGCACTATATCATGAAAAAGTAATGAAGATATTTAATGAAAGAAAATTTGTATGGGGTACATACGTATGGAATTTCTTTGACTTTGGTTCTGATTTTAGAGATGAAGGTGGAGTTAAAGGAAGAAATAATAAAGGTTTAATAACATTTGATAGAAAAGTTAAAAAAGACGCATTTTATATGTACAAATCACTTTGGTCAGATGAAAAATTTATTCATATAAATAGTAAAAGATATATTGATAGAGAAAATAAATTTATAAATGTCAAAGTATACTCTAACTTAAATGAATTAACTTTATTTGTAAATAACGAAGAAGTAGCTACATTAAATTCAAATCATATATTTAACTTTGAAAATATAGAGTTAGTAGATGGACAAAATGAAGTAAAAGTAGTGGCAAAGAGTGAAGGCAAAGTTTACACGGATTTTGCTATATTTAATAAAGTAGATGAAAGAAATTCTATTTATGACTGTCCAGAAGATAAAGGTGGAGTAGTTACAAATTGGTTTAATGATGATAAAAACAAGTTTGATGATGTTGAAATTAAAGAACTTAATATTACAGATGATGTATATTCAACAAAATGTAAATTTAAAGAATTAATGGCCAATGAAGAAACTAAATCTATAATTGAAAAATATTTTGGACAAATTCTAGAGGGCCCAACTGCAGGTATGTTAGAAGGTATGACAATTGATCAATTAGCAGAATTAGCAGGTGGTCAGATAAGTGATAAATTTATATACGTATTAAATTCAGAATTAGTTAATATTAAAAAATAGTAATCAAATAAGGTATATAAATTTTATATACCTTATGATTATAAATCTAAAAAGACATTTATCAAAAGGGGGATTAAAATGAAAATAGATTTAAAAGCAAAACCATTTTACTTAGAAGATGAGGATATCAAGTGGGTAGAAGATACATTAGCGGGATTATCTTTAGATGAAAAGATAGGACAAGTATTTGTAGATATGCTTTGGAATAACAATGAAGAAGAGATAAAAGAGCGTATTAATAAATATGGCATGGGAGGATTTAGATATTCTAATATGTCAGCTGATAAGTTATATGAACAAAATATGACTATACAAAATACTAGTAAAATACCAGCACTAATAGCAGCTAATATAGAAGCTGGAGGAGATGGTGGTATTGGTGGTGGAACACATATAGGATACCATGTAACAATAGGGGCTACACAAGATAAAGAAAATGCATACAAATTAGGATATTATGGATGTAAGGAAGCAGCTGCTATAGGATGCAACTGGACTTATGCACCTATAGTTGATATAAATAAAAACTGGAGAAACTGTGTTGTATCTAGCCGTTGTTTCTCAAGTGATGCAGATGTTGTACTTGAAATGTCAAAAGAATATTTAAGAGGTGCAAATGATGCAGGTCTTGCTTGTTGTATGAAACATTTCCCAGGAGATGGATTAGATGAGCGTGATCAACACATAGTTACAACTAATAATATGATGAGTTGTGAAGAGTGGGATAATGAATTTGGTAAAGTATATAAGGGAATGATAGATGCAGGTGTTGAATCTGTAATGATAGGACATATAAGACTTCCAGAATACTCAAGAAAGTTAAAGCCAGGCATAAAAGATAATGAGATAATGCCAGCTACTATAGCACCTGAATTATTACAAGGATTACTTCGTGAACAATTAGGATTTAACGGATTAATACTTACTGATGCAACTCATATGGTAGGACTTACTTCTATGATAAGAAGAGAAGATATGATACCTACAACAATAGCATCAGGATGCGATATGATACTTTATTATAGAGATAAAGATGAAGATGTTGAAGCTATGAAAAAAGGACTTGAAAATGGAATATTAACTCATGAGCGTTTAGATGAAGCTGTTACTCGTGTACTTGCATTTAAAGCTATGTTAAAATTACATAAGAAAAAAGAATCAAATACATTAATGCCACCAAAAGAAAATTTATCTGTTATAGGATGTGAAAAACACTTAGAAGTAGCAAAAGATGTAGCAGATAAAGCTATAACTTTAGTTAAAAACACTAAAAATCAACTACCAATAACGCCAGAAACTCACAAAAGAATAATGCTATATACTGTAGACTCAACAGGGTTTGCATCTAAAGTATCAATGGCAGGAACAGGTAGCTTACAAGATAAAGTGAAAAATGAGTTAGAAGCACAAGGATTTGAGGTAGAAGTATTCGATCCAAATACATCTTTAAATGGAAAGCAATTATTAGCTATGACTCCAATAAAAGATTTTGTTGATAAGTTTGATGCAGTAATGCTGTTTGTAAATGTACAAGGATTCTCTCAAAGTAATGTACGTCGTATAACATGGGCTATGCCAATGGGTCCAGATATTCCTTGGTATGTTACAGAACTACCTACAGTATGTGTATCTGTAAATAATCCATTCCACTTAATAGATGTACCAATGGTACCAACATATATAAATGCATATACAGATAATGAAAATACTATACATCAAGTAATACAAAAGATAATGGGAAAATCTGAATTTAAAGGCGTAAGCTCAGTTGATGCATTCTGTGATTTTTGGGATACTCGTTTATAATTTTAATATAAATACTAAAATAAGAAATAAGCTATTTAATTAGCATAAAATATAAAAAAGCTATAAACTATAGGAATTAAAAACCAGAGTTTATAGCTTTTTTATGTATGTATTTCTTATATATAAATTAAATTAATATAAATTATAATAGATTATAAAATACATGAATAAAGTATATATAGGAAGATTTTAAAATTTTAAATATATATATAAAATCAGTTGATATAAACATCTATTATTGTTATTATAAATAACATAAAATGTAATATATTGACTAAATGAGTAAAAAGTTATAAAATATTCGATAATGATATTTATTATCAATTAAAAATGGTATAGATTAAATAAATAATATTTTGGATATAATTATAAAGATTTACATATGGAAGGAGAAATATATGAAAAAAATATTACTAGCATTATTATCAGTAATAACAATGATAAGTGCTGTAGCTTGTTCTAGTGGTAATAATACAGCTAAAGACAATGGGAAAATAAATGTTTACACAACAGTATTTCCTATATACGATTTTACAAGAAATATAGGAAAAGATAAGATAAATATAAATTATGTAG
Source organism: Romboutsia sp. D33t1_170424_H2 (assembly GCF_015669105.1). NCBI lineage: Bacteria > Bacillati > Bacillota > Clostridia > Peptostreptococcales > Peptostreptococcaceae > Romboutsia > Romboutsia sp. D33t1_170424_H2. Next base: position 240,023 of record NZ_JADOZQ010000004.1, on the reverse strand, counting down.
TTCCACCAGGAGTAGAACCTCATGACTATGAAATAACGCCAAAGCTTATGAAAGATATTCAAAATGCTGATTTACTTATAAAAAATGGATTAGGATTAGATAGCTTTGCAGATAAAATAAAAAGTGAAAATAAACTACAGATAGTAGATGCAAGTGAAGGTATAAAACCACTTACTTATGATGAAGAACAAAATCACGAAAAAGAGAATCATGAATCTCATAATCACGGGCAGTATGATCCTCATGTATGGTTAAATGTAGATTTAGCTATGAAAGAATGTGAAAACATAAAAAATGCTTTAATCAAAGCAGACGAAAAAAACAAAGACTATTATGAAAAAAATTATAATGAATATATAGAAAAGTTAAAAAAACTAAAAAGCGACTATGATGAAAATTTAAAAGACAAAAAAAATAAGAGTATAATAGTATCTCATGGCGCTTATGGATATTTATGTGATGAATATAAAATAAATCAAATATCTATAACAGGAATTAGTCCAAATCAAGAACCATCTCTTAGCAAAATAAGTGAAATAGCTAACTATGCAAAAAAGAATAATATAAAATACATACTATTTGATGGTCTTGTAAATCCAAATGTAGCAAAAACTATAGCAGATGAGGCTAATATAAAAACAACAGTGCTATATTCAATAGACAATATAAGTAAAAAGGATTTTGACAATAATAAAGATTACATATCTTTAATGAATAAAAACTTAGAAACACTAAATTTAGTTTTAAAGTAGGGATAAATATGGATAAAGTAATTAAATTTAACGATGTAAGCTTTGGATATGAAGATAAAGTTATATTAGATAATATAAACTTAAATATAAATAAAGGTGATTACATAGGTATTATAGGGCAAAATGGTGTTGGTAAAAGTACTTTGCTTAAGCTTATGATAAATAAATTAAAACCAGTTAAAGGAAGTATTGACTTACTTAATAAAAATATAAATAACTTTGATGAATGGAATAAAATCGGTTATGTAGACCAAAAATCAAATTCATTTTCTAGTTCATTTCCTATAACAGTAGAAGAAGTAGTATCATTAAGTTTAGTATCTAAGGTAGGTTTGTTTAAAAGAGTAAGTAAAAAATACAAAAAAGAAGTTGATGAAGTTTTAAAATTAGTAGGAATGTATGAGTATAAAGATAGACTAATAGGAAGTTTATCAGGAGGTCAACAACAAAAAGTATTTATAGCTAGAGAACTTGTAAAATCACCTGAAATACTATTTTTAGATGAACCAACAGTTGGAATAGATGTAAACGGACAAAAAGAATTTTATAAAATACTAAAAGAGTTAAATAAAAAATTAAATTTAACTATAATAATAGTATCTCATGATTTATTTATAGTTAAAGAAGAAGTTAAAAAATTAGCATTAATAAAAAATAAAAAAATAGAATTAATAGAAAATAGCAAAAAAGATATAGATGAATCTATAATGCTTAATTTATTTAGTAGTTAAAGTGGGGAGGCAATATTTTGGAAATTTTTCAATATGATTTTATGGTAAGGGCACTTACAGCTTCCTTAATAGTTGGGCTTATATGTCCATTAATGGGAATGTTTATAGTATTTAAAAAATTATCGTTAATAGGAGATAGTCTGTCACATATAGCACTATCAGGTATAGCATCAGCTACTATAGTAGGTGTAAATCCTTTAATAGGATCTTTAGTAGCATCAAGTATAGCAGCTATAATAATAGATAGATTAAGAACATATTTAAAAGAATATGCAGATTTGTCAATAGCTATAATAATGGCTTTAGGAGTTGGAATATCAGGTATACTTATAAGTATATCAAATACAAACTTTGATTTATTCTCATTTATGTATGGAAGTATAGCTACAGTAAGTAGTGAAGATATAAAAATAATCATTATGGTAGCAATTATAATTATTTTATTTGTAAGTTTATTATTTAAAGAATTATTATATATAACATTTGATGAGGAAAATGCAAAATTTTCTAAAATACCTGTAAAACTTATTAACACAATATTTATGATATTAGTTGCAGCAAGCATAACAATAACACTTAGAATAGTTGGGGTATTATTAGTATCATCCCTTATTTCAATACCAGTAGCTACAAGCTTAAAAGTAGCAAAAAGTTTTAAACAATCAATATTTTATTCAGTATTATTTGGTGAGATAGCTATAATAAGTGGGGTATTAATATCTTTTTATTTAGACATAGCACCAGGAGGAACTATTGTTATAATAAGTGTATTAGAGCTTTTAGGAGTAACTGTATTTTCAAAGTTAATAAATTCTAAACATAAAAAAATAGTATTAAACAAATAATAAAAGAGTAGGTTACTACTCTTTTTAATTTTTAAATTTAAAATAATTCTAAAAAAGTAGAAAAATCAACAGATATAGAAAAAAATAAAATATAATTTGAAAAAATATACAAAAAGTGTTGACGAAACAAAAAAAAACGAATATAATAATATTTGTGGTTGAGAGAAGTAAACAAAACAAATGACCCATTAGCTCAGTCGGTAGAGCACCTGACTTTTAATCAGGGTGTCCCGCGTTCGAGTCGCGGATGGGTCACCACTTTGGGATTATAGCTCAGCTGGGAGAGCACCTGCCTTACAAGCAGGGGGTCACAGGTTCGAGCCCTGTTAATCCCACCAAAACTTATAGTTATTTAGATAGTAGAGCAGATAACTTGCAATGAGTAAGTTGCTGTAAGCTTATGTTATTAAATTATATAAGACCCATTAGCTCAGTCGGTAGAGCACCTGACTTTTAATCAGGGTGTCCCGCGTTCGAGTCGCGGATGGGTCACCAGTTTTGAAACCTCATAGATATCTATGAGGTTTTTTTGTAAAAAAATTATATTATATATATAAAATATAATTTTTGGGGTAAGAATATCTTAAGGCTATAAAAAATAATAAAACATTGAAGGGTGAATCATATGGAGAATGAACAAGACTTTATAAAACAAAAATTTAGTTATATAGAAAGAAAATTAAATAGAGAGCTTATAGGGCAAAAAAAATTTATCAAGGAAATATGTGAGTATTTTGAAGAAAAATTTATAAACAAAGAAAAAGGAATATTATTTTTAATAGGGGATAAAGAAACTGCTAAAAAAACTAGTGTAAGAAGGATATTTGAATACCTAAATAATTCAGATTTTATAGATAATACACATATACAAGAAATAGATTTAGCATCATATAATTTTAATTTAGGATATAGCGCATTTTTAACAGATTTATATGAAAAACTAAGTAGTGATTCTTCTTGTATACTATTTAAAAATAGTGAAAAAGCTAGTGAAGATATGCTAAATGTATTATCAAATGTATATCCAAATACTTGCTTAAACTTAGACAATAATTACATAATAAAAAATAAATTTTTAATACAAGCAAATGATGAAGATGAGGATACTATAAACAATATAGTTTGTCATAATAAGTTCTTAGTATATACAACTAATGATGAGAAGTTTAATATAGAAGAACACTTTACTAAGTCATTTAGCAATAACATAGATAAAGTATTATATACTAAGCCTCTTAATAAGGAGGAAAGAAATAAAATAGTAAAAAGAGAAGTTCTAGAAACTATAAAAATAAAAGAAGAAAATCACAACGTAAAAATAGTATTAGATATTAAAGAAGATGATCAAAGCGATGAATACTTTGGAATTTGCAAATACTTACAAGAAACATATAAAAAAGATTCAAATTTTGGAATTAGTGAATATGTATCTTACAAGCTATGTAAACCCTTAACAAACTTGATTTTAAAAGAAAATATTAAAGAAAATAGTACAATATTAATATATGTAGATAATGACGAAATATATTGCAACATAAAAAATGAAATATTCTCACTTAGTGATTATTCAACACCTACATTAGAAGAAGTTGAATACAAATTAAATTCTATTATAGGAATGAAAGATTTAAAAGAATTTTTAACAAGCGTTAAAAACAACTACAAAGTACAAAAAATTAGGGAAAGACTTGGACTAAAAACATCTAATATATCATTAAATATGATATTTGCAGGTAATGCAGGAACAGGTAAAACTAATGCAGCTAGAGTAACTTTTGAATATTTAAATGCACTAAATATATTATCTAAAGGTATATATAGGGAAGTTAGCAAAGCTGATTTTGTAACAGAAAACCCAGCAGAAACAGCTAAAAGAACTATAGATATAATAAATTCTGCTATGGGAGGAGTATTATTTATAGATGAAGCATACTCACTATGTGAAAGTGATGATGATAAAGTAGGAAAAGAAATAATAGATGCATTATTAAAAGGTATAGAAGATAATAGAGATGATTTAGTTGTAATACTTGCAGGATATGAAAAAGATATGGATGAATTTTTAGCATTTAATCCAGGTCTTAAATCAAGATTTTTAAACACTATACATTTTGAAGATTATACTCCGTATGAAATGTATGAGATAGCTTTAAATATTGCAAAATCAAAAGGATATAGAATAGCAAAAAACGTTAAAAATGAATTAATAGACTTATTTGCGAAAAATCAAATAAGTGGTAAAAATGATTTAGGTAATGCTAGATTTGTAAGAAATATAGTTGAAAATGCTATATTAGATGCATCTAAAAAGTATATAAATGATAAAAGTAAGGAAATAGATTTGCTAGAAAGAGACAATTTCAACTTTAAAGCAAAAGCAAAATTTAATTTAGAAGAAAGACTAAGCCAAATAGTAGGTTTAAATGAAGTTAAAAGCTTACTTAGAAACCAATATAAGCTTATAGTTGCACAAGAGAAGAGAAAAGCAGCGGGAATAGATACTAAAATAGAGCAAAACTTAAATATGGTGTTTGTAGGTAATCCAGGAACAGGAAAAACTAGTATAGCAAGATTAGTATCAGAAATGCTAAATAGCATGGGTCTTTTAAAGGTAGGTCAGATGATAGAAACGGATAGATCAAGTTTTATATCAGAGGTACCAGGTGAAACTAGTAAAAAGACTGAAGAAAAGTTTAAAGAGGCTATAGGAGGAGTTTTATTTATAGATGAGGCCTATACATTAGCTAATGATTCATTAGGTAGAGAGGCTACAGAAACACTTCTTAAGCTTATAGAAGACTATTCTAAAGAGGTTGTAGTAATACTTGCAGGATATGAAGAAGAGATGGAAGATTTCTTTGATGTTAATATAGGATTAAAATCAAGATTCCCAATTTGGACAACTTTTGAAGATTACAACCCAAATGAACTATTAGAAATGGCTATTAATTTAATAGATTCAACAGGATTCAAATTATCTAAAAATGCATATGTATCTCTTAAAAAAAGCTTTGAAGATATATATGAAGAATCAGATTCTACATCAGGAAATGGTAGAATGGTTAGAAATTATGTAGAAAATCTAATAAGAAATCAAAGCATAAGAATAGCAGAAGAAAACATAAGCACTTATGAAATGAATCTAATTACAACTAAAGATATAGAAAAAATTAAAGTATCAGAGTATGAGTTTGATTTAGAAGAAAAACTTAAATCTCTTAAAGGAAATGAAAAAGCAAAAGAATTTTTAAGAAATGAATACAAACTTATTAAAATACAAGAAAAGAGAGTAAAACTAGGCAAAAAAAATAATAGAAATAAGTATAGTAACATAGTATTTACAGGAAATGTAGGAACAGGTAAAAAATCTATTTTAAACATATTAGCAGAAATGTATTACTCAAGGGATATGATAAAGTCTAAGAATATAGTAGAAATTGATATAAGAGAAATAATAGGTGAAATAAATAGTGGCTTAAAATTAGAAGATATACTAAATAAATCTTTAGGTAAAATAGTATTAATAGATAAGGCTCACTTATTATTAGATATTAATAATTACAAAGAAATAATTTCTATACTTTTAAAATTTATAGATAACAATAAAAATAAAATAAAAATAGTTTTATCTGGCCAAAAAGATAAAATGAAAGAATTAGTTTTATTAAATGAGTCTTTAAATTATAGATTCCCTATATGGTTAGACTTTGAGGACTATACAAATATTGAATTATATGAAATATGCCTAGACATATTAACTAATAAAGGATTTATATTAAGTAAAGAATCAAAAGACAGCTTAAAAGAAGTGATCTATAGTCTTTACGAAAATGATAATTTAAAGCTTAGAAATAGTCTTATGATAAAAAATTATATAGAAAAATTAGTAAGAGTTCAAAGTGTAAGGGTATATGACAACAATATATTACAAAGAGATATAAATAATATAGAAGTAGAAGACATAATAAGTAGCAAAGAAATATTTGTAAATGAAAATACATTTATAAGTAATAATGTAGAGCTAATTGCTGATAATAATTTAAAAGAGAATTATAAAATTAATAACTCTAATGAAAATTTATCCTATGATGTAGGAAATGAATTATTAAAGATAAAAAATTTATACGACTTAGGTGTAATAGATGAAGTAGAATTTAAAATACTTAAGGGAAAAATAATAAATAATATATAATGTATGCTAAAAATGAGTATTTACTAAATTTATTTAAAATACTCATTTTGGTATAAGTATACAGTAAAATTTAAAAAGGACATTTGATAAATGTCCCTTTTTTGTGTAAAATTTAAGTACTAAAAAGAAATAGGAGAATATTATGAGCCTTAAAGAATTTGAATTTATAGACGAGTCAATTGATTTATTAAACTCCTTAACACCTACATTAAATATGCTATCAAAAGAACTAGAGAACTATTTTGAAAATATACTTGAATCTAGTGACCAAGAATATTTAAATGTTAATTCAAGAGTAAAAACAGAATATAGTTTAAGAGAAAAAATAATAAGAAATAGATATTTAAAAAGATATGAGACACCACAAGAGCTTATACATAATCTATCAGACTTAATAGGTGTAAGACTAGAGTGTAGATTTATAGAAGAAGAGAAATTAATATATAAAGTATTAAAGTCTTATTTTGATACTACAGATGATAATATATATTTTTATAATAAAAGTAATGACAAGGTTAAGATAAGGCTAGATAAAGAGCAGCCACGAAAACAAAAAAATGGATTTGAAATATATAGAATAAATGGTTTATTTACATATGGAAAAAACAAAATAAATTTTGAAATACAGATAAAATCCATGGTAAATATATTTTGGAGTGATATAGAACATCAAGTTATATATAAAAATAATACTTATGTAATGGTAGATAAATTTTTAAGTGATGTTATGGCATCAATAAAAAATAATCTAGCAATGATAGACAACCAGCTTTTATCTGTTTATAAATCTTTTAATGAAAACACTTCAAAAGATAAAACATTAAAGCAAAAGTCTATGGAAAAGTTTTTAGCTAAAATTGCATATGATACTTTTGCTGAAAAAATGGAAAAAGATATAGGATTTATAGTAGATTTTAAAAAGCCTTGTGAAACTATTATAAACTATTCATTTAATAAGAATAAAGATGGCTTAGATATAAGTGAAGATACAACAATACAAGGTCTTATGAGGCTAAATGAGATAGCCAAGAAAGATATAGACTTTAACTCTAAAATAAAATTTGGTAAAAGCCCTGAATTTGAAGATGAATTTTGTGAAAAACTAGGTAATTTTATAATGAGTAAGCTAAACTGTGAATTTATATGGAACTTATTCTTTAGGATATTATTTGAAGTAGAACCTCTTAATAATAAAAAGGATTTTGAAAACTTTATATTATTTATAAAAGAAAAAATAGTTCCTATAAAACATCAAGGTAAGCTAGAGCTTAATTTTAAATCAGATAGTAAATATATATTACATGATATATATATGGAGGTAGCAAGTACATTAATACAAATAGATTCTATAGAGATATTATATGAACAAAGTTTAGATAGTATAAATAATGTAGTTAGAAATGAAATAAATAGCATATGTAGAAATATAGACTCTTATAATGAATACAAAATAAAACGAGATAAGTATATGGATAACATAAATAGAAAAATTAAAGATGCTATAATTGGATAAAAATAAAGAGTTGCTTTATAAGGCAGCTCTTTATTTTTATAATATAAATTAGAAATTATGTAGAAAAAAGTAATATTGTATGATATTTTATATATGGAAAGGATGATTTAAGTGAAAGCTAAGAGTAAGGATAATGTAGTTATTTCATCTTTATTATTTTCTATATTAGCTCTAGTTGCATATAAATTGTTTTATGATGTAAATATGCCACTATTTTGGGTAGCTTTTGTATGTGAAAGACTTTATAGCTTAGGAGCTAAAGAAGATTTTGACAGATGCTTAGACGATTTAGACTATGATGAAGACAATAAAAAGATTTTAATAAAAATTATAGGATTAATAGTCATTATAATAGGTATATTTATTTATATAACTTTTACAGAACCAAAAATATTAATTTACATAGCAATAGGCGAAGTTGTAGATATAATTATACAAAAACCATATAAAAAATTAATTAATAAAGATAATTAACATATAGAAAAAGAGTAAGTTAATCCTTACTCTTTTTCTATAGTTATAGTATATAAACTATTAAATGACTCTAAAGGTTTAAGTTTATTTATATAAGCTTTGTTAGTATATATTTTATCCGAATTTACACTGTCAGCTAGTCCAAACCATGGTTCAATACATACAAATGGAGCAGTAGAGTTTGTATCTTTGTAGTAAGGAGTCCATATTCCAACTAGTGGAAAATCTTTAAAATTAATGTTTATGTAATCTTTAGATTTATTAGATCTTAAGTTAATACTATCTATATTAGTATATATTAATGCATCCTTTTCAAAAATCTTAGGTTCTAATCTTAAATTGTTTAAATTATAAACTTCTTTTACACTATTAAAATAAGGACCCTCTAAGCTTATTCTTTTTACTATATCTCTAGATTTAAACTCTAGGTAGTAATTGCACAAATCATCATATATATTAAATGCCGGGTGTGCTCCTATTGAAAAATACATATCTTTTGTATCTTTGTTTAAAACAATCCAATTAGTATTTATGCTATTATTAATAATAGTATATTTTATTAAAAGTTCAAAAGAATAAGGATATAGTTTTTTAGTTTCATCACTAGATATTAATCTATAAGTTATTGAGGTATTATCATTATAAATAATTTCAAAATCCATATCTCTAGCAAATCCATGTTGACTCATATTATAGAACTTATCTTATATATAAGTTTTGTTGTCTTTTAATCTACCGACTATAGGAAATAATATAGGAGAGTGTCTTGACCAATGAGTGCTATCTCCATTCCATAGTATTTCCTTTTTTAGATCTTTAGAGTATATTCTAGTTAGTTCAGCACCACTATTTTTAGATTCTATTATAAGTTTATCATTTTCTAATATATTCATATTATCACCTCTTAGATAAGCATATTATATATAATATAATTTCGCAATATATGTAAAGGTTAAATAAACTTATATTAGAGAAAATAACTTTATAAATATTGTTATGCTGTATATTTAAATGATATAATTATGAATTAACAAATACTATGTAAGTATATAATATATAGTAGTTTAACTAGAAAGGAAGTTTAACATGGAAGAAATATACAGATTAATAGAAGAGAAAATAAAAAATTCTGGATACCAAAGAAGTGTAAGTGGTGAAGAAATATATGAAGAAATATGTGATGAAATAGAAGATAAAGATAATGGTAGCTACATATTTATGTCTAAGAAAGAAGATGATGTTTTATTTGAATATAAAATAGACGTAATGGATGAAAATTTTAATTTATCTTATTTAGATATAAATTCACCAGAAGGAAAGTTTCATATAGATTTTGATGCAGAGTAATAAAAAATGTAAGTTTTTATTAAATAGAGTAAAAGAAATAGGGGATAAATAGTGATATGGCTAATTATCCCCTATTTCTTTTCAATTATTAAAATTATTAAGGGTATAAAGCTTAATTTATATAAAAAACATTTAAAAAGTAACAAAAAAATTTCAAAACGGTAACAAAAAAATTTCAATATATTAAATTTCATATAATTTAGATGTAAAGTATGCTAATATAAAATAAGCTTAAAGACGACTATTTTCGACATATAAATAAAAATAGTAGGTGGTGTGAAAATGAAAGACAAAAAAGATAAAAAAATAATGGGGATAATAATAGTTGTGTTAGTAATATTTGGTGTACATACAGCATACTCTCAGTATAATAATGGCAATATTAAAAGATTTAAAGATCATGTGGTATTTTACCCACAACATCAAGATGATGAGGTTTTATGGGGAGGAACTGCTATAGTAGATGCTATTAAAGAATGTGGAACGGACAATGTATATGTAACTTTAGTATCAGATGGGTCGGGAGTTAATGTGTTTAAAAATAACCCAAAATTTAAGGGTATAGATAGAAAAGAAAAAGAAAGACTAAGAAACAATGAGTTTAAAGCATGTCTAAATAAACTAGGAGTAAAAAAAGATAATGTAATAATACTAGCAGATGAAGCTAAAAAACCAGGAACTCATTATGATCTAATGGAAAAGACTATACTAAACTTTGAAAAAAAGTTAGGAAGCGTTACACATATAGCACATCACTATAAATATGATGATCATATAATGCACAGAAAAAATGGTCAAGTATTAAAAAAGCTTAGTGATGAACATAAAGTAGATGATGCAAGATATTTTATGAAGCCTAACTATGTATCAAATATACCTAACGATAAAAGAGATATATACAAAGTTAATAATATGAAGGACTATAATACAGTAAAGAGTGCTTTAGAAGAATATAAAAATGTAGATAATAAAAATGAAAAGTATGGAATTGGATATACTTCAGCCCATAGTTACTTTGATTATTTATTAAATGATCCTAGTTTAACATCAATTTTAAGTATATATTAAGTAAAAAATAAGTGTAGGACACGTCCTACACTTATTTTTTACAAAAAGGGTAGCTTTTAATTTTTTATAGTGATAAATTAGATTTACAAAAAATTAAACAAGGTGGATAAAATGAATATAAATATAGAAGAAATATTAAAAACATATACAGATAGAAGTAAATACAATTCTGGACATTACATATACAAAAATGGAGTAATTTTAAATAATTATGCTAAACAAAATGGCAGTAAATGTATATTTTATGGAACTGTGTTAGATGAACAAAGAAGAAGAGATTATACATCAATGATAAGTATAAATACTAAAACTAGAGAAATATCAAATGTAAGTTGTGATTGTTTTTCAGAGTCACAAAGTATAAAATCTAATAATTTATGCTCTCACATAGTAGCGATAGTACTAAAGGGTATAGAAGATTTAAATAATGATAAAGAATATGAAAGTAAAGAAGGCACAAAGTTAAATCCAAATATAACATTTAATATATTATCATCAAAAGATGGTTATATGAATGCAAGACTAGAAATAGATGGAATAAGTGAAGGTGAATATAAAAATATATATAATGCATATAAAGAAAACAATAAATTATATAGATTTAAAAGTGGAAATTACTTGGATTTAAGTGAGAAGAATTTAAAAGAATCATTAGAACTAATAGATACTTTGGGGATGTATGAAAATCTTACTTCTATGAAAATAGACAATAATAAATCACTATATCTAAAAAAATATATAGAAGATAATGATAGTTCTATTATAAAAGGAAGTCATCATATAGACAATATAGTCGAGAACTTTAAAAAAGTAGAAAATTTAAAAATTGATCAGCCTAATATAAATGCAAAACTTAGAGAGTATCAGATTAAAGGATATGAATTTTTAAAAACTTTGTCTAGATATGAGTTTGGAGGAATTTTAGCAGATGAGATGGGGTTAGGTAAAACAATACAAACAATAGCTTTTTTACAATCTAATGAAAATAAAAAAGCTATTGTATTAACACCAACATCACTTATTTATAATTGGCTTGAAGAATTTAAAAGATTTTCTCCTAATCTAAAAATAGGTCTAGCTTATAAGTCTAAAAGAGAGGATGTTATAAACCATATAGATAATTATGATGTAATACTTACAACTTATACAACCTACAAAAACGATACAGAAAAATATAAAAATATAAAATTTGATTACTGTATAATAGATGAAGCCCAGAATATAAAAAATCCAGATTCTATAATAGCTAAGTCTGTAAAAAAAATTAATGCAAAAGTTAAGTTTGCGCTAACTGGAACTCCAATAGAAAATAACTTAATAGAGTTATGGTCTATATTTGACTTTGTAATGCCAGGATATTTATATGATAAATCAAAGTTTAAAAAAATATTTTTAGACAAAGGTAATATAGACGATTTAAAAAAGCTTATAAAACCATTTTTATTAAGAAGAACAAAAAAAGAAGTTATAAATGAATTACCAGAAAAAATTGAGCAAAAGTATTATGTAGAGCTTAACAAAGAACATAAAAAGGCATACTTAGGTTTACTTAGTTTAGCTAAAAATAAAATTCAAATAAATGATAATATGTCTGTATTATCTTATTTAACTAAGCTTAGACAGTTAGCGATAGCCCCTGAATTAATGGTTAAAAACTATGAGATAAAAAACTCTAAATTAGAGGTGCTTGTAAAATTGTTAAAAGAAAATAAAGACAAAAAAATATTAGTATTTTCACAGTTTACAAAAGTATTAGAGAAAATAAAAGATAGATTAGACTATGAAAATATAAGCTATAGCTATTTAGATGGAAAAACTAACCCAAAAGATAGAGTTAATTTAGTTAAAGATTTCAATAAAAATAATGATAATGTGTTTTTAATATCGTTAAAAGCAGGAGGTACAGGTTTAAATTTAACTAGTGCATCTATAGTTATACACTTTGACCCATGGTTTAATCCTGCAGTAGAGAATCAAGCAAGTGATAGAGCTCATAGAATAGGGCAAAAAAATGTTGTTAATGTTATAAAACTAATATCTAAAGATACAGTAGAAGAAAAAATTATAAGATTACAAGAAATGAAAAAAGAATTAGTAAAAGAGCTTATAGATAGTAATACAGATAGTGGAAATTTTCTTAGTAAAATGTCAGTAGATGATATAATAGATATAATGTTTGGTTAAAAATTAGAATATAAAATCAAAAATACGAAAAACTACATATAGATGTGATTAATCATAAAAAGGCTAGGATTAAATCTTAGTCTTTTTTATATACATAAATAGTAAATAAGTACATGTATTAACTTTTAAATAATACAAAAGATATATATGTACTTGTGAAAGGAATGAATATAAGTGTATATGACAAAAGATAAATCGTTTTATAAAAGTATAATAGATATATCAATACCAATAGCTATACAAAATTTAATAACAGTATCTGTTAATATGGCAGACACTGTTATGTTAGGTAGACTAGGCGAAGTAGAGTTATCATCAGCAGCTATAGCTAATCATCTTTTTTTTATATTGATGATATTAATGTTTGGGATTTCTGGAGGCTCTAACGTTATGTGCTCTCAATACTATGGGAAAAAAGATATAAAATCAATACACAAGGTAATTACTATTACATACTGGCTAAGTATAGCACTATCAATATTATTTGTATTAGTGGCTATGGTTATGCCAGGTGCATTTATGAAGCTATTTACAGATGATATATCAGTTATATCAATGGGGGAGAAGTATATAAGGATAGTTAGTATAAGTTATGTATTCTATTCATTAACAGTTTCTACTGTCGGTGTACTTAGGTCCATTAAAACTGTTAAAATACCTATGATCATACATAGTATATCTTTATTTATAAATATATTTTTAAATTATATATTAATATTTGGAAGGTTTGGGATAAGTCCATTAGGAATTAAAGGAGCAGCTATTGCAACTGTTATATCTAGGATAATAGAATTTTTTATAATATTTGCATATATAATTTTTAAAGAAAGTAAAATAAAATATAGGTTAAATTATATTTTGAAAATAGATAAAATAATATTTAATGATTATGTAAAAGTAACATATCCCATATTTTTTAATGAACTATGTTGGTCAGTAGGATCGTCTATGATATCTATAATAGTTGGTAGGATGGGGACTAGTGTAGTTGCAGCAAATAGCATAAATAATGTAGTAAATCAATTTGCAACTTTATTTATACAAGGATTATCTAGTGCTTCATCAGTTATAATAGGTAATGCTATAGGTAAAGGAAACTATGAAAAAGTAAAAGAATATGCAAACACTATAATCATACTAAGCATAATAGTTGGAGTTATATCAGCTTTAATGATTTATTTATGTAAAGATGTGATATTAGGATTTTATAATATATCACAAGAAACGAAATTAATATCAAAAGAAATAATGACAGCAACAGCTATAGTAGCATTGTTTAGGTCTTTATCTTCAAATCTTATGATGGGTGTTTTAAGAGGAGGAGGAGATAATAAGTATGTATTTAAATATGAAATGATATTTATGTGGGGATTATCTATACCACTTGGATTTATAGGTGCATTTATATTTAATTTACCAATATCTATTGTATTTTTTCTATTAAAAAGTGATGAAATATTAAAAGGTATAGTTGGATTTATAAGAGTTAAAAGTGGCAATTGGATAAATGATGTAACTCGAGATAAAAAAGATATGTAAATTATATATTATAAAACATTGTATCTATAAATACTTTTGTATTTCTAAAAATGTCTATGTAAAAAATAACATAGACATTTTTAATTGTTGCTATATTCAGAAAATTTATAATTATTAAAATTAATAAATAAAAAAGACTCAAATAAATTTGAGTCTTTAAAACGTATCTATATGATTATAATATAGTTATGTTTTCAGCTTGAGGACCTCTAGCACCTTCAACTATATTAAAGCTTACTTTTTGACCTTCTTCTAAAGTTTTGAATCCATCAACTTGTATAGCTGAGAAATGAGCGAATACATCATCTCCACCTTCTACAGATATAAATCCAAATCCTTTTTCACTATTGAACCATTTTACTATTCCTTGAATCATTTTCAATTCTCCTATAAACCTACATCAAGATTGTTTCTTGATTTACTGTAATTTAAGTGTAACACTTATTTAAGCAAATGTACACACTTTTTTTATTTATTTAAATAATTACCTTAAATACTAATAAATATACCTAAATTTTCTAAAAAATATAAAAAAAATGATTGTACAAAAACTAACAATATTATGGTATATTCTTATAAGAGGAGGAATATTATGTCTAAATTTTATATAAAATACTTATGTATGTTTATAGGATTGGGGTCATTTATGACTTATTTACCTGTATACTTAGAAAAAACATTAAACTTTAGTCCATCGCAAATAGGGATTATAGTATCAATACCATCTATAATTGGTATAGCACTTGTACCTATATGGGGGATTATAAGTGATATTATAAAAAAACAAAAGCTTATATTATGGATAAATGTATTAGTAGCATTTTTACTGGGATATTTATATTCAAAAACAACGTCTTTTATACCGATATTTATAGTAGCGATATTTTTTGAAATGTTTAGAAATTCATTATTGCCACTTGCAGATACTATAACAACTTCATATTGTAAAGAACAAAATAAAAATTATGGAAAAGTAAGGGTATTAGGTTCTATAGGATATGCACTATCTGCTTTTATTTGTGGTCATATAATGAATTTAACAGGAAATGATTTGGCATTTTTCTACATGTTTATGTTTAGTATGCTACTATGTTTATTTATAACTCCATATTTAAATACACCTAAAGAAATGGAGTCTAAAGAAAAGTTAAATTTAAAAGTAGATATAAAAAAATTATTTACTAATAAACAATATGTGTTAATACTTTTAGCAAGTATAAGTATTGTTGCCTTAAGTGATGGGGTAAGCGCCTACCAAGGTATACATTTATTAAACTTAGGAGCAGGCAAGGAACTTGTAGGAATGTTGACTGTGTTTATGGTAGCTCCAGAACTTTATTTTATGGTTAAGACCAAAGATCTTTTAAAAAAATATGGAAATACAAAAATGATTACTGTAAGTGCAATTGCACTTTTTATTAGATGGATAATATATACATTTACAAATAATATAGCATTATTTATATTAGCATCAGCTTCTCATGGTGTAGCAATAGCTATAATGACTATAACTGTTTTTGACTTTATAGGAAACGTAGTAGAAAAAAAATTATACACTACAGCCATGACTATATACACTTTTTGTATAGGAATTGGGTCATCAGTTATAAAACTTATATATGGAAATATAATAGACTTATATGGAATGAAAGCCATATTTATATGCTCAATAATAATTTCTATCATAAGTTTTGGAATTATATTTGCAATAAATAAATTAGAATATAAGAATATAAATAATACAAATATAATAAGCGAATAAAAAGGAAGAACATAATTATGTTCTTCCTTTTTTAGATTACCTAACTATAGTATATATCATATATACTATATATAAAGCTATTAATATAAAACCTTGTTTTTTTACAAGACAATTATCTTTTTTCATAAAGATATAAAGTAAAACTGTTATAAATGTCATAAATATTATATCTATAAGAGCAAATGTACTTATAGATATCGGACTTATAGTTGTAGCTAAACCTAAAACTAAAAGTATATTAAATACGTTTGAGCCTATTACATTACCTATAGCTATTTCAGTTTCACCCTTTTTTATAGCCATAATAGAAGTAACAAATTCAGGAAGTGAAGTACCAACTGCAACTATTGTAAGTCCAACTAAGTTTGCACTCATACCAAATGATGTTGCAATAGTCGTGGCAGAATCAACAACCATATCTCCACCAACAATAATTCCTGCTATACCAATTAAACTTAATATAATTGTTTTAAACATGGGAACATCTTCACTTACTTCAGCTTCTATAGCTATAGCACTTTCACCACCAGATAAGTCTTCTTCATTATTAGAGTTTTTAGCACTTTTTACAGTATTTATTAAGAAGTAGGCAAATACTAATAAGAAAAAAATACCTTCAAATCTATTTATATGTAAATCAAGTGAAAATAGTAACAACATAAAGCTTATACCTATTAAAAATGGAGTATCTTTTTTTATAGTATCTTTTTGAACTGGTAACTTTGCAATTATTGCAGATACACCTAACACTACAAGTATGTTAAAAAAGTTAGAGCCTACGATGTTAGCAACACTCATATCATTTTGTCCTGCTAATGAAGATGTAATACTTACTGCGGCTTCAGGTGCAGATGTACCCATAGCTACTATAGTAAGACCTATAACCATAGCTGGAACATTAAATTTTCTAGCAATTGAAGCAGCACCATCGACAAATATGTCAGCACCCTTTATAAGGAAAATAAAACCTAATATTAATATTATAAATGCCATTAATATTCCTCCAAAAATATATATTTATAAAGGACAGTATACCACTTTATGTATTCTTTTGTAAATCATTAAAATATGATGAAACTTAGTTATGCAAAGAATATAATAGATATTTATAATATTAAATTAAGTATGTAACTAATTATCTGCTCTTAATAAATTTAAGTCTTTACCACTCATTATTTTATTCATATTTCTCATAGAACACATCTTACCGCACATTGTACAGCTATCATCATGTTTAGGAGTTGACTCTTTTCTATATCTTCTAGCTTTTTGTGGGTCAATAGCAAGTTCAAACATTTTTTCCCAATCAAGTTCTTGTCTAGCTTTACTCATTTGATTATCTATATCTCTAGATTTAGGAATTTTCTTTGCGATATCTGCAGCATGAGCAGCTATTTTAGTAGCTATAATACCTTCTTTAACATCATCTAAGTTAGGTAGTCTTAAATGTTCTGCTGGGGTTACATAACATAAAAAGTCAGCTCCATAACTAGCAGCTAAGGCACCTCCAATAGCACTTGTTATATGATCATATCCAGGGGCTATATCTGTAACTATAGGACCTAGCACATAAAATGGTGCACCATGACAAAGTTTCTTTTCAAGTAACATATTAGACTCAATTTCATCTAATGACATATGTCCAGGACCTTCTATTATTACTTGAACATTTCGTTTCCACGCTCTTAGAGTAAGTTCACCTAATATCATTAATTCTTTTATTTGACAAGCATCTGAAGAGTCATTTATAGACCCAGGTCTTAGAGCATCTCCAAGGCTTAATGTTAAGTCATATTCTTCGCATATATCAAGTAATTCATCAAAGTATTCATAAAAAGGGTTCTCACGTTGGTTAAGCTCCATCCAAGCATACATTAAAGAACCGCCTCTAGATACTATATTAGTAAGTCTTTTGTTTCTTTTAAAAACAGATGCAGTTTCTTTGTTTATACCAGCATGTACAGTAACGAAGTCTACACCATCATTTGCATGATTTCTTACTACATCTAAAAATTCTTTAGCAGTTATATCTTTTAATTCTTTATCGTAAAAACCAACAGCATCGTATATAGGAACAGTTCCTATCATAGCATTAGAAGATGATATAAGTTTTTTTCTAAATTCTTTGGTTTTACCAAAAGAACTTAAATCCATTATAGCTTCGGCTTTCATATCTAATGCCAAATTAACCTTTTTCATCTCTTCATCAATATCACAACAATCTTTTGATATACCTAAATTTACATTTATTTTGGTTCTTAGATTTTCGCCTACACCTTCAGGATTTAAAGATTTATGATTTTTATTAGCAGGTATTGCTACTTTACCTTTAGATATTAGCTCTCTCAAAATATTAACATCCATATTTTCTTTTTTTGCTACTATTTCCATTTCTTTAGTAATTATCCCCTTTTTAGCAGCATCCATTTGAGTAGTATACATCATATTAAAATCCCCCTTATTATATTTTAATAAATAAAAAAAGCCTTACCATAAGGCAAAGCTTCTCAAAATATGTATTAATAAATAGACTATATTTGTTTTATAGCTATTAATAAACACAAAAGTAACTTTCCTACGGTAGTATAAACTACATCAGGTTCGAAGGGTTAATGAATTTATCATTTCTCAGCCTAAAAGGCACCCCTAGTTAGATATCTTTTCAAAAACATTGTAGTTCTTTATTTATGTATTGTAAAGAAATTTTTTGTACTTATAAAAACGGAAAGGCACCTATCAAAAGATAAGTGCCTTTATTTGGGCTAGCGTAATACTTATATAAAATATAAGTTCCCACTTAACTTAAGAATATCATAATGAATATTATTTGTAAATAAAAAAAGCAATTATAAAAAATTATCAATGCCTTATGTGTTGAAAAAACTATATATTAAAAAGAATAAAAAAAATAAAATATAATAATAGATTAAGAATACTTTTATTGGTGTATATACAATATATAGTATTTGGTTTAAATATTATATCTATAAGTGGTAGATAATGATTAGTAAAACATTAAATAAAAGGTGGGAAAAATGAACTGGATAGAACTAAATAATCAAGTCATAATAAAAAATAAAGAAGGAAAATATCAATTAGAAAAAGATAAAGAAGCATTATACAGTTATATAAATGAATATATAAAACCTAGAACAAAGGTATTTAATAGTCTTGAAGAAAGGCTATCATATTTAATAGATAATAATTACTATTCTAAAGAAGTAATAGAAAGATATGATATAGACTTTATAAAAGAAATAGAAAGAATCATAAAAAATTATGGATTTAAATTTAATTCATATATGAGTGCAAATAAGTTTTATCAAAACTATGCACTTAAGACTAATGACAATAAAGAAATATTAGAAAGCTATAATGATAAAGTTCTTATAGTATCTTTAGCACTTGGAAATGGTGATAAAAATTTAGTAAGAAAATTAGCAGAGAAACTAGTAAAACAAGAATTTCAACCAGCAACACCTACATTTTTAAATGCAGGTAGAGCTAGAGCAGGAGAAATGGTATCGTGCTTTTTGATATCTATAGAAGATAGTACAGAAGGTATATCATATGCAATTTCATCAGCAAATCATTTGTCTAAAATAGGTGGTGGGGTAGCACTTAATCTATCAAGGTTAAGAGCTTCAGGAGACCCTATTAAAGACATAGAAGGAGCAGCAGGCGGTGTGGTAGGAGTTGCTAAAATGCTAGAACAGTCATTTACCTACTTTAACCAAATGGGTGCAAGACAAGGTGCCGGGGCTGTATATTTAAGTGTATTTCATCCAGATTTTGAATTACTTATGGATACCAAAAAGATAAATGCAGATGAAAAAATAAGATTAGCATCATTATCTTTAGGGGCATTAATACCAGATAAATTTATGGAATTGGCAGAGAAAAATGAGGTGGCTTATGCATTTTATCCTCATTCTGTTTATAAAAAATATAATATAAATCTTGATGAGATGGATATGGAAAAATGGTATGATATTTTAAAAAATGATGAAGATATACGAAAAAAAGAAATAAATCCTAGAAAAATGCTAACAAAGATAGCACAGATGCAACAAGAAAGTGGATACCCATATGTTGTATTTTTAGATACTGCAAATAGAGAACATATACTAAAAGACGTTGGTAAAATCAAAATGTCTAATTTATGTTGTGAAATATTTCAATATCAAACACCATCAAATATAAAAGGATATGCTGGAGAAAATATATGGGGACAAGATATAAGTTGCAATTTAGGTTCTTTAAACATTGCTAATGTAATGGATAATAAAGATATAGAAAATTCAATTGATACTGCAATAAGAGCATTAACTTTTGTTTCTGATAACACTAGTATAAATGAAGTGCCAACAATCAAAAATGGAAATGATTCGTCACATGCAGTAGGTCTTGGTGCTATGAATTTACATGGATACTTAGTGAGAGAAAATATACTTTATACATCAGAAGAAGCAATAGACTTTTGTAATGTATTTTTTGCAATGGTTAGACATTTTGCTATAAAGTCATCTATGAATATAGCTAAAGAGAGAAATAAAACATTTGTTGGGTTTGAAAAATCAGAATATGCAAAAGGAAAAGATAGTAATGTATTAAAAAAATATTATAAAAATTCATACTTACCTAAGACAGATAAAGTAAAAAAATTGTTTGAAGGTATACATATACCTACAACTAAAGAATGGGAAGCTTTATTAGATGAAGTAAAAGTACATGGATTATATAATGCATACTTAACAGCAATAGCACCAACTCAAAGTATTAGTTATGTTCAAAATGCAACATCAAGTATAATGCCAATTACAGAGCCGGTTGAAGTTAGAACATATGGTGATTCTACAACTATATATCCTATGCCCTTTTTAACTAATGAAAACATGCTTTATTACCAATCTGCATATAGAATGGATATGAGAAAAGTTATAGATATAGTTTCAACAGTCCAAAATCATGTTGACCAAGGTATATCAACAACATTATTTGTAACAGATGATAAAACAACTAGAGATATAGCTAGATTATATATATATGCTTACAAAAAAGGACTAAAAAGTCTTTACTACACAAGAACTAAAATGACTAGAGACAACAATGAGTGTCTTATGTGTTCAGTATAAGGGGGAGTACTATGACATTTAAATTAGAAAAAATACACAAAGCAGTAAACTGGAATAAAGAAGATGATGGATTTACTCAAGCCTTTTGGGAACAAAATGTAAAACAATTTTGGTTACCAGAGGAAATATCAGTTTCAAAAGATTTAAAAGTATTTAATGAATTAAATGAAAAAGAAAAAGAATTATATAAAAAAGTATTAGGTGGACTTACATTACTAGACACTAAGCAAGGAAATGATGGGGTACCATCTATGATGAGCCTTACAGATAACCTTCAAAGAAAAGCAGTATTATCATTTATGGGAACTATGGAAGAAATACATGCTAAAAGTTACTCATCTATATTTATGACACTGCTTTCTAATGATGAAATTGAAGAATTATTTAAATGGATAGAAAGTGAAGAAACACTTCAGAAAAAGGCGGACTTAGTACTAGCCCAATATAAAAATACAAAAGATGAAGAAAGTTTATATTTATCTATGGTAACAAGTGTATTCTTAGAAAGCTTTTTATTCTACTCAGGTTTTTTCTATCCACTATATCTAGCAGGCCAAGGTAAAATGGTTGCAAGTGGAGAAATAATATCTCTTATACTTAGAGATGAATCACTACATGGAAAGTATATAGGACTTCTTTCTCAAGAAATATATGAAAAGTTTGAAGAAGCTAAAAAAGAAGAATTAAAAGATAGAATGTACAAAATACTTGAAGATTTAATGGAAAATGAAATAAACTATACAAACACTATATACAAAGATAGCGGTCTTGAAAGTGAAGTTATAAATTTCTTAAAATACAATGCTAATAGGGCATTAGAGAATTTAGGGTTTAATGAATACTATAAAGTAAGTGAAATAAACCCAATAGTACTAAATGGACTAAGTACAGAAACCAAAAATCACGACTTTTTCTCGACTAAAGGTAATGGATATCAAAAAGGTGTATATGAAGAATTAAAAGATGAAGATTTCTTAATATAAAAAAATCACTTGGATAAAACCAAGTGATTTTTTAGTTTAATGTTTTATATTAGGTAAAAGCATTTTAATAATCTTATAAATCAAAAATAAATAATAATATCATTTAAATTTGATAAAAATATATAAGAAAGTTTAAGGAGGTATTAAAATGTCTAAAAAACCAGCAATAAGTAATGCTAAACAAGCTCTAAATCAAATGAAACTAGAAATAGCAAATGAACTAGGAATATCAAATAGTCATATAGATGGATCTAATGATACATCATATAAAAATTGACATATAGGTGGAAACTTAGGTGGTGTGATGAGTAGAAGATTAGTAGAAATGGGTGAAGAACAGCTACTAAGAGAATATAATAAAAAAAATAAATAATTAACAGGCATTGAGTTGAAAGTCAGTAAACAACTCAATGCTTTTTTTAGTAATTAAAACCATTTTAGTGTAAAAAGTTGACGAATTAAGTAGATGAAATTATAATGAAAGTACAAAGTATAACCACGATTAATAGGTAGGCTATATAAAGGAGATTAAGGATGAGTTCAGAGTTAGCAAGACTAAAAGAATTGTATGAAATATTTTTAGATATGGAAAAATATTCAGTATTATTACCAACAGAAAAGAGGCTTTCAGATTTCGTAAAGGTTACGTTAGACAAAGAACATGAAGTAGTGTATTTAAAAGAAGAAAAACAAGAAAGAAAGTTAAATTCAGATGGGTTTAAGATAAATTTAATTTGTATATTAGAAAGTGTAGAAGATTTTTTAGATAATTCTAATATTATTGATAGATTTAGTGAAGTTGAAGAAGGAAAACTTAGTGAAGAAGAATATATAAAGTATGCAGGTGGTATTTGCTTGGCTAGAGGTAAATATGATAAGATAATTTCAAAACTTTATGTTATATAAATATATATTATGCCTTTAAGTAGATGCTTAAGGGCTATTATTAAAAAAGACAGAATTTATTTCTGTCTTTTTTTAATAATAAACTGAAAAATAAAGCTATATAAAATTAATGACTAAGGAGCATGATTAAAGGGATAGTAATATTATTACTAAAAAAATATATTATATACATTTATGTTAAATAAGTAGTTAAATATTACAAATTTATAATAACTCTTGAAAAAATAATGACGTGTGAGTTAAGATGATTTTAAGAAAATAAAAAATAAGATTATAGATGCGGGTATAATGATTAGATTTAACTAAGGTTATAGGGATTTTGACATATAAAGATATTTATAAATAATAAATGAACAGAAGGAGCATATCATATGAGAAAATTATTTACAGAGTGGGCGATGGATATAGCCGAAGATAGTAAAGTTAGAAGTACGTGTGTTTCAAGACAAGTAGGAGCTGTAATTATAAAAGGAAAGCAAATTATAGCTACAGGTTATAATGGAAGTCCTGCTGGAACTATTCATTGTTCAGATATTGGCTATTGCGAGAGAAAAAAAAGAGGTATACCTTCAGGACAAGGCTTAGAACTATGTCGAGCTGGGCATGCTGAAGCAAATGCTATAATACAATGTGCTAAACATGGAATAAGCTGTGAAGGAGCTACATTGTATGCTACTACTCAACCTTGTGTATTTTGCTCAATATCTATTATTCAAGCAGGAATAAAAAAAGTAATATTTAAAGGAGAGTATCCTACAGGCTTAGGGCAGCAGCTATTTGAAGAAGCTGGAATAGAATACATTAAATATGAAGATGCATTAAAACAAGAGCAAGAAGAACAAGAAGCTAAACGTGAGAAAGAGAAGAAACGTGTTCAAGAATTCTTAAGTAAGCCAAGGAGCTATTAAAAGGCTAGGCTAAACAATTTAGCTTTTATAGAAAAATATATAATAATTCATTGTTTATTTATATTCAACAATGATTACTGTAAAAAGATATATTAAATATAAACAAAGCTACTTAACATATGTTAAGTAGCTTTGTTTATATTTAATAGTGTTGAGTTTAATATAATATTTTACCTTAAATACTTTCTATAGTAATATACAATCATAAAAAAAGCACCACATGAAGCATCTATTAAATCTATCATGGTATCTTTTAAACCGCCAGATTGCGTATTCATCTTAAATAAGACATCTAGTAAATATTCACATATTTCACAAATTGCTGATATGCCCATTGCAAAGAAGAAAAGAATCATACATATTAAAAGTTTATTATTTTTACTACTAATATTTTTTAGTATATTAAATCCAATTTTAACAGATATAAATCCAGACCAAAAATGAAGAAAATCATCATAAAATGGGATTATATCGTAAAGTCCATAACATGAACCTAGTAAAAAAGAAGATAATATAAAAATGTTTCCAATTATGTACAATGGGTAGTCAAGTATAGCTAAGTTTTTTAAATAAGCTTTAGTAAGCACAAAAGTAATTATAAGCGAAATTAAGCTAATTACGCTTTTTCCAAATTCTTTGTTAAATAGAAAAAATATTATAGATAAAATATAAATAATGTAAAGTAATATACTAAATTTTTTAATATCTTTATGTTTCATAGCAATTCCTACCTTCCATAATTATTATATTATTATGTGCATACGTATAAATAAAATGTAAGTTTAATTTATATAATTTAATTTAGCTGAAATATAAAAAAATAAATAGAAAAATAAATTATTTTGTTTTAAAACTTACTAATTTGGGTATATATGTATTAGAAATATTAGAAAAATAGTAAAAAATAGTATAATACAAATTAACAATAGGAGTGATGAGCATGAGTTTAGCAAAAAAAATAGAACAAAAGAAAAAAGCTAAAAAAGCAAAAGAAAGAAATAAAAA
This sequence comes from Romboutsia sp. D33t1_170424_H2, assembly GCF_015669105.1. Lineage (NCBI taxonomy): Bacteria > Bacillati > Bacillota > Clostridia > Peptostreptococcales > Peptostreptococcaceae > Romboutsia > Romboutsia sp. D33t1_170424_H2. The sequence goes on along the minus strand of NZ_JADOZQ010000004.1, from coordinate 214,679 downwards.
GATAAAAATAGCTACACTAGGTGTTGCAACAGGTGCTATAACAGGAATACTAGGTGGGGTTTTATTAGCTCCTAAGTCAGGAAAAGAAACTAGAGAAGATATAAAAAATACAGCTAAAGATATAAACACAAATGTAAGTGAAAAGGCTGCCAAAACAAAAGAAAAATTAACTACAAATGTAAATGAATCTAAGAGAAGAATAAAAGAGTATTTAGATAGTAAAAAGAAAGAAAATGAAGACGTAGTAGATACTAATGTTGTAGAATTATTACAAGCTCCACAAGAAGCTAAGGATAAAGAATAATTGCTATGGAGAATAACATTATGTACATAGATTTAAATGTAATATATATAATACTAGCATTATTAGGTATAGGTGCATTAATATTTTTAATAATAACTTTAAAAAATATTAATGAATTTATTAAAAATATCAATACAGTGGTATCAACAAATTCTGATGACATACATACAGTAGTAGGTAAATTACCTAATTTAGTTGATAATATCAGCGATATTAGTGAAAATGTAAAAGACGTTGCGGAAGTTGCAACAGATGTAACAGCAGATATAGTAGTGGCTAAAGAAAATGTAAAATCTAATGTTGAGATATTTACTGAAATATTAAATATATTAAAATCTGTATTTATTAATAAATAGTCATAAAAGTCATAATTAAATCATAATTTAATTATGACTTTTTTTATTTGCTAATATATCATAATAAATTAAGATGTATAAAAAATTAATATATATAATTTATAAGTAGATTTATTAGAATAATTAAAAAATAATATTGACAAAATTGTGAAAATTAACTATTATATAAATAATTAAATAATTCTTATCAAGAGTGGCGGAGGGACTGGCCCGACGAAGCCCAGCAACCAGTATTATTATACGGGTGCTAAATCCTGCAGCATAAGCTGAAAGATGAGAGTATAATTTTTGCTGTCAAAGCCTGAGTTATCTCAGGTTTTTTTTATTAAAAAATATCAGGTATATTTAAATAAATTAAAATTATACTCTTTAGAAGTTTTAATATAAAGGGAGGTATATTATGAAAGAAGAAGCAAAAAAAGGTAGTATATTAGGATTATTACCACTGGGTGTATTTTTAATAGTATTTTTAGGTAGCGGGGTAATAACTGGGGATTTTTATAAAATGCCAGCAATAGTAGCATTTATAATCGCAACTATAGTAGGATTTTCTCTTAATAGAAAAGTTAGTTTAGGAGAAAAGATAGAAGTATTTTGTAAAGGTGCAGGTAATATAGATATAATATCTATGATTATGATATTTATACTTGCAGGCTCTTTTTCAAGTGTAGCTAAGGCAATGGGAGGTGTTGACTCAACTGTTAATTTAAGTTTATCAATTCTTCCTCCTAATCTTTTAGTATCAGGGTTATTTGTAATAGGATGTTTTATATCTATATCTATGGGAACATCAATGGGAACAATAGCAGCACTTGGGCCAATAGGCATAGGAATTGCAGCTAAAACAGGAATACCAGCACCATTAGTAATAGGAGCTGTTGTAGGTGGAGCTATGTTTGGAGATAATTTATCTATGATATCAGACACTACAATAGCAGCAACCAAAACTCAAGGATGTGAATTAAAAGATAAATTTAGAGTAAATTTCTTAATAGTTTTACCAGCAGCTATTATAACTGCTATATTATTAGCTACTATAACATCAGGGTATAGTTTAGGTGGTAGCACAAGCTATAGATATGATTTTATAAAAGTTTTACCATATTTAGGAGTGTTATTAGGAGCTTTATGTGGAGTAAATGTATTTGTTTTACTTAGTTTTGGAGTAGTATTTGCAGGTGCAATAGGATTATTTACAAATTCATTTGGGTTATTTGGATTTATAGAAGCTATATCAGGTGGTATATCAGGAATGTATGAATTATGTCTACTTGTTATAATAATCGGAGGACTTGTAGAACTTATAAAATTAAATGGTGGAATAGACTTTATACTTAATTTTATAAGTAGTAAAATAAAAACTAAAAAAGGTGCAGAGTTTGGTATAGCAGCATTAGTAAGTATAGTAGATTTATGTACAGCAAACAACACTATAGCAATAGTAACAGCAGGGCCACTTGCAAAAGATATAGCTACAAAATTTGATATAGATAATAGAAAAACTGCAAGTATATTAGATATATTCTCATCTTGTTGGCAAGGCATAGTTCCATATGGTGCACAAGTATTAACAGCTGCAGGGATGGTAGGAATATCTCCTGTTGAATTAATTAAATATCTACATTATCCTTGGTTAATGTTAGCTTGTGGAATAATAGCTATAACATTTGGTATTCCAAACTTAAATAAAGTTAATAAAAGGAAAAAAGAAGTAGCTTAATGTAACTATAAAATTTTAGTTTCATATAATATAATAAAAGCAATACTGGAGGAGATTATGGCATTAGGTGACTATGATTTCTTAGTAGGAGTAGTATCGACTTTTATAATAACATCATCCTATGAAATATCAATATATACTATAAATCAAGCTCGATGTATAGTTAAATCATATAAGTATATGAAACATAATAATACTTAAAAAGTGAAGTTTTAAAACTTCACTTTTTTTACGCTTAAGGAAATTATGATATTTCAAAAATTAGTAGATAATTATTACAGTTAAGTAATACCAATCAGTTTAGCGAGTGTAAAAAATAAACTTAATATTTTTACATTCGTACAATAATAGTTAAATTAACTGAAATATCACATAAAGTTTATAATTAGCATAATTATAATAAATATTATTATGAGAAGGTGAAATATTATTTATGAATAGATACTATAGACAGATAGATTACAGCAAATTTGATAAAAATATGGAAGAGTTTGTAAATGAGAATCATATAAAAAGTGATACAGGCTATATTATAATTACATCTACTAAAGATAAACTTACCTATATATTAAAAAAAGTAGATTATAGATTTAAGGTACTGCACGTTTGGAGTAGCACTGTAGGAAAAAGCTCAACTCCTACAATAAAGGGTATATTTAAGTCAGGTATAAAGTATCCTGCTATAGGGGGAGAAAAAAGTTCAGCAAAATATGCAATGAATATAGTAGATGATTACTATTACCACTCAATACTATATGATCCTAAGGGACTTTATGTAATAGATGATAGACTTGGAGTAGCTATAAGTATGGGATGTATAAGATTAGCTACAGAAAATGCTAGATGGATGTATGATAATATACCTATTAATACTACTATAATAATAAAATAGTTATATAAAAATATAAATATCAAATAATAGTTATAAGAAATAAAAAGGAGATAATTTTATGATTAGCTTTGACCCTATTGAATGGATTGGATATTCAGCATCCTTATTTATAGTTATATCATTAACGATGACATCTATAGTAAAGCTTAGAATTATAAATTCTATAGGATGTTTTTTATTTGTAGTTTACGGATTATATGTAAAAGCATATCCTGTTGCCATATCTAATGCGCTTATAATTATTATAAATATATATAATTTATATAATATTTATAAATATAAAGAAAAAAATTAAATTACAAAATATTATTTAATAGCGTAGATATTTTATCTATGCTATTTTTTGTTAAAAGTAAATATTTTCTATATTAATAGATTAGATAAACTAAAATATTAAAAAGGTATAATATTTCAAATAACAATAGTGAGATAAAATATGTTTATTAACTAAGTAAATTGATATATTATATATAATAATAAAAATTATAATTAAAATAGAAAAGAGGACTAAATGTGAATAAAACAATAAGAGAGATTGATAAGGATATAAATAGATGTAAAAACTTAATTGAAGAAAATAACTATTTAGAAATAGTTATAGGATTAGAAGAACTAATAGATAAATATAATTCATGTATAGAAAATATAAAAAAATATGATGGTAGAGTATGGAATTACTCAAAATCTGATTTAGAAAAATTAATGAAAGAATTAGTAGGATACAAAAAAGAATTAAGTATAAGAGAATATAAAAAGGAATTAACTAAATTAGTAGATTCTTCAATAGATTATATTAAAAATCATGATACACTAAATAAAAGTAAAAAAATAAATATTATAGAAGTAATAAGAGATCTTCATAATATAAGCAATGAAGATCTAGGTAAAGAAAAGCTTTGGGAAGAGTTAAGAATATATATAAGGTTAGCAAGTGATGAAGATATAGAAGTAGGGAGTAAGTTGATATCTATTATTAACTATGTATTAGATTTTGACAAAGCTAAAAACTTAGTTCAATAATTACAAATAAATTAAACTAAGATAATATATTAAAATAAATTTATACTTTAGAATTATCTGTATATGATACATTATACAAATCATTTCTACGATGCTTTAATAAAGGTAGTTGATTTCTTATTTTTTCAACATATGAAAAGTCGATATCTGCTATAAAGTAGCCCTCTTTTTCATCTAATCTATTTAATACTTCCCCAAATGGAGAAACTAAAATAGAGTTTCCATAAGATATATAAGAAGAATTATTGTTTCGGGAAGAAGAACATCCTATTGTATAAACTTGATTATCAACAGCTCTAGATTTAAATAGTAGCTCCCAATGAATAGGTCCTGTAGTCATGTTGAATGATGCAGGAACTATTATAGCCTTAGCGCCTTTATCAACCATTATTTTGCATATCTCAAAAAATCTAAAATCATAGCAAATACAAAGACCAATTTTTCCAAATTCAGTATCAAATACTGTAACATCATTTCCAGATGATAATGTATCAGATTCTAAAAATTTTTGGCCAGCATCTATAGAAATATCAAATAGATGTATTTTTCTATGTTTTGCTATCTTATTTCCACATCGATCAAAAACATAAGAAGTATTATATATTTTACTATTATCTTTTTCAGGAATGGATCCAGCTACCAAATATATATTATATTTTTTAGCTATATCAGATAAAATATTATAAAGATTTCCTCCTTCTACCTCACAATAAACAGGAAAATTCTTATTATCATAAGGGCAGCAAAACATTTCTGGAAGTATAACTAAATCTATTTTAGATTTATTAATGGCTAAATTTATATATCTCTCTATAGTGGATATATTCTTTAATTTATTAGAATTAACATCTATTTGTATAACTAAAGTTTTTATAAAAATCACCTCAATTTAATTAAATCTAGTATAAGATATTTATATTTTAATAGTAGTTTATCTATACAAACATTGCATTAAAAAAATGAAAATATATGAAATCAACTTATAAAGTAACAAATAAAATAATGGACACATATTATATAAAGAATGAACATTGTCATCAAGGGGGATTTAAAATGGATTGTTTACAAATAAAAGAAGGAAAATCTTTAGTTAGAGTATTTCAGGCCGCTCCACAAATCGGTAAAGTAGACATTTATATTGATGGGGCACTTGTATTTAGCGGATTAGATTTTATGGAATTTACAGAGTATGTAGAGTTAGAAGAAGGAGAACATACAGTAGGTATATACTTATCTGGAACTACTGAAAATCCAGTTATAAATCAAATGCTTGAAGTAGATGAAGGGCAAATGTATACCGTAGCAGTGACAGGGAATATAGGGGATTTATCTTTATTAGTTATAAAAGACTATTCAGAAAAACAACCATCAAGCGAATATTCTACATTTAGAGTTATACATTTTTCACCAAATGCACCAGCAGTAGATATACTAGTAAATGGAGAGACATTCTTTGAAGATATCGGATTTAGAGAGGGAACTAGTTATGTAGATGTAAACCCAGGAACGTATAATGTAAAATTAGTAGTAAGTGAAAGTAAAGATGTAGTTTTTCCGTTAAGGGTTAAATTAAATCCAGATAGAATATATACTATATATGCAATTGGTCAATTAGGTAGTTTAGGTGTTATACAATCAGTTGATGGGAATACTTATTTATGTAAAGAAGCTTAATTTATATTAAATACTAAAATATAAGAGAAGCATACCTTTGAACATATTAACAGTTTAATGGTATGCTTTTCTTATATTTAATGGTATGCTTAATTTATAATTGATAGAATAAATTTAGTAATAAAAAATATAATAAATAATATCAAAATAAAAATATAATCTACAAAAAAATAATAAATAACAATAAATTTTGACATCATATTGTAGTTAATGTAATATATTGAGAGATAATAATATAGATAAAAATTATTATGGAATAATATACAGGGGTGAAGTAAATGAAAATAATGACAGTATTTGGGACTAGGCCTGAAGCCATAAAAATGGCACCTTTAGTTAAAGAGTTGGAGTCTAGAGATAATATAGAGTCTATAGTTTGTGTAACAGCACAACATAGAGAAATGTTAGATCAAGTACTAGACGTATTTAACATAAAGGTTAATTATGATTTAAATATTATGAAGTCAAATCAATCTTTGTCTCAAATAAGCACGAATATAATGAATGGGTTAGATAAAGTTATAAAAGAAGTAAAGCCAGATATAATACTTGTACATGGAGATACAACTACAACGTTTATATCATCCTTAGTTGCTTTTTATAATCAAGTTAAAGTAGGTCATGTAGAGGCAGGTTTAAGAACCTATAATAAATATTCTCCTTTTCCAGAAGAGTTAAATAGACAGTTAACATCTGTTATAGCTGATATACACTTTGCACCAACAGAAAAATCAAAGGATAATTTGATAAAAGAAGGAAAAAATCCTGAAAAAATATATATAACTGGAAATACTGCAATAGATGCATTAAAAACCACTATAGATAAGGAATACAAAAGTGAAATAACTGACAAAATAGGAAAAAACAGAATGATACTTTTAACATGCCACAGAAGAGAAAATCTAGGTAGCAATATGAAGAATATATTTAAAGCAGTAAATAAAATATCTATGGAATTTGATGATGTAGAAATAGTGTATCCAATACATTTTAATCCTCAAATAAGAGATTTAGTTAAAGAAGAATTCAAAGGTAATAAAAAGGTACATGTAATAGAACCTTTAAGTGTAGTTGAATTTCATAATTTATTAAATAAGTCATATCTAATACTAACAGATAGTGGAGGCATACAAGAAGAAGCTCCATTTCTTGGAAAGCCAGTTCTTGTATTGAGAGAAACTACCGAAAGACCAGAAGGGATTAAGGCTAAAACTTTAAAATTAGTAGGTACAAATGAAGAGAACATATATAAATACACAAAGGAATTACTAACTAACAAAAAATTATATAATGAGATGTCAGAGGCTTCAAATCCTTATGGAGATGGGCTTGCAAGCAAATACATTGTCGATATTATTGAAAAAATATATCAAAATTAAATTAAATCAGAAGAATGAATAAAAGAAAGTAGTGAAAATATGAATAGAATTTCCAAGAAGATAGATGGATATTTTTTAGGACTAATATTAGAGTTATTTATAATCACCATGTTATTTGTATTTGATATTAAATTTCAAACACAAAATTTAAGTTTTATAATGTTTTGTATAACATTTTTTACTATAATTATGACTTACACAGGGGGAATAATTATAGGGCTTATAGCAACATCAGTTTCTATATTTATATATGCAGCATATATATTTTATATAAATCTAACGAAAAATGTAGAAATAACATATATGTCTTATATATGGATGATATTTATGCCAATAATATCTTATACAACAGGAAAGTTTACAAATAGTATAAATAATCTTCAACAATCAAATCTTAAGCTAGAAAATGAATATAAAAATTTGGTTACTATACATGAGGATACAGGATTATTTAATATAAAAGCATTTTATATGAATCTAGAAAGAGAGATGAGTAAGGCTAAAAGGCATGAAACTCAATTATCTTTAATGCTTATAAACTTACCATACTATAAAGAAATAAAGAACATACTTGGGGAAGTTAAAACTAACAAACTAATGAAAGATATAAGCAATATAGTTGTAAAGTCTACAAGAATAGAAGATGAAAGATACACGATAGAAAATGATACTATAGCTATAATAATGCCAAATACAGATGAATTTGGTGCTAATATAGTAAAAGAAAGAATAAAAACAGGTATAGATGAACTTAGTCTAAGCTTGAAAAATAATAAAAATTACATAAATATAGACACAAAAATAGCAGCAGTAGAGTATAAAAAAAATATAAAGTCTCCTATTGAATATAAAACATATGTACAAGAGGAATTACAATATGATGTTTAAAAAAAAATTTATAATAGAAATAACTATTATAATTAGTATAATTTTAGCAAGTTCAAGTGGAATTTATAGTGAAAATAATAGCAATAAAAAATCTCTTATAGTTTATGAAACTAAAACTAAATTTAAGTCTAATGTTAATACAGTAAATCACCTTAATGAGCTACTATACGTATTTAATAATAAAGTGGACAATATTAATATAAATGATTATAAAAAAGGATGTTTAAATAATTATGACTATGTCTTTGTTATAAATATAAACAATAATATAGAGAATAAAATATTTTTAGAAGATATTAATAATTACAATAAACGTATATACTGGATAGGGGATAAAATTGCAAATTTACTAGAGTATAATAATAAATATTCAATAAAGTACATATATAAAAATAATAATATAACAAGATTAAACTATAAAGGAGACGATATAGTATTAGAAAATGAAAGTGATTACAACATAATACAACCAAGTAGTAAAAGTAATATTATTGCTACTATGAGTGATGGATATAACACATACCCATATATATTGCAAGATAAAAATTTGTATTATATATCTGATTGGAACATGTATGAATCTTATATATTTGAAGATACGTTAAATGATTTCTTTGAACGAACTTCTTTTGAAGAAAGTAAAATATTTGTAAAAATAGAAGATGTAAATCCTCTTAGTGACACAAAAAAATTAGAGGATTTAGCTAATTATTTATATGAAGAAAATATACCATTCATAATATCTTTAACACCTACTTATCGAGATAAGAGTATTAAAGAATTAATCACTCTAGATGAAAATTTTATAAATACTATAAAATATATGCAAGATAAAGGTGGTAGTGTTATATTAAATGGATACTATCATAATAGAAAAGAAAAATCAGATGAAGATGAGTATGAATTTTTTAATAAAGAGATATTAAATAGTAAAAGTGAAGATATAAATATATATATTAAAAATAGGTTATTAAGTGGACTAAGATTATGTATAGAAAATGATATATACCCATTGGGATTTGAAGTACAAAAATATGCTATGATTCAAGATGGGTATAAAGAAATCAAAAAATACATATCTACATATATGGGGAGATACCAAAATAATAGTGAAATTTTTAATATGAGTACATTTCCATATATAATAAAAGATAGTAAAAATTTTAATACACTAATACCGGAAAATTTAGGATATATAGCTAAAGATGACAAATTAGCGGTAGATAAAATAAAATATAATTATTATAAACTATCTATGGTAAGAGGTCATACTGGAGGATTTTTCTTCCATACAGATGTAGACACAAACTATTTAAAAGAGTGTATAGAATATCTTAAATCTAAAAATGTAAGCTTTTTAGATTTAAAAAAAGAAAACATCTATATAAATATAGATGATATAAAAATAGAATCAAATAACAAGAATATAATAACAAGTTATGATAAGTCTAAATCTATAAGAAAACACAATGATTTAGTGTTTAATAAGTCTATAAATAAGTTAAATGATATAGTTGTAAAGTTTGTTGTTGTAGTATTGCTAATATTTATATTAATCTTTATAGTATTTAAGATTATAAATAGACGAAAGTTTACAAGGAGATAATTATGATAGGTTTAGTAGATTATATATTTTTAATTTCCTTATCATCTATATGGGCTATACTCTTAACAAATATAATACTAGCTATAAGTGGATATATATATTATTTAAAGAGTCTTAAATTTAAAGATGAAAAATTAAAAGAGTACCCTTTTGTATCAATACTAGTACCAGCACATAATGAAGGAAAGGTAATTGGCAAAACTGTAGAATCTTTATTACTACTAGATTATCCTATAGATAAAATGGAACTTATCGTTATAAATGATAATTCTAGTGATAATTCCAAGGAAATATTAGAAAATATAAAAAATAGATATAGAAATTATAATTTTACCATCATAAATACGGATAATATAACAGGTGGTAAAGGAAAATCAAATGCACTAAATATAGGATATCAAATATCTAAGGGAGAATATATTGCAATATATGATGCTGACAATACACCAGAAAAAACTGCACTAAGATATTTGATACAAACCATCGTTAAAGATGAAAAACTAGGGGCTGTTATAGGAAAATTTAGAACTAGAAACAAGCATAAAAACATATTAACTAAGTTTATAAATATAGAAACTCTAAGTTTTCAATGGATAGCTCAAGCAGGTAGAAAACAATTATTAGGTCTTTGTACTATACCAGGCACTAATTTTGTACTTAGAAGAAGTACTATAGAAAAATTAGGAGGATGGGACACAAAGGCAATAGCAGAGGATACAGAAATAAGTTTTAGGATTTATAAAATGGGACAAAGAATAACATATGTCCCTCAATCAGTAACCTGGGAGCAAGAACCAGAAACTGTAAATGTATGGATAAAGCAACGAACAAGATGGGTAAAGGGAAATATATATGTATTAGTTAAGTATATTACTAATTTATTTAAGGGCAAACAAAATAGAGTGCTGTTTGATATACTATACTTCTTTTCAGTATATTTTCTATTTTTAACATCTGTTGTATTATCAGATATAATATTTATTTTAGGAATATTTAAAATAGTAACTATAAATATCCCATTTGATTTTTTTACTATATGGATACTATCATATATACTATTTGTAATACAGGTATCTATAACACTTAGTATGGAAAAGGGAGAGAGTAATTTAAGCAATATATTTTTAGTTGGGCTTATGTATTTTACATATTCTCAAATGTGGCTATTTGTTGCTATAAAAGGAATGGTTGGGTATTTTTCTGACGCTATACACAAAAGAGAAGTTAAGTGGTATAAAACCGAACGATTTTAGGAGAAAATAAAATGAGATTAATAGCAATAATGATATCATTAATTATTAGTTTTACAAGCTGTGATATAGTTTTTGCACAGCAAAATGTAAAAAATTACAAATTTAAAAATGACATAACTATGAATGGGGTTATAAGTAGTACTAATAAATATTTTGAAGTTCCTAAAAATGCTTTAGTTGAAAAAACTAAGATTAACTTAGTATTTACAAAAAGTGAACTATTAGATGTGAATTATTCTACAATAACAATAATTGTAAATGATGTGCCAATCCATTCAGAACGATTAGATGGAAATAAGGAATATAAAAAAGAAATAAATATAGATATACCAAAAGATTTAATAAAGACAGGTTATAATAAAGTAGAGATAAAAGCTTATAAAACTATTTCTGATAAGGTTTGTAGAGATGACTCAAATACAGCTAACTGGTTAGTAGTACATAAGGAATCAAATATAAGTGTATCCTATAATTATAAGCCAACATCTAATTTGATAAGCGAGTACAAAGATACTTATATAAATGAAAATGGAAGAAATGAATTAGAAACTAGTATATTAATACCAGATAATTATTCAAGTGAAGAATTAACTTCGGCTATGATACTTAGTAGTGGTTTTGGAGAAAAAATAATAAATGATAATGTTAATTTTGATATAAATCTATACTCTCAATTTAAAAACAAGGATAAAAATGTTATATATATAGGCAATAAAAGTAATACTTCAAGTGAAATACTTAATTTATTAACTGCAAAAGAAAAAGAAGATTTGGATAAAAATTGTATTATAAAAAATACAAATTCAATATTTGATAAAAATAAAAAAATGCTTATCATAATATCCAATAATGAAGAACTACTTAAAAAAGCTAGCAAACTTATAAATAGTAAAGATTTAATAAATGAATTAAACAAAGATAGCATAATTATAAATGAAGGTACGGATGTAGATGACATATATAATTATAAAAATAAAAATAGATTGAATTTTAAAGATTTAGGTTATGATAATATTACATTGAAAGGACCATTTACACAAGAATCAATAATAGATATAAGTATACCTAAAAGTAAAGAAGTTAAAGAAGGTAGTAAAATAAATTTAAATATTAGATATGGTGAGAATTTAGATTTTGAAAGATCTTTAGTAACTATATATGTAAATAATATACCTATAGGAAGCAAGAAACTAACAAAGGAAAATGCCAATAATGATACCGTAGAGCTTAACCTTCCAAAAGAAACTTTAAATCAAAATTATTATCAAATCAAAATTGTATTTAATTTAGAACTATTAGATTTAGCTTGTGTAACTAGAGATACTGATAACCCATTTGCATATATATCAAATGAATCATATATAGAATTTGATTACAATGATACCAATAATTTAACTATGAAAAATTATCCGTATCCATTTGTTAAGGATGATAAAGTTAATGATACAGTAGTTGTAGTACCCGATAAATTAGACTCAACAGCATTAACGCAAATAGGTAGTATAATATCCTATATAGGTCATAGTATTAAATATAACAATGGAGATATAAGATTTATAAAATCAAGTGATTTAAAATCAGATGATAAAAAAAGTAATTTAATAATAATAGGAACTCCAACTAATAATTTAACTATAAAAGATGTTAATAAATATCTAAATTTAAAATTTAATAAAGATTATTTAGGATTTGAAAGCAACGAAAAGATAAAATTCATAGGAGATTATTCAAAACAACTATCATCTATACAACTTACAAAATCGCCATATAATAAAGATAAGGGTATGATGGTTATTGCATCAACAGAAATGAAGGATTTAGCATTAAGTACTAGATATTTAAATGATTTAGATCTCACAAAGTCATTAAAAGGCGATACTATAGTAATTGATAGAGAAGGAAATATAAAAGATTTAAATTATAAGTTAGATGATGTAGATGAAAATAAAGAGACTAAAGAAGTAAATAAACTAGATAATAAAAGTAAACAGTTTATAATAGTTGCATCAGTATTACTTTTAATGGTTATATCAGCAACAGTTTTATTAGCTTTAAAATATAAAAAATAATATATAAATATAAAATACTAAGCTTTATAACTAATGCTTAGTATTTTATATTTAAAAAAGATAGGAGAGCTATGAGAAAAAAAATATTAATAATAATTACTTCATTAGTAATACTAAGCGTTATTTTTGCTATTAAAAGTACTAACAAAAATAATACTATAACAGAAAAGATAAAATCTGTTAACTTATCAACTGATTATGAAATAGAACAAGCTTTAAAGGATATAGATGATTTGAAAGTGAATACTGTTAATGTACCTATAGTTATAGAAATACCAGATTTAGACTCAAATAATATGAAAATAAATTCTTATAGTAAAGAAAAAGCCATAAGATTAATAAAAATACTGAAATCAAAAGGTATAAATATTATATTAGAAGCATATCCGTGGATAGCTAATGGAAGTAAATATGAAACTGATTATAACCCCGTAAATAAGGAAAAATTCTTTGAAGATTGGAAAAATATATTAAATATTTTAATTAAGGATATAGCAAATAAGTACGATGTAGATATAATGATTATAGCATCAAATTTCTCAAAGTTAGAGATGTATGAAGATAACTGGTGTGATATAGTTAATTTTGTTAAAGGGCGATTTAAGGGAGAAGTAACATATAAGACTACATGGTGGTATACAGCTAGTTGGGATAGAAAGAGTAATGAGGATTATTACAAAAAATTAAATAATAAAATATTTTCTAAAGTAGATTTTATATCTATAGCAGCTTATTTTGAACTTAGTGATAAAAAAGAAAATACAGTAAAAGAATTAGTAAATGCTTTAAACTCTACTACTATATATAATAGAAATCAAAATGTGGTCGAAGAAATATATAGATTCTATGAAAAATATAATAAGCCTATCTACTTTGCTGAATTAGGATTTCCTAAAAAAGATAATGCAGCAACACATCCATGGAATAGTGAAGTGTCCAATGTAGAAAATGGAAAAGAACAAGCTAGATGTTTTAACGCTTATAAAATTGTATTTGAAGATAAAGACTACATAAAAGGATTTTCTATATTTGCAGTAGGAAAAAAGGGAAAAGATAAAAATTTTTATCCATCAAAGGAAAGTATAGAAATTATATCTAAATGGTATTACTAATCTGAATAGAGTTTCAATAAAAAATATATTTAGATAGGAAATGAAATAAATGACAGAAAAAGAATATGAAAAATTATTAAATATAGATACTTTAGGAGAAGAATTATGGAGTGAAAAAGTAAGGCATTATCATCCATATCAAGCTACATCATATGAATGTTTAGACGAATTATTTAAAATATACAGCTTAAATGAAGATGATTTTATAGTTGATTTTGGATGTGGGAAAGGTAGGCTAAACTTTTATATAAATTATAGATTTAATTCTAATGTAGTTGGAATAGAAATGGAGGAAAAGTATTATAAAGAATGTATTAAAAATAAAGAAGCGTATGTAAGTGAACATAAGAAAGGTAAAGAAAAAATAGAATTTAAATGTTGCTATGCACAAGATTATGAAATAAAAAGTAAAGATAATAGATTTTATTTTTTTAATCCATTTTCAGTACAGATATTTAGGAAGATAGTAGAAAATATATTAGATTCAGTATATAAAAGTGAAAGGTATATTGAGTTAATATTGTATTATCCTAGTGATGATTATATATATTATATAGAAAATGAGACACCATTTATGCTAAAAGAAGAAATACAGTTAGAAAAGTTATATAAGAAAGATGTTAATGAAAGATTCTTAGTTTATAATATACCATATTATGCATAATATAATGAGATTAAAAGATACTATATAAAATAGAAATAAGTATTTGAAATGCTCATTTCTATTTTATATAGTTTTTGAAATAAAAGGAAAAAATATAAAAATTATTGAAAAATGTAAAAATTTATGATATATTAATAAATATAAGAGATAAAAATCATTGGAGAGGTGTCCGAGTGGTTTAAGGAGCTGGTCTTGAAAACCAGTGATGCTTAACGGCACCGTGGGTTCGAATCCCACCCTCTCCGCCATATGCCCAGATAGCTCAGTCGGTAGAGCAGGGGACTGAAAATCCCCGTGTCGGTGGTTCGATTCCGCCTCTGGGCACCAGTAAGGCCTCTAGAATATAGATGCTTTTTTTATAAATTTTAAATTAATTATAAATCTACTGATAGATACTTAAATTAAAAATAATGACTATGTACTTTAGATATTATATATGAAATTTTTATTGGAAATTAAAACGCATAAATCCATTAATTTGGATTTATGCGTTTTTTAATACATTTATTACTAAGCCACAATTGGTTTAAAGTATGCATTAAAAAAAACATAGGTGGAAATCTAATAAAAAGAAAAGAAAGGGATGTTTATATGAGAAAAGTAAATAACAGTAAAAGAATATTAGATGAAAATCCACAGTTAACTGATTTAGTTAATCATGCACAAACATATACAGATATAAGAAATGCTATAGAAAATGAAAATGAATCAGTTAGTAAGAAAATACATTATAAACAAAAGCCTAAAGCTTTGACATATGATGAAATGCAACCATATAATACAAAATATAAATAAAATTAAAATAAAAATAGAAAGGAGATATACTTAATAAAGTTAAGTATAAATTAGTATGGAAGAATTCGTAAAAATAATAAATGACGAAGAGTTTAACTCTAAAATAGAAAATGGATCAGGGATAGCTGTAGTAGATTTTTTTGCTACTTGGTGTGGCCCATGTAAGATGTTGGCACCAGTTTTTGAGGAAGCTGCAAAGGATGTAGGAAATAAAGCTAGCTTTAGTAAAGTAGATATAGACCAATGTTTAGAATTAGCTAGAAAATATGGTGTAAGTACTGTACCTACAGTTATGATATTTAAAGATGGAAAGCCAGTTGATAAGATGGTAGGTTTTATGCCAAAACAACAAATAATAGAAAAGATAAATTCTAATTTTTAATATTTAAATATATAAAGTAGAAGAAGTGAATAATATAGGGTTGTAACAATGTGCCAATATAAGTCATAAAATATATTAAGGGAATTCCCTTAATATATTTTATGGAGTTGAGAAGATTGGCAAATAAATTAGACAAGACTGTAAAGAAAGTAACAAAGCCAGTTGGAGATATAGGTAAAGAAGTTATAAATGGCGTAGGAAATGTTGCTAAAGAAGCTGTTGGCGGAACTTTAAATGTAGGAAAAGAAGCTATTAAAACAGGATATAATGTAGGAAAAGAAACATTAAATACTGGAAAGAATGTAGGTAAAGCATTAAAGGATAGTATAAAAAAATAGGTAGTATTTTATAATAATAAAATTTATAAATTACTAAATTAAAGTTTTAAAAATAAGTATGAATAAGAAAAGCTATAAAATATAGACTTAAATATATATTTTATAGCTTTTCTTATTATATTTAATTAAATAGTTATTATATAGTTTATGTAAAAATAAATATACAAATGATAAATGAAAATAAATATCAATAAGTATTGACTATCAATAACCAAAGTACTATTATTTAAGTATAGAAGTATGAGAGGTGAAATATTGTGAACTTAGTAATAGTTGGAGGTAATGAAAAGTTAAAAAAAGATTACATAAATTTAGCAAAAGAAAAAGGTCATAAAACTAAAGTTTACTTGAATATGTCAAGTAAGTTAAATAAATCAATAGGAAGTCCAGATGCTCTTGTAATATTCACATCAGTAGTATCTCATAAAATGATAGATGTAGTACAAAAGCATGCAAAAAAGAAAAATATACCGATAATTAGACATAAAAACAGTAGCAAATGTGCATTTTTAGAATGTTTAGAGATGGTGGATGAGTGTTTAGGAAACTGTAATGAATGTAAGTGTAATAAGCTACTAAAACAAAATAAAAGTTAGATAATTTTAATTATATATTATCAGTTAATAACTTTAAGTAATGAATAATATTAATTAAATGATAATAAATATTAAAATCAACAAAATGGGGAAAATTATGATTAGTGTGGCATTATTAGGAAATCCTAATGTTGGTAAGACTACTTTATTTAATGGATTAACAGGTCTTAAACAACGTGTAGGCAACTGGCCAGGTGTAACTATAGAAAAAAAATAGGGGAATATAAATGATAATATAAAAATTGTTGACTTGCCTGGAATTTATGCAATGGATACTTTTTCTAATGAAGAGAAAATTTCAAAAGAATACTTAGAAAATGATAATGCAGGTGTAATAGTAAATATAGTACATGCATCAAATTTATCTAGAAATCTTTATTTAACAACTCAACTTATGAAATATAAAAAGCCTATAATATTAATAGTTAACATGATTGACATGGCTAAAAATATAGGAATAGAGATAGATTTATGAAAAATAGATAATATAAAGGTCGTATAAAGTATTTTATACGACCTTTTGCCGTAATAAAAGAAGCACTATAGTCTATACTAGATAATAGTATATAGTAAGGACAATAATCTATTATTGTGGTATAATACAGAAAAGTTAAAAAGTGGTTGAGGTGGAATGTATATTAAATTAGAAGATATAAAAGATGAAGTAACAATAGATGTACGATCAAAAGAAGAATTTGAAAAAATGCCATTGTTTAAATATAATGTGCCTGTTATAGATGAAAAAGATCATAAACTATTAAAAAAATATATTATGATAGCTTTTCCTATAATACTAATAGGGCTTATAAAAAATAGAAAAAATATTAAAAGAGATTTACTTAGGTTATCTAATAACAAAGAAAAAACAATAGTTTTAGGATGTTCACAGGGAAGACTTAGAAGTCCAATAGTAGCTTTTTATTCAAGGTGTTTAGGTATAGACACTAAGATATTAGAAGGGGGGATAAAACAATATTTTAAGCCAGTTAAAAAAGGAATAAAAAAATGGTTTAGCATATGATTGTATTTGACATTTATCAATTTAAATACTACTATTTAATTAAATATAAATTCTCCGATTTTGTTAACCTAAGGCTATGCTATGGTTAATAAAACGGTAGGGTATAAATAGAAATGTTTATGCCTCCTGTTGGAAAGGAGAAAAGTGTAGTAACCTTTCCTTTTTATGCGGATTTTTAGCCTATCTAAAAGTATGGTTACTTTTAGATAGGCTTTTTTGGTTACTATAAATAAAAATAGGAGGAGAAATTTATGTATGGATATAATGGAAAAGTATTAAGAGTAAATTTAAGTGAAAAGACTATTGAGGTAGAAAATTTAGATTTAAAATTAGCTAAAAAATATATAGGGGCTAGAGGTCTTGGTGTAAAAACTTTTATTGATGAAGTAGATCCTATGGTAGAACCATTAAGTTCTGAAAATAAGCTTATAATAGCTACAGGCCCATTAACAGCATCACCTATGCCTACAAGTGGAAGATATATGGTAGTAACAAAATCTCCACTTACAGGAACAATAGCTATATCAAACTCAGGTGGAAAGTGGGGAACTAAGCTTAAAAATGCAGGGTATGATATGTTAATAATAGAAGGTAAATCTGATGATAAAGTATATTTATATATAGAAGATGATAAAGTAGAGATAAAAGATGCTAGTGATTATTGGGGAATGGTATCTAGTGAAATAACTGAAAAATTATCTAAAAAGCATAATAAAGCTAATGTACTTTGCATAGGACCAGCAGGAGAAAATTTATCTCTTATATCAGCAATTATGAATGATGTAGATAGAGCTGCAGGTAGAGGTGGAGTAGGAGCTGTAATGGGTTTTAAAAATTTAAAAGCTATTGTTGTAAAAGGCAGCAAAAAGGTAAATGTAGCTAATGAAGAAATAGTTAAGAGGGTAAATGCTGAAAAGGTAAATATACTTAGAAATGATCCGGTTGCTGGAGGGGGGCTTCCAACTTATGGTACTGCAATTTTAGTTAATATAATAAATGAGAATGGAGTTCATCCAGTTAAAAACTTTCAAGAATCATACACTGATAAGGCGGATTTAATTAGTGGAGAGACAATGACTGAAAATACATTAGTTAAAAAACACGCTTGCTATAGATGTCCTATAGCTTGTGGTAGAGTAGTTAAACTTAAAAATGGTAAAGAGGTAGGAGGACCAGAGTATGAAACACTTTGGTCTTATGGGTCAGATTGTGATGTATATGATTTACATGCTATAAATGAAGCAAATATGCTTTGTAATGAATATGGATTAGATACTATATCAGCAGGAGCAACTATCGCAACGGCTATGGAGCTTTATCAAAGAGGATATATAAAAGACGAAGAAATCAAAGATGACAAACTATCCCTTAACTGGGGTGATGTTGAAGCTGTAGTTAAGTGGACTGAAAAAATGGCTAAAAGAGAAGGATTTGGAGATTTATTAGCAGATGGTGCATATAGATTGTGTGAAAAGTATGATGCAACTCAGTATTCTATGACTGTTAAAAAACAAGAATTACCAGCGTATGACCCAAGAGGAATACAAGGTCATGGTATAACTTATGCAGTTAATAATAGAGGGGGATGTCATATAAAAGGGTATATGATAAATCCAGAGATACTAGGAGTACCTGAAAAATTAGATAAACTAGAAGTAGAAGGTAAACCAGCTTATGCAAAGGTATTTCATGATTTGACTGCTGTTATAGACTCGCTAGGACTTTGTGTATTTACTACCTTTGGATTAGGACTTAATGATTATGTAGATATGTATAATGCAGTATGTGGAGAAATATATACACCTGAAACATTACTTCAAGCAGGCGATAGAATATGGACTTTAGAAAAAATATTTAATTTAAAAGCAGGAATAGATAGTAGTCAAGATACTTTACCAGATAGGCTAATATATGATCAAATTCCAAATGGACCAACTAAAGGTCATGTTCATAGGTTAGATGAACTACTTCCTGAATATTATGAAGTTAGGGGTTGGGATGAAAATGGGATACCATTAGATGAAACATTAAAAGCACTAGGTCTTGAAGAGTATATAGGAAATATATTTGCAAAAAATTAATATATAAATTTATTAAGGGGATAGCATGAAAATAGAGATAAGGTTATTTGCAACATTTAGAGAAGGAAGAGAGAAAAAACAAGTATTAGAAATTGCAGAGGATATGAATATAATTGATATACTAAAAATTTTAAATATAGACAAAGAAGAAGTATCCACACTTTTACTAAATGGTATGGATGGAGGATTTGATAGAAAACTTAAGGACGGGGATATTTTATCTATATTCCCGCCAGTTGGTGGTGGTTGATGAATAAAAGATATGAAAGAAATATAGGAACTTTAACTAAGGTTGAAAATGATAAATTAAAAAATTTTAAAATTTGTATAGTAGGATGCGGTGGCTTAGGTGGATATGTAATAGAAATGCTATCAAGGATAGGTATAGGTTATTTAAAATTAGTAGATGAAGATTCATTTGATATAAGCAATTTAAATAGGCAAATCTTGTGTAATGAAAATAATATTGGGAAAAATAAGGCTATAGAGGCTAAAGAAAGAATAAAATTAATTAATAATAATGTAAACATAGATATAGTTAGTGAGCATTTAGATAGTAATAACTGTGAAAAGATTATAAATAATTGTCATGTAGTTATAGATGCATTAGATAATATAAGCACTAGATTTATACTTCAAAGATATTGTGAAGCCTTAAATATACCACTAATTCATGGTGCTATAAGTGGGTGGTATGGTCAAGTTAGTACTATATATCCAGGAGATAATAATCTAGATTATATATATAAATATAAAAAAGAAACAGATAATAAATTAAGCAATCCTTCTTTTACCCCAGGTCTAGTGGCATCTATACAAGTTAGTGAAGCTATAAAGGTGTTACTTAATAAAGGTGAAATATTAAGAAACAAAGTACTTTTTATAGACTTATTATATGGAGAATATAATATTATAGAGATAGATAAAACATATTAGATTAAATATTTGTAAATATAAATATTAAAATTAAATAATGAAAAAGAAAATATCCTGTAAATTGAATTAAAAAATTTCATTTTATAGGATATTTTTATATAAAATATAAAAAAGTTTGACATAAAACTATTTTTTAGTATACAATTAGTTTGATGACAAACTATTTATAAATAATAAGCAATTATATTTAAATTAGTGATAATACTATAACATATGTATATAGTATAATTATATAAAACATCAAAAGGAGAAGTAAAATGGCAAATTTAGACCTTATATACAATCGTAAGAGTGTAAGAAAATTTAAAGATGAAGAAGTACCAAAAGAAGACATATTAAAAATGCTAGAAGCAGCAACAGAAGCCCCATCTCCAAAGCATCAACAAAACTGGCACTTTGTAGTACTTACTAACCGTGAAGTAATAAATGAAATGGCTGATATAGTAACTAAAAGCCATGAAAAAATAGGTGAATTAGCAAAAACTGAAAAAGATAGAAAAATACATATGAGTGTAATTAAATATTATACATGCTTTAAAAATGCTCCAGTAGTAATAATGGTATATGGATCAGAATATAAAATGATAGAATATAAAATATTAAAAGAAAATAACGCACCTCAAGAAGTGTTAGATGTTTTAGTATCTCCTCAATCAGCAGCTCAAGGAATAGGTGCAGCAGTTGAAAACTTCCTATTAGCAGCAACAGAAATGGGATATGGAACTTGCTATATGACAGGACCTACTCATGCAAAAACTGAAATAGAAAAGTTAATAGGATTTGATAAACCAGGATTTGAATTAATGTCTATGATATCTTTAGGTGTAGCTGAAGAAAATACACCTCCTAAGCCACCTCGTAAACCACTTGAAGAAGTAGTTACATTTATAGACTAATTAAAAAAGTGTCTCTTATAGAGGCACTTTTTATATATACTTATCATTTTCAATTTTAAAATTAGAACTAAGTTTTCTAAGTAATCTAAGAAATTCTTCTTTTTCTTCTTTTGTAAAGTCTTTATAAGCAGTTTCTTTAACTTGAGATGATATAAAGTTAAATTTATCTTCAATATTTTTTGCTTTTTGAGTCAAACTTATATAAGTAACGCGCTTATCCTTAGTACATTTTTCTTTTTTTACATATCCTAAATCTATAAGTTTATTTACTAAAGAAGTAACTGTTGACTTATCTTTACCAATTTTTTTTGAAATTTCTTTCATAGTGAGCTTTTTATCACTTTCATAAAGCGCAGTTAGTATATTGCCATGAGTTGGTATTAAGTCAGTTAAGTCATTTTCTTTTAATTTATTTTCTATGAATTTTATCATATTAGCTTTTGTTCTACTAATAAAATAAATGATGTATTTATCTTTCATTTTAATTCTCCAATCTAGAGGAAATTATACTAATCTTTATTTATATATAATATCATATTTACCCAAATTTTTTTATAAAACATAGAATTTAACAATAAATGGTCTAAAAAATGACAGAATATTTAATTTTAGAGTGATATAATTAACATTAGGGGGAGGGGGTAACTGATGAGAAAAATTCTATACATAAATTTAAAAAACAAAAAGGTGAAGTCAGTGCATCAGTATGACGAACACAAAATAAATTTAAATAATAATAATTTAGTATTTGAAGCTCCATCTTTAGCAGGTTATGGTGTAGTTGGACTTAACAAACTCAAGGTATATAATAAAAATTCTTTATCTCAAACAGGAGGTCATTTTGCACATTTTATGAAGTGTAATGGGTATGATTTTTTAGTGTTTGAAGGAGAAAGTGATACACCTATATATTTATATATAGATAAGGAAAGTGTAAAAATAAAAGAAGCAAGTCATTTATTAGATAAAGATTATGATAAAGTTGTTGAGTCTATAAAAGAAGAATTAAATACTAATGAATTAGAAATAGCATCAATAGGATTGGCATCAGTTAAAAAAATAGATTTCTCTAAAATAATATTTAGAAATGATAAATCCTGCGGAAAAAAGGGATTAGGAAAATTAATGGCAGATAAAAATATAAAAGCTATAGTGCTAAAGAAACAAGAAAATTTAATACCATATGATATATCAACCTTAAAAAAATATAATGATTCTATAGCTAAAAAAATAACTAATAAGTCAAATGCTAATTGGTATGATGAGAACAATACTTGCTACGGATGTTGCCTAAATTGTAAAAATACATCTTTGAGTAAAATAAAAAGGTACGGATTTAGTGAAAAAGAAGCAAGTGATATAAATAAAATATCAAACTTTTATGGATTAGACAGTGTAACATTAGCTAGAGGAATAGACACATATAAAAAGACTTTTGATACAGAGATAGTAGATTTAGAAAATTTTATTGAGGATATTATAAATAACTATTCATATTATAAGCCATTATTTATAAATGAAGGTAAATTTATTAAGAAAAATAAAACATTACAAGACTGTGAAAAGCTAGGTTTTTGCAAACTTTTAATGGAAAAAGATATTTTAAATGATAAAGATAAAAAAATACTAGCAAAATCAATACTTGGAGTTAGTATTGCTATTTAATGTTATTAAAAGGGGATAGTTATGAAATTATTTGATGTAACAACAGTAGATAAAGTATTAGAAATAATGAAAAATAAATTTAAAAAAGATATAATTTCTGAGAAAGTAAGTTTAATAGATGGCTTAAATAGATATATATCAGATGATATTAAATCAAATATAAATGTACCTCACTTTAGAAAATCATTAGTAGATGGATATTCAGTATTATTTAATGATGTATTTTTAGCTAGTGAATCAAATCCTGTATGCTTAAAAAAAATAGACGAAAGTTATATGGGAAAAATTTGTAATACTTTATTAGAAGAAGAAACTTGTGTGTATACTCCAACAGGTGCTATGGTACCAAAAAATTCACAGGGAGTTGTAATGATAGAATATTGTGAAGTGTTAAATGAAAAAGATATACTCATACAAAATTCTATATCATTTAATGAAAATATAGTAGAGGTCGGAGAAGACATAAAAGAAAATGAAGTATTATATGAAAAAGGACATCTTATAAATGAAAGAGATATTGGAGTATTAGCAGGAGCTAATATAAAAGAAGTAGATGTTTATGAAAAACTTACTGTTGGTATAATATCAACGGGAGATGAAATATTAGATATAAGTGAAGATATAAAAGAAGCTAAGATAAAAGATATAAATGCATACATACTATATGGTCAATTAAAAAACATAAATTTAAATCCTATCATATACCCATCAGCAAAAGATAATCTTAATGACATAATAAATTTAATCCAAAAAGCTCTCAATGAATGTGACATAATTTTAATATCGGGAGGAAGCTCTGTAGGTAAAAAAGACGAAACATTAAAAGCAATAGAAAGCTTTGAAAATAGTGAAGTCTTAGTAGAAGGTATAGCTATAAAACCAGGAAAGCCAACTATAATAGCAAGTATATGTAATAAATTGGTAATGGGACTTCCAGGTCATCCTTTATCTTGTGCCTTTGTAATAGAGGCAATATTTAAGAAATATATAAAAAGTTTATATAATATAGATAAGGAAGAATATACACTTTGTGAATTTACATACAACTATCATAAGGCTAAAGGACGAGAAGAATATTTAGGTGTAAATATAGAGAAAAAAGACAATAGGCTAGTATGTGTACCTATATTTTCAAAATCAAGTACTATAAAGCAGTTTGCAAAGTGTGATGGATATGTAAAAATCGATAGAGAATTAGAAGGTATAAAAAATGGAGATATAGTTAAAGTATATACTTTTTAAAGATTTAATCATAGTAAATATAGGGGGAAGGATATGAAGGGATATCTATCTAATATTTCATTAGAAGAAGGATTAAAAAAATATATTAATGAAATATTAAGTCTAAAAAAAATAGATACTAAATTTATAGATGTAGATAAATGTTTAAACAAAGTTACAAGTGATGCTGTTTTTGCAAAGTTATCATCTCCATTTTATAACTGTTCTGCAATGGATGGAGTAGCAGTAAAATCAAAACTTACATTTATGGCTAATGAACAAAATATAATAACTCTAAAAGAGGATAAAGACTATATAGAAGTAGATACAGGAGATCCTATACCTAAGGAATTTGATGCAGTTATAATGGTAGAGGATTTATTAGAAAAAAAGGATGGACAAATAAAAATTTATAAACCTGCAACTCCTTGGCAGCATATAAGATGCTTAGGGGAAGATATAGTTGAAACAGAGATGATAGTTCCAAGTTTTCATAAAATAAGACCCCAAGATATAGCATCTATGATAAGTGCAAAGGTAGATAAAGTAAAAGTATTTAAAGATTTTAAGGTAGGAATTATACCAACAGGAACAGAATTAATAGATAGATATAAAACACCTGAAATCGGAGATATTATAGAATTTAACTCTAAATTATTTGAAGGGCTTATACTAGAGTATGGAGCAACACCTGTTGTTTATCCAATAGTAGAAGATAATTATTATAAAATAAAGCAAAGTGCGCTATTAGCACTAAGTGAGTGCGATATGGTACTTATAAACGCAGGCTCATCACAAGGTAGAGAAGACTATACATATGACATAATAGAAGAATTAGGAAAAGTAGTGATACATGGAATAGCTATAAAACCTGGAAAACCTGCAATACTTGGATATGGTCAAAATAAACCTATAATAGGAATACCGGGATATCCTGTATCTGGATGGGTTGTAATGGAAAACATAGTAAAAGAAGTAATATCAAAACTTACACATAAAGAGATAGAAAAAAGGAATGTTATAAGGGCAAGACTTACAAAGAGAATAATGAGTTCATTAAAGTATAAAGAATTTGTAAGAGTTAAAGTAGGAAATATAAATAATGAATATGTCGCTACGCCTATAAAAAGAGGAGCGGGAACTGTAACTAGCTTAGTACATGCTGATGGAGTTATAACAATACCTCAAAATATAGAAGGAATAGAAGAAGGTAGCTATGTAGATGTACAACTATTAAATGATATAAGCAAAATAGAAAAAACAATAGTATCTATAGGAAGTCATGATATAGTTATGGATCTAATAAATAATGAGTTGACTAAAAAAACTGAAGGAAAATTTAAGCTTAGTTCAACTCATGTTGGTAGTTTTCAAGGAATATTGTCTATAAAAAAGGATGAGTGCCATATAGCTCCAATACATTTATTTGATGTAGACAGTGAAACTTATAATAAATCTCATGTAAAGAAATATATAGATGAAGATGTATCTATAATAAAACTTGTAAATAGAACACAAGGTTTAATAGTTAAGAAAGGGAATCCACTTAATATAAAAGGAATTAAAGATTTGGTTAATATACGATATATAAATAGACAAAAAGGTTCTGGAACTAGAGTGTTATTTGATTATTTACTAAAAAAAGAAAACATAAAAAAGAGTGATATAAAAGGATATGAAAGGGAAGAATTAACTCATATGTCACTAGCCAAAGCAATACAAAATGATGATTGTGATTGTGGATTAGGTGTATATTCAGCAGCTAAAGTATTTGATTTAGATTTTATACCTATATGTGAAGAAGAATATGATTTACTTATTAAAACTGAATACCTAGAACTTGAGTTTATAAAAAATCTACTCGAAGTAATAAAAGACAATAAATTTTTAAAAAATGTTAAAAGTTTAGGCGGATATAATACTAATAATACAGGTGAAATAATAAGTTTATAAAAAATAGGTAAAAAGCAATTAATTGCTTTTTACCTATTTTTTTACTTTAAAGATTATATATTTATATTTTACTTTACATATTCATCTCCATTTATAACAATCGAGCTAGTATTGCTATTATCGAGTATTGCATCAAAAGGTTGGATATTTTTGCCGTTTATGTGTATATCACCTTGAACATACACTCTATCTCCATTTTTATGCATAGAATTAGGGGATATATTATACTTGCTGTTTATAGATAATACACTAACTATATCTTTTTCTAGAATTTCAGAATAAGTTTTGAATTCTTTATCAGAAACAGCAATATT
This sequence comes from Romboutsia sp. D33t1_170424_H2, assembly GCF_015669105.1. Lineage (NCBI taxonomy): Bacteria > Bacillati > Bacillota > Clostridia > Peptostreptococcales > Peptostreptococcaceae > Romboutsia > Romboutsia sp. D33t1_170424_H2. The sequence continues at coordinate 187,544 of NZ_JADOZQ010000004.1, read as the reverse complement.
AGTTTGTTTATTAATTGATAAAGGTCTTCCAGTTGGACCGATCTTACCTTTTAAAAGAGTTGTATCTATAAAAAATATCAAACTAAAGAATAATACTATAGAAAGTATAATGAAAAATATTTTATTATTCTTGATAAAATTAACACTTTTTTCTTTTTTCTTTTTAAACCTAGGATAAGGAATGACTTTACCATAGACATTAGACTTATTATCAGGCTTTATATTATTGTTTTTATCATTATCTCTTTGCTTAAATGGAATGGTCTTATTAACTGTAGTTTTCACATTCATCCCCCTTTTTTTATATCCCCTCAATATAATAGTAGTACTTGGAGAAGAAATAAACAATAAAATAAAGGCAAGATAATATTACAAACATGAATAGTTTTCCTCAAATTGCAACAATGATAATCCTTAAAATTCAAATATTTTTAAAAAATACATAAAGATTAGACAAAATATAGTATTTAAATAAATTATAAAAAACAGAACAAAATATACATAGAAAAATAAAAAATAATATTAATATCAAAAAATGTATATTTGCTATTGCTAAGAACGGTTGTTTGGTATATAATCTAAAATGTAAGAAAAGTAAAGGAACGATTGTTTTAAAATTAAAATATATAAATAATTTAAAAAATAGTAATATTTAAAAAAGTTTAAAAATATAATGAGATATAAAGATTTTAAAAAGGAGTGTTACTAAGGATGATAACTACTAGAAATATAAAGGAGATAACATTATCTAATTTAAAAAATGGGGAAGTAAGTTTAAGTGAGTTAAATGAATTGTATAATAGAACAGGATTTATATTTATAGGTAGTAAGGGAAGGTTTACAAAAATTCAAAAGGAAATTAAGCATTAAAAAATAACCTAGCTTAGCTGATAACATGTCTAAGCTAGGTTTTAATATTTTATAAATAAGTGTAATTAAGGAGGCTTTGGTATGAAAATGGTAACATATAATATACATAAGGCTAGTGATTTAAATAATAAAAACACTTTAAATAAGATAACTAAATACTTAAAGAGCAAAGAATTTGATGTTATTTGCCTACAAGAAGTTTTGTATCCACAGTTTGCGAAGTTAAAACAAAACTTAAATATGGATGGAGTATTTTGTGCAAATATTATAAATCAAAATATGATGTATGGTATATGCACTTTTTCAAAATATGAAATAGACGTACACGAACACGTGTTGCTAACTAGTAAAAAAGAACAAAGAGGATTTTTATATACAAACGTATTTTCTAAAAATGGAAAGTTTAATATTATAAATACCCACTTAGGATTAGATAAAAACGAAAGGTATATTCAGATAAATGAGATATTAAATTACTCAAATAAACTACCGAATAAGATTATAATATGCGGAGATTTAAATGAGAAAAATTTAAGTATAAATAAGTATAATGATGTAGCTATTTATACAGGAAATTTCCAAAAAGGAACATTTATAAAAAATGATGCTAGAATAGATTATATATTCTCAGACAAACTAATAACTATAGATGATTATTATATAGATAAGATAGACTATTCAGATCATTATCCAATAATCTGTAAATTCAGATAAAATGTAACAATAAAGTTACACATTTTATTCTAATCTTGTTTGAAAAAATTTAATCAAATATAATTTAATTACAATTTAAAATGAGGTGGAGTAATGAGTAAAGAAAAAAAGTCATCTAGGTCTTATAGGCTTAAAGAGAATAAAAGAAAGACAGCTATTATATCTAGTATAGGGTTAATATTTATACTTGGAATTATGATTAATTATTTTAATAAAAATTGTATTTATAATGATAAAATAGCAAAAAACATATATATAGAAAATGTAGATGTATCTAATATGACAAAAGAAGAAGCTATTAAAGTTGTAGATGAAAATATATCACCACGTGACATAAATCTTTTGTATGAAGATAAATCATATAAGATATCTCCAAATGATATAGATCTAACTTATGATACAAAAAATGTAATTGATAAAGCTTATAACTATACTAAAACTGATAGTTACATAGAAAACATAAAACGATATTTATCACTTAGAAAGGATAAAAAAGAGTTCAATATAAATTCTAATTACAATGAGGCTAAGCTTAGTGAAAAAATACAAAATATATCAAAAGATATAAATGTTGATATGATTAATGCGAAAGTTTATATATCAAATTATGGAGGAATTAGTACATCACCATCAACAATTGGTAAAGAATTAGACATAGCAAACACTAAAGATGTAATATTAAATAATATAAAGAATAAAAACTATAGTGATATAAATTTAAAGGTAAATATAAAAAAACCTCATGTTAAAACTGAAGATGCGAAAAGTGTAAATACTTTATTAGGAGAATTTACAACTAAGTTTTCTACATCTTTAACTGGGAGAGCACACAATATAAGAGTAGCAGGGAATAAAAGTAGTGATGTACTTTTAATGCCTGGTGAAGAATATTCATACAATGAATATACAGGGGTGAGAAATAAAGCTAATGGATATAAGGATGCACCTGTTATTATAAATGGAAAGCTAGAAGATGGATTAGGTGGAGGCGTATGTCAAGTTTCTACTACTTTATATAATGCAGTTTTAGAATCTGGGCTTAAGCTAATTTCAATAACTAATCATTCCTTATTATCAACTTATGTTCCAATAGGTAGAGATGCTATGGTAAATGACGGTGGAACTGATTTTAGATTTAAAAATCAATATAACCATCCTGTATATGTGAAAACCGTAGTAGGAAATGGTACTTTAACTTGTAGGATATATGGAAATGATAGTGATAAAAAAAATATAGAAATATATGTAGAGGCATTTAAACAAAATGGTTTAGATGCATCAAAAACTTATAGAAAATATAAAGATTCAAATGGAAATGTAATAGATACAGAGTACATTCATAAAAGTGTATATAAAAAACCTAATAGATAAAAAAGTCTATGTATTTTCATAGGCTTTTTTTTCATAAGTTAATATAAAATATCATATTATAGAAGGAATAGAAGTATATATGGTTGAAAATATTAAAACAGTTAAATTTTAATAGGGGGTAATACTTTGGTAAATATAATTATAAATGATACTAAAGTTAGTGTTAAAAAAGGAAACACAATTTTTAATGCTTGTAAAAGTATAGGAATAGAATTGCCTAACTTTTGTAATGATGAAAGATTAAATCCAAGCGGACTATGTAGAATGTGTGTAGTAGAGATTAAAGGAAGCAAAAATTTAGAAGTAGCTTGTGGAAAAATAGTAAAAGAAGGAATGGAAATATTAACAAATAGCAAGAAAGTACAAAGCGCAAGAAAAGAAATATTAGAACTTATGATATCAGACCATCCATTAGAGTGCACAACATGTGCAAGATCAGGTTCATGTAAATTACAAGACTATTCAAGTATATATCTAAATAATTTCAAACCTAAATATGATAACAAGCCTAAGAAATTGCCTATTGATGACAGTAATCCATTTTTTTATTATGACCCAAATAAATGTATTCTTTGTAAAAAATGCGTAAGAGTATGTGAAGAATTGCAAGAAGTGAGTGCTATAAGTTCAGTTGATAGAGGTTATAAAACTGAAATTACTCCATTCTTTAGAGAAAATTTAAATGAATCAAGTTGTGTATCTTGTGGTAATTGTGTATCAATTTGTCCAGTAGGAGCACTAGTTCCTAAAAATGCAGATTTTTACAACACTAAAAAAGTAAAGACTACTTGTTCTTATTGTGGAGTAGGATGTCAATTAGAGTTACAAGTTAAAGGTGATAAGGTAGTAGGATCTCAACCAATATTTGGTGAAGTAAATGATGGTCTACTGTGTGTTAAAGGTAAATTTGGATATAAATTTATAAACCATGAAGATAGACTTAAAAATCCACTAATAAAAGTTGGTGAAAAATTTGAAGAAGTTACTTGGGAGAAAGCATATGACTACATATTAGAAAATTTTAATAAAACGAAGAAAGTTTATGGTAGTGATGCTTTTGCAGGGCTATCTTCAGCAAGATGTAGTAATGAAGAAAACTATTTATTCCAAAAAATGATAAGAGGAGTAATGGGAACTAATAATGTAGACCATTGTGCTCGACTCTGACATTCCTCAACAGTTGCAGGTCTTGCAACTACATTAGGTAGTGGTGCTATGACAAATAGCATTGAAGAGGTAAGCAATTTAGAATCTATATTTGTAATAGGCTCTAATACAACAGAAAATCATCCTGTTATAGGAGCGAAAATAAAACAAGCAGTAAGTAAAGGAGCGAAATTAATCGTAGCAGACCCAAGAAAAATAGAGCTAGCTAAAAGAGCTGATGTATTTTTACAGATAAATCCTGGAACAAATGTAGCCTTATTAAACACTATGATGAATGTTATAATATCTGAAAATTTACAAGATGATGAATATATAAAAGAAAGAACTGAAAACTATGAAGCTTTAAAAGAATTAGTTAAAGATTATACACCTGAGGAAGGTGCTAGAATATGTGGAGTAGATAAAGATGATATTATAAAAGCTGCTAGAATATATGCAACTAATGACAGTGCAACATTTTACTCTATGGGTATAACTCAACATTCAACAGGAACCCAAAATGTAATGAGTATATCAAATTTAGCACTTTTATGCGGTAATTTAGGAAAAGAATATACTGGAGTAAATCCACTTAGAGGCCAAAACAATGTGCAAGGTGCATGTGATATGGGAGCTTTACCGAATGTATTTACAGGATATCAAAGTGTATTAAATGAAGATATTGTTAAAAAATTTGAAAATGCATGGGGAGTAAAATTGCCTAATAAGGTAGGTTTAACAGTTCCAGAGATAACTAATGCTATAGGACATGGCGATATAAGGTTTTTATATATAATGGGTGAAAATCCTATGATATCAGACCCAGATACAAATCATATAAAAAAGGCTCTAGAAAAACTAGATTTCTTGGTTGTACAAGATATATTCTTAACCGAAACAGCAGAACTTGCAGATGTAGTTTTACCTGCTGCATCTTTTGCAGAGAAAGATGGAACATTTACAAATACGGATAGAAGAGTTCAAAGAATAAGGGAAGCTATAAAGCCTGTATATAATTCAAAACCTGATTGGGTTATATTGATGGAGATCATGAATAAATTAGGATATGATAAAACCTATGAATCTCCAAAAGAAATAATGAAAGAGATTAGTGAATTAACACCATCATACGCTGGAATAACTTATGAAAGAATAGAAATGAAAGGATTACAGTGGCCATGTACCAACATTAATCATGAGGGCACTAAAATATTACATACAGATAAATTTGCAAAAGGTAAAGCAACATTTGTTCCTTGTGATTATACATTAAGTTTTGAAGGTTTAAGTGAAGAGTATCCATATACATTAGTTAATGGAAGGATATTATATCATTATCATACCAGAACAATGACAGGTAAGGTAGAGGGTCTTAATGAAAAGGCACCACATTCATATATAGAAGTAAATCCAATAACAGCCAATAAGCTAGGATTTAAAGAAAATGAAAAAATAAAGGTATCTTCAAAGCGTGGAGAAATAGAAACTTATGTAAGAATAACTGATATAGTTGATGAAGATGTATTTTTTATGCCTTTCCACTTTGCTGATGGAGCTGCAAATTATCTTACTAATACTACATTAGATAAGGTGAGTAAAGTACCAGATTTAAAGGTATGTGCTATAAAAGTAGAAAAAATAAGAAATAAAGAATTAGCACATGCTTAAAATATAGTAAATAAGGATATAAATTAATTTATATCCTTATTTTTAAAACACTACTTTAATATAAAGGTGATTAATATGGATAATCTAAATACAGCTATAATACTAGCTGGCGGAAAAAGTAGTAGAATGGGGTTTGATAAGCAATTTTTAGTAATCAATGAAAAGAGATTAATATTAGATATTGCTAAAAAGCTTAAAAAACACTTTAAAGAAATAATAATAGTGACTAATAAAAAAGAGTATTATAAAGATTTAGGGTACAAAGTTGTAGAGGATGAAATAAAGGGTATGGGACCATTGGCTGGAATAAGTGTAGGGCTTAAAAATAGCAGTAGTTTATATGCTTACATAATAGCTTGTGATATGCCTGTTTTAGATGATAATTATATAAAATACATTAAAGCAATGGTCAATAAAGACATAAAAGATAAAAAGGAATCTCATATTTATATATCTATATTAAATGATAAAATACAGCTTTTTCATGGTGCTTATAAAAAAAAATTAGGATATGAAATGAAAGATTATATATTAAACTCAAATAGAAAATCTATAATAAGCTTTTTTGAAAGAAATAATAAAAATGTGTATTATGTTAAAGAAGATGAATTTAAAAATAATAAATTTAATGAAAATATGTTTATAAACTTAAATACAAGAGAAGAACTAGATTCTTATAAAAAGGAAATATATAGCTATGGATGTGGTTAAAAAATATAAAATAAAAAGATACATAAATGGGGAATTAATAGAAGTTGATGATGATATAGTGGTAGAGTATTTATTTACTATATATATAAACGAATACGAATATATAACACTAATATGTACTCCAAGTTCATTACTACATTTAGCAGTAGGATTTTTGTATTCAGATGAGATAATAACTTCATATAATGATATTAATAGCATTAATGTATTTGAAAAAGAAGGATATGTAGATATAAAAATAGTTAATAAAAACAATATAAATAATAAGTTAAATGAAAAAAGAGCTATAACTAGTGGTTGTGGTAAAGGGAGTATATATTATAAGTCTTTAAAAAAGTTAAAAATAAAACTTGATGATACTTTAAATATAGATAAGTTAGATTATAAAAATATAAATAAGCTTATAAATAAATTTAATGAAAAATCAGAAGTATTTAAAAATACTGGTGGGGTACATAGTGTAGCTCTTAGTAATTTTAAAGAGATATTATTTTTTAAAGAAGACATAGGAAGACATAATGCATTAGACAAGGTAATAGGGAAGTGTTTAGTAGATAATATAGATATAAATAATAAATTAATACTTACAAGTGGAAGAATAACATCTGAAATAATATTAAAATGCTTTAATTTAAATTTAAAATATATAGTATCAAGATCAGCTATAACTGATATGGCTATGAAATTATCAAAAGAATTAGGTATTAAAGTAATAGGCTTTGCAAGGGGAGAAAAAATGAATATATATAATGATTAGTAACATTATTATATATGCTTTATTAATACCGTTTTTTGAAAAAAATAAGTATATTGATATAATAAAGGTATTAATAATCTTTTAAATTTATTGACTCAAAAAAATATATATATAAATTATAACTATAGTATATGGTATAGAAATATAAAAGGTAAATTTATAAATTAATATTTGCTGAAAATACTAGAATAATATTTTCTAGTATTTTTTATATTTTTATAAAAAAGTTAAAACTTTTTACTAAAACCCAGAGTCTAATAAATGTAATCAGAAATGAAAGTAAGAAGGGAGTAAAAAAGTGGATGAAGTAATACTAGCCGAAAAGGCAATAAAAGGTGATAAAGAAGCTTTTGAGAAATTGATAAATATATATTCAAAAAGACTATACAAGGAAATATATATAAGGTGTAAATATGAGGAAGATGCAAAGGAAATATTTCAAGAAACAGTATATAAAGCATACAAGAATATACAAAAATTAAAAGAGCCTAAGTATTTTAAAACTTGGATAAGTAAAATACTTATAAACACAACAAATGATTATTTAAGAAAAAATGGGATGATAGATTTAGGACATAATGAAAATTCATATACAAAAGAAGTTTTAATAGATGATAAGATTGAAACAAAAATAGATTTATACAATGCTATAGATGAATTAGAAGATAAATATAAAGATGCAATTATACTTAGATATATAGAAGATTTAAAGGTAGAAGAAATATCAAATATACTAGACCGTCCTATTAATACTATAAAAACTCATCTAAGAAAAGTAATAAAAGATATGAAAAGTATATTAAAGGAGGGCTATGGGAATGAGTAAAAAAAATAAAGTTGAAGATAATTTAATTGATATAGATATAGATATAAAAGACATAGATAAAGAAATTAATGATTTTTACATAGATAAAGAAAAAATAGAGTCAATTGAAGTTCCAAGTGACTTAAATATTTTAATAAAAAATGCCATAAATAATGCAGAAAAAGATATTAAGATAGAAAAAAGCAAAAGGAAATTTATGTATATAGCAGCAAGCCTAGGGATTATATTATCTGTTGGTATATATAACCCTGTGCTTGCACACAAGTTACCACCAGTTAAAAATTTCTTCCAAACTATAAATGACACTTTACAAGTAGATGAAATAGCATCTTTTATAGGAGTAGATAAATATATACCAAAAGCTAAGTTAGATGAAAATGGTAGTATAAAGTTTGAAGTAGTAGAAACTACAGAGTACAAGGTAAATAAAACAGATGAAGACTTAAATAAAGAACTTAAAATTTCAGATAAAGAAAAAAAAGAAGATATAAAAGAGGAAGATAACGTACAAGTAAATAATTTATATATGCCAAATAGTGAATATCAAAGCATACAGTTTATACATGAAATGGCAAATAGTATTATAAAAGCTATAGATGATAGAAAGTATGGGATGGTAGAGATAACACCTGAAAGTGTAGATATAGCCATAACTTCTTTAGGATATATAAAAGATAATGGTGTTAAGGAATATCTAAATAGACAATTATTAAATTGGAAAAAAGGTGATTTTGATAATGCAGTAGAAGTTCATAACTATGTATGGAATATACTAGGAGGAGAGGTTGGAAAAGCAATAGCTATAAAGCATGATGAGGTAAATAAAATAAAATCTAAATATTTTAAATAGGGGGGATTTTTATGGGGGGATTAAAAAAAATACTTATATTATTAGGGGTAATTATTATGATTACATTATTGTTTGTAGGATGTAGTAATGAAAGTGAAGTAAAACAAATTATAGATAGTTTTACTAAGGATTTAAACGATAGAAAGTTTGATAAATTATATGAAAATATATCTATTAAATCCAAGAAGGAGATATCCTATGAAGAATTTACAAATAGATATGAAAAAATTTATGGCTCAATAAACGCAAGAGATATAAATATAAAAATAAAAGAGATTGATAAAGATTTAAAAATATTAGCATCTATGAGTATAAACACTATCGTAGGCAAATTAGATTATGATAATTTAAATATAAATTTAGTTAAGGAAGATGATAGATATAAAATACTATGGGATGAAAGTTTAATACTACCTAATATGAAAAAAGGAGATTTAGTAAGAGTAGAAACCAAAAAGGCCACTAGGGGAAAAATATTAGATAGAAACGACGAAGAACTAGCAATTGACTCTAATGTAAATTCAGTTTATATACATCCAGAAGTATTTAATAAAAACAAAATAGAAAATATAGACAAGGTAGCAACAATACTAGATATAAGCAAAGAATATATAGAAGATACAATAAAAGATAAGCCAAGTAGCCAGTTAGTACATTTATTAAATGTATCACCGTACGAAAATGATAGAATAAATAATTTGAAATTAATAGAAGGCATTAGTATAAAAGAAGAAGTGTCTAGAGTATATAAAAATAGTGAAGCTTTGGGAAATTTAATTGGATATATAGGAAATATAACAAAAGAAGAATTAGAAAAAAGTAAAGGATATTCACAGACTAGTAAGATTGGAAAAGCAGGATTAGAACAAATATATGAAGATAGACTAAGAGCAATTGATGGAGTAGAGGCTTATCTAAAAAGAGGAAATGAGAAAATAGAAATAGGCAAAGTAAATCAAAGAAATGGAGAAGATATAAAGTTATCTATAGACTCTAAACTTCAAGATAGTATATACAATGAATTAAAAGGAGATAAAGGAGCTTCTATAGCAATTAATCCTCTAAATGGAGAAGTATTAGCTATGGTAAGTTCTCCATCTTATAATTCTAATACACTGGTTACATACAAGACTAAAGAAATAGCTAATAAGTGGGAAACTCAAAATAATATACAGTTTGAAAATCGAGCTAATGATTCATACTCTCCAGGGTCAACTATAAAACTAATTACATCTAGTATTGGATTAGAAAGTGGAGTTATAAATCCTAACGAATACATGGATATAAAGGGGGAGAGTTGGCAAAAGGATAGTAGTTGGGGGAATTATAGCGTAACAAGAGTAAAAGATACAAAAAGACCTGTTAATCTATACGATGCAGTAAAATATTCTGATAATATATACTTTGCAGATAAGGCTATAAAATTAGGAGAAGAAGATTATATAAAAGGTCTTAAAAAATTTGGAATAGGAGAAAAAATTACTTTTGAATATCCTATGCAAAACTCTCAAATATCTAATAATGGGAAATTAGACAATGAAATTCTTTTAGGAGATACAGGATATGGTCAAGGGGAAATTTTAATGACACCACTAGATGTTGTACTTTCTTATAGTGCTTTAGTTAATGATGGAAATATAATGATACCAAGACTTGTTATAAGTGAAAACAAAGAAAGTAAAGTATATAAAAATGCTATAGATAAGAAATATATAGAAGAATTAAAAAAATGCTTTAAAGGTGCTATAAACGATGAAGATTCAACTGGATATCTTGCTAAAATAGAAGGTAAAAATATAATGGGGAAAACTGGAACTGCTGAAATTAAAAATAGTAAAGATGATAATAGCGGTATTAATAATGGATGGTTTGTTGCAGTAAATGAAGATGACCCCAAAATAGCTATATCTATGATAGTAGAGAATATAAATAAATCTACTAGTGAATATGTAGTACCTAAGGTTAAGAATATACTAAATTATTACTTAAACTAAAAGTATATATAAAATTAATTAGTTTTTTATATTAATAATTTAAACTAGATTAAGGAAAGATATTAATAATCAAAATATAAAATATTAATATGAGGGATTAGCTAATGATAAATATAATAAAAAGAGATGGAACAAAAGAGAGCTTTGATAAAAGTAAGATATATAATGCTATTTATAAATCAACTATAAATAGCAAGTTTGATGAAGATAAAGAGTTAGCTATAGATATAGCTAACAAGATAGAAAAAAGTTTAATTAATACAAATAAACCTATAAACGTAGAAGAAATACAAGATATGGTAGAGTTATATCTTATGGAATCAAATAGAAAAGATGTAGCTAAAAAGTACATATTATATAGAGAAAAAAGAGCAAATATAAGATATTCTAAGTGGAAAATGGAAGAGCTTCAAAAGTCTATATGGTCAAACAAATATCAATATAATAATGAAAGCTTTGATGAGTGGCTAGTAAGAGTATCTGGAGGAAATAAAAAAATAGAAAAGCTTATAAGAGAAAAGAAGTTTTTATTTGCAGGAAGAATACTTGCAAATAGAGGTCTTAATAAGCATGGTATAAAAGTAACCTACTCTAATTGCTATGTACTATCTAGACCAAAAGACAATATAGAGTCTATATTCGATACTGCAAAATATTTAGCTAGAACATTTAGTTATGGAGGAGGCGTAGGAATTGATATATCAAATTTAAGACCAAGAGGATCAAGGGTATATAATGCAGCAAAGACTACTACAGGGGCTGTATCATTTATGGATCTTTACTCTATGACAACAGGTCTTATAGGCCAAAGGGGAAGAAGAGGAGCACTTATGATATCAATGGATGTTAATCATCCTGATATAGAAGAGTTTATAGATATAAAAACAAATTTAGAAAAAATTACTAAAGCAAATATATCGGTTAGAATAAATGATGAGTTTATGAGAGCTGTAGAAAATAAAGAAAAGTTTATTTGTAAATTTTTAGTAAAGGAAACTGATGAAGTTATAAATAAAGAAGTAGATGCATATAGTTTATTTATGAAACTCATACAAAATAATTGGGATTATGCAGAGCCAGGTATCTTATTTTGGGATAATATTAATAAAAATCACTTACTAAGTGAAGATAAAAATTTTAGATATGAAGGTGTAAATCCCTGTGCAGAAGAGCCATTACCAGCTGGAGGAAGCTGTTTACTAGGTTCTATAAATTTAGCTGAGTTTGTAGTTGAGCCATTTACAAAAAAAGCAGTTTTTGATTTTAATAAATTTAAGTCAACTGTACGTGATTGTGTTGTAGGATTAAATGAAGTGTTAGAAGAAGGTCTTAATCTTCATCCTCTAGATATACAAAAAGAGAGTGTAAAAAATTATAGACAAATAGGTTTAGGTGTTATGGGAATAGCGGATATGCTTATAAAGTTAAATTTAGTATATGGAAGTGAAAATTCTATAAACTTATGTGAAAGGTTATCAAAGATTATGTTAAATGAGGCCTTAAAGCAATCAGCAATTCTTTCAAGGGATTATGGAAGTTATGAAAAATATGATGAAGAAGCAGTTTTTAGTTCTAATTTCTTCAAAGAAAATGTTGATGATGATGTTAAGAATTTAATTAGGAAATATGGGCTTAGAAACTCTCAATTATTGACAATACCACCTACAGGCTCTATATCAACTATGCTTGGTATAAGTGGTGGTATAGAGCCAATATTTAACTTATCATACATAAGAAAAACAGAAAGCTTGCATGATGAGGATGTATATTACAAGGTATATACTCCTATAGTAAAAGAGTATATGGATGAATATAATATAGTAAATGAAAAAGATTTACCAAACATATTTGTAACCGCTATGAAGTTAAATCCAGAGGATAGAATAAAAATGCAAAACGCATGGCAAAAACATATAGATGCATCTATATCATCTACAATAAATCTATTTCATGAAGCTACTGTAGATGATGTGTACAATATTTATATGAGTGCTTGGAAAAATAATTTAAAAGGGATAACTATATACAGAGATGGTTGTAAGAGAAGTGGGATATTGGTTAATGAAAAGCCAAAAGATGATAAAAAAGAAAATTTATATGCAGATACAATAGAAAATGAAAAATTTATATGTCCAGAGTGTAAAAGTGAATCTATAATACCATCAGGTGGATGCGGGGTATGTTTGCAATGTGGGTATAGTAAGTGTAACTAATAAAAAGAAATTTTAGCAAATATATATAATTATAAAATAAATAACGAGGAGATATAGGGGGAGATTCCATGTTAAAATTTATTAAAGAAATAGTAGATGGGTTTATGCGTGGGCAAATGTTGGGATATAGCAGATGAAATATAAAAAAAGAGCTATCTTTATATAAAGATAGCTCTTTTTTTGTTGTATATTTATGTATTTCTGGTTAACTATTTTAAAGAGATGAAAGTATATATTTTACACTTTGAGACTTTAACATATCTCTTAACTTTTCTCTATGGCTTAGAAATTTAGAGTACAAGTCTTCTGAAGGTTTAGGATCACCATATACTCTCCAATATTTAGTGTTATGAAACTTATAACTACCATAACCCATAAATCCTACTACATCTTTAAGTGGATATCCTAAAAATATACCTATTTCATCTGGGAAATCATCTCCCTCTAATTTGTTTATCAAGTGATTAAGGTATAAATCTGTATCTAAATTAGATGGATAACCTAAATATTTTAAAAAGTTATGGATTTTTTTATTATTTAATTGAGTAGATAAGGAGTCTTTATTTATAAATAATAGTTTAAGTCCCTTTTCTTTTTTATCTATTATTATATAATTAATTTTTTTACATAATTTAAAGTGATTTTTTATATCGTTTATTTTATTATCTTTATTTTTATCAAAACTAGGTATACTAAGTATTTCACAAGGCTTAGAACCCATAAGTACAGGACCTAGTATTTCTAATAACCATTTTATATATGATGAATTTATATTAGTTTTACATGAATAACAGTTCAAAACTATCAACTCCTAATGAAAATTATTATCAATTAATTATATTATAGAATAAATGATAATCAATTTCAATGATAAATTTTATTAATTAATAATTTTTAGTATTGAAAATATCACGTTTAGTATTAGGTATAAACATTTTATTATCGTTATATAACTTAAATTAAATGCAAATTTTATTACAATATTCTTACTAAAAGTTTGTTCAAAAATTATAAAAATAATACAGAAATATAGATTAATTTTTATGGCAACTATGGTAAAATAAGAAGTTTAAAATGTTAAATTTTTTATAATAATATTTAAGATTTAGTAAATAATAGTAGAGTAAATAATTACATAAAGAAAAATTGGAGGTAAAATATGAAACTAAAAAAACTTATGACAATAGGACTTTCATTAATGTTATCACTTGGAGTAGTAGCATGTAATAACAATGGAAAAAATGCAAACGAAAATACAAAAGGTACAAAAGTAGAGACTCCAACAGGAGATAATACTTCTGTAAGAGATAATGATTATGTAACTCAGTACTCAAGATTTTATGGAGATTATATGAATGATTTAAATAATTATAAAGTTTACTTATCTCCACAAAGTGTATCTAAGTACTATGAAACAAATGAGTACCCAGGAAATGAAAAATATTTATCTAATGTAAAAGAAGCATATAAAGATGCAAGAGATAAAACTCAAGCTTTTGTAAATAATTTAAAAAATGATGTAAAAACAGATGATAAAGAATTAGATAAAATGAATAAAGATCTTATAAGAGAAGGCGAAAAAACTATAGCTAATATAGATACAAAATTAAAAAATTTAGATAAAATATCAAAAGAAGATTTAAGTAAGTCAAAAGAAGACTTTATGAGAGTTGTAGATGAAGCAACAAAAACAGATAAAGGTGAAAAAAACCAATTTGAAAAATTATTAGAAGATATGAATAGATCATTAGGAATAGATACTAGTAAATATAACAATACTAATAATAACAATAATAATAATAACAACAATAATAATAACAATAACAATATTAATAAAAATGATAATGTTAAAAAGTAATTTTAATAAAAACATCTATAAATTTTTATAGATGTTTTTTATTAATACATATAAATTTATATAATTAATTTTTCGGATAGAGTAAAAGAGTACTTCTTAGAAGTACTCTTTTTTATAAAAATCAGTATACAAAATATAGATTTAAGAGAAACTAAATCAGAAATACATTTGATAAGGAGTTTTTCATATGGTTTTTTATATATCCGTAGCAATAATTGGGTTATTTGTATTGTGGGGACTTATATCTCCAAATTCTTTAGCAAGTACAGCTACACTTGCGTTAGCTTTTACAACAGATAAATTTGGATGGATGTTTCTTATAATTACATTTTTAGTATTAGTATTTATGATTGCATTAGCTTTTAGTAAATACGGTAGACTAAGACTTGGGCATGAGGATGATAGACCTGAATTTAGCAATATAACTTGGTTTGGAATGCTATTTAGCGCAGGAATGGGTATAGGTCTTGTGTTTTGGGGAGTAGCAGAACCTTTAGATCATTATATTTATCCTTTATCAGGAATACCAAAACTTACACCTGAAGCTGCTAATGCTGCTATAACTTTTTCATTTTTTCATTGGGGACTTCATGCATGGGCTATATATTCTTTAGTAGGACTTACTATAGCTTATTTTAGATTTAGAAAGGACAAAAAGTTACTTATAAGTCAGACTCTATCTCCAATTATAGGAGGTGATTTGAATTCTCCACAATCTAAGTTTATAGATATTCTTGCAATAATAGCAACGGCATTTGGAGTTGCTACATCTTTAGGTCTTGGAGCCATGCAAATAAACGGAGGACTTAACAATTTATTTGGAATAAATATAAATATATTTAATCAGATAATAATAATAATAATATCTACTATATTATTTTTAATATCTTCAACAACTGGACTTGAAAAAGGAATTAAAATACTTAGTAATATAAATGTAGGTATAGCTGTATTACTTTTAATATTTGTATTTATACTAGGACCAACAGCAAATATACTTGAGGTATTTACTAATAATTTAGGAAATTATCTTCAAAATATTATATCTATGAGTTTGAGATTAACACCATTTGAAGAATCAAATTGGATAGCCAATTGGACATTATTTTACTGGGCATGGTGGATAGCTTGGTCACCTTTTGTTGGTGTATTTATAGCAAGGGTATCTAAAGGAAGAACCATAAGAGAATTTATAATAGGAGTATTATTAGTACCATCTTTATTTAGTTGTATATGGTTTGCTGTATTTGGAGGAACTGCATTAAGCTTAGAGATAAATACCAATCTAGCACTACTTGAAGCATTAAAAGTAGATATGAGTTCAACTTTATTTGTAATGTTAGAGAGTTTGCCATTTGGATATATTATAAGCATAATAGCAACGATACTTATACTTACTTTTTTCGTATCATCGGCAGATTCAGCAACTTTTGTATTAGGTATGTTTAGTGCTAAAGGTTCTATGGAACCAACTAATAAGGTAAAATTAGTCTGGGGAATACTTCAGGCATTAGTTGCAGTAGCACTACTTCTTAGTGGAGGACTTCAAGGACTTCAAACAATGTCAATAGTTACGGCACTTCCATTTAGTATAATATTAGTACTTATGATGCTATCTTTTATAATGGAACTTAGGAAAGAAAAAATATATAAAATACCAAAGCACCCTAAAAAGCACTAGTATTAAAATATACAAATAAGAAAAAATATAAACGATATTACTTTTAAGGAGTGACATTATGAATAATAATAAAAAATGTGAAGGAAATAACCAATGGTCAGGTTCTAATGAATGTGTAACTAATAAAGCTAATAGAAATAAAAAAGACGCTACTAATAATGAGTGGACGTCAACTTTAAAAAATGTTTCTGATAGTAGTAAAATATATAATGATAAAAAATAGCAAAAAGTACCTAGATTAATCTAGGTACTTTTTTATTTAATCTTTATACAATCTTAATGTATATAGAATTATATTAACATTCATTTTATATAAAAAATAATAGAATAATCATATACAAAAATTAGGAGGAGAAAAAATGAGTAGCATTGTAATTCAAGTAATATTTTTTCTAGCAATAGTTTTATTGCTAGCAAAACCTTTGGGAATTTATATATCTAAGGTATTTAAAGGTAAAAGAGTATTTCTAAGTAAAGTAATAAAACCTATAGAAAAATGGATATATAAAGTTCTTAAAATAAATGAAAATGAAGAAATGTCAGGTAAAGAATATATTTTAAGTTTAATGGCATTTAGTGTCATTAGTTTATTATTTGTTATGTTTTTACAAATGATTCAGTATATATTACCACTAAATCCTGAAAAATTAAGTAATGTAAATTGGGATTTAGCTTTTAATACAGCAGCAAGCTTTATAACTAATACAAATTGGCAAGCATATAGTGGAGAGACTACATTAAGCTATATGTCTCAAATGTTAGGTCTAACAGTTCAAAACTTTGTATCAGCAGCAGTTGGGATAAGTGTACTTATGGTTTTAATAAGAGGATTTAAGAGAACTAAATGTTCTAAACTAGGAAACTTCTGGGTAGATTTAATAAAATCGACTTTATATGTGCTGATACCTTTATCTATGGTACTTGCAATATTCTTAACAACTCAAGGAGTAGTGCAAAACTTTAAACCTTATCAAGAAGTAAGCTTAGTAGAAGAAATAGTTTTAGATGATAAAAGTACAGTAGATACTCAGATTATTCCAGGAGGTCCTGCAGCAAGCCAAATAGCAATAAAACAATTAGGAACAAATGGAGGAGGATTCTTTGGAACGAATTCAGCACATCCACTTGAAAACCCAACATTATTATCAAATATAGCTCAAGTAGTATCAATTATATTAATACCAGCAGCATTATGCTTTACATTTGGTGACATGGTAAAAGATAAAAAACAAGGAACCACACTTTTATCTGCAATGATAGTAATATTTGTAATAGCTATGGCAACAACTATGTATTATGAATACAAGTCAACTCCAGAATTAGTAAATAATCCATATATATACAGTGAGATAGATGATAATCAGTCTGGAGGAAATATGGAAGGAAAAGAGGTTAGATTCGGAGTTACGAATTCTGCTATATGGGGGGTAACAACAACATCAGCATCTAATGGTTCTGTAAATTCTATGCATGACTCTTTCACA
Source organism: Romboutsia sp. D33t1_170424_H2 (assembly GCF_015669105.1). Lineage (NCBI taxonomy): Bacteria > Bacillati > Bacillota > Clostridia > Peptostreptococcales > Peptostreptococcaceae > Romboutsia > Romboutsia sp. D33t1_170424_H2. The sequence continues at coordinate 169,401 of NZ_JADOZQ010000004.1, read as the reverse complement.
CCAATAGGAGGAATGATTTTAACACTACTTATGCAACTAGGTGAAGTAGTATTTGGAGGAGTTGGTTGTGGACTATATGGCATGTTAGCGTTTGTAATATTAACAGTATTTATATCAGGTCTTATGGTAGGTAGAACTCCTGAGTATCTAGGAAAGAAAATAGAACCTTTTGAAATGAAGATGGCATCTATTTTAATAATAACTACTCCAGTCTTGGTTTTAGTTGGAACTGCTATGGTTTGTATGTTACCAAATGCAAGTGATTTATTAAACAATAGTGGAGCTCATGGATTTTCAGAAATATTATATGCATTAAGCTCTACAGGAAACAATAATGGTAGTGCATTCGCAGGATTTGGTGCAAATAATATATTCGTAAATTTATTAACAGGTATAGTAATGTTACTTGCTCGCTTTATACCTATAATATTAATAATAAATATAGCAGAGTCTTTAGCTAGCAAAAAAATAGTTCCACAAAGTTCGGGTACATTAGCCACTAACAATACACTATTCGTATTTTTATTGGTAGGAGTAGTACTTATGATAGGTGCATTAAGTTTCTTACCATCTTTAGCACTTGGACCAATAGCAGAACACTTGAGCATGATATTTTAATATAAGGAGATAAGATTATGGGTGATTTAAATAAGACTTTCATAAATAAAGATATTTTAAAAGGGGCTACTAAAGATTCTATAAAAAAATTAGATTTCAAGAATCAACTAAAAAATCCGGTAATGTTTATAGTTTATGTAGGTTCCATAATAACTAGTATTATAAGTGTTTTATCTATTTTTAACATAACAAATGACAATACACCATTTACTATAACAATTAGTATATTTTTATGGTCAACAGTGTTATTTGCAAATTTCGCAGAAGCAATAGCAGAAGGTAGAGGAAAAGCACAAGCAAGTAGCTTAAGAGCTGCTAAAAAGGACGTTTTAGCTAAAAAGCTCAAAGAGTGTAATATAGATAGTGAATTTGAAATGATTCCATCTAATTTACTAAAAAAAGGAGATATAGTTTTAGTAGAAGCAAATAACCAAATACCAGCAGATGGAGATATTATAGAAGGAGTGGCATCTGTTGATGAAAGTGCTATAACAGGTGAGAGTGCACCAGTTATAAGAGAATCTGGTGGAGATAGATGCGCAGTAACCGGTGGAACAACGGTGGTATCAGACTACTTAATAGTAAAAGTTACATCAAATGCAGGTGAAAGTTTCTTAGATAAAATGATTGCTATGGTTGAAGGGGCACAAAGAAAAAAAACTCCAAATGAAATAGCTCTTCAAACTTTACTAATAGCGTTAACAGCAATATTTTTAGTAGTTACAATTACACTATATCCATTTAGTAGATTTGCTGTAAATCAAAATGGAGTAGGAAGTGTAGTTTCTATAACATCTTTAGTAGCCTTATTAGTTTGTCTAGCACCTACTACAATAGGAGCACTACTTTCCTCAATCGGTATTGCAGGAATGAGTAGATTAAATAATAAAAATGTATTAGCAACATCAGGAAGAGCTATAGAGGCAGCAGGTGATGTAGACATTTTACTTCTAGATAAAACAGGTACTATAACTTATGGAAATAGACAGGCAAGTGAATTTATACCTCTTAAAAATGTAGATATGGAGGAGTTTGTTTATTATACTGAATTAAGTTCTACACTAGATGAAACTCCAGAAGGAAGAAGTATAGTAATACTTGCAAAAAAGAAGAAGGCAATAAATGGAAACTACTTAGATGTTAAAAATCCTGAATTTGTTCCATTTTCTGCAAAAACTAGAATGAGTGGTACTAATATAGGTCAAGACAAGATAAGAAAAGGGGCAGCAAGTGCTATTAAAGAATTTGTAGAAAATATGGGAGGTAATTATCCAAAGGAATGTGATGAGATAGTAGAGTCAATATCTAAAAAGGGAGGAACTCCTTTAGTAGTTTGTAAAAATGAAAAAGTATTAGGCGTAATATATCTAAAAGATATACTAAAAAAAGGTGTATCTGAAAAATTTAACGATTTAAGAAAAATGGGAATAAAGACTATTATGATAACGGGTGATAATCCATTAACAGCAGCAGCTATTGCAGCAGAAGCTGGAGTAGATGATTTTTTAGCAGAAGCAACTCCTAAAGCTAAGCTTGATTTAATACATGAATATCAAAGAAAAGGGCATTTAGTAGCAATGACAGGAGATGGAAGTAATGATGCTCCGGCACTTGCACAAGCAGATGTTGCAGTTGCAATGAATACAGGAACTCAAGCTGCTAAAGAGGCTGGTAATATGGTAGACTTAGACTCAAGTCCAACAAAGTTAATAGAGATTGTAAAAATAGGTAAACAGCTATTAATGACTAGAGGAGCTCTTACAACTTTTAGTATAGCAAATGACATAGCAAAATATTTTGCTATAATACCACCCCTATTTATAGGTATATATCCTCAACTTGATAAATTGAATATAATGAATCTATCTAGCCCAGAAAGTGCAATAATGAGTGCTGTTATATACAATGCACTTGTAATTATAGCGTTAGTTCCTCTTGCTTTAAAGGGAGTTAAATACATAGAGCTTCCTGCTAGTAAGTTATTATCAAAAAACTTAATGATATATGGTGTCGGAGGCATTATCACACCATTTATATTTATAAAATTAATAGATATGCTTATAAGCATGATTATGTTTATATAGTTAAATAAGGAGAGTTTAATATGGAATATATAAAAAAAGCATCTTTAATATTTATAATAATGACAGTAATAACAGGAATTTTGTATCCAGTTACAGTAACAGCTTTTGCACAAATATTTGTACCGTACAAGGCAAATGGTAGTATAATAAAAGAAGATGGTAAAAGCATAGGTTCAGAAATATTAGGACAAAACTTTACTAGCCCAGATTACTTTTGGTCAAGACCATCAGCAACTTCAGACTATCCATATAATGGATTAAGTTCTGCTGGAAGCAATATGTCCCCAACAGGAGAAGATTTTGAAAAAGTAATAGATGAAAGAGTAAAATTATATAAAAAGTATGAAGAAAATAGTGATAAGAAAATACCTGTTGATTTAGTTACAGCATCAGGAAGTGGATTAGACCCACATATATCATTAAAAGGAGCAATATATCAAGTAGATCGTGTAGCAAAATATAGTAAAGTTTCGAAAGAAAAATTATTAGAATTAATAGATAACAATACAGAAAAGAAATTTATGGGTATATTTGGAGAAGATAAAGTTAATGTATTAAATCTTAACTTAGATTTAGAAAAAATCAAATAGTTAATGGGGGAAATATGAATAGACCAGATCCAGAAAGTTTATTATCAAAATTAAATAGTGAAGAAGAAAAGTCAAAAAGAGGTAAATTGAAAATATTCTTTGGGTATGCAGCAGGAGTAGGTAAAACCTACTCCATGCTTGAATCTGCACATACTCTAAAAGAAAATGGAGTAGATGTAGTAGTAGGATATGTAGAACAACATTCAAGAAAAGAAACTCTAGCTTTAATAGATGGACTAGAGGTTTTAGACATAAAAGAAGTAAAGTATAAAAATATAGTTTTAAAGGAATTTAATTTAGATTTAGCTCTTAAAAGAAACCCAGAAATAATATTAGTAGATGAGTTGGCACATACAAACGCTAAAGGATGCAGACATGCTAAAAGATGGCAAGATATAGAGGAACTTCTAATGGCAGGAATTGATGTATATACTACAGTAAATGTACAGCATTTAGAAAGTTTAAATGATATAATTGAAATTGTTACCAATGTATGTGTAAAAGAAACTATCCCAGATAAAATAATAGATTTATCATCACAACTTGAGTTAATAGATGTAGAACCGGATGTGTTGTTAGAGAGATTTAATCAAGGTAAAATATACAAAAAAGAACAAGCAATAAGAGCACAAGAAAATTTTTTTACTAAAGATAATTTAATAGCACTAAGAGAATTGGCACTTAGAAAAACAGCACAAAAGGTAAATAAAGAGGTTGAAATAACTAGACTATCAAAAGGAAAAGAAATAGTAATCCCAACCTCAGAAACAATACTTGCATGTGTTTCACCATCGCCATCATCTCAAAAAATACTTAGAACTGCATCTAGAATATCACAAGCATCGTTATCAAAATTAATAGCTATACATATAAAAAATCCAAGCCAGAAAGAAATGTCAAAAGAAGCAAAAAAACAGTTAGAAAATAACCTAGAACTTGCAAAAAAACTAGGTGCTGAGATTGTGCTTTTACATGGCGATAATATGGTGGAAGATATTTTAAGATTTGCAAAAATGAGAAATGTAACCAAAATTATAATAGGTAGAAATCATAGAACTCATAGTATATTTTCTAAATTTGTTAAAAAAGATATAGTAGATAAATTAATAGATGAAGCTGACTACATAGATATACATGTAATACCTTATAAAGGAAGAAGCAGTAATAGATATATAACTAAAAATGAAAGTAGTTTAATATCAAAGATTAAAGTAAGTAGTCTTGATATAATAAAATTATTATGCATAACAATAGTAGTTACGGTAATATCTTCTGTATTAAAATATATGGGATTTATACAAGAAAATATATATTTAATTTATATACTAGGTGTTGCTTTAGTATCTGTTGTTACAAAAGGATATACAGCGGGAATAATAAGCTCAGTTATAAATGTAATCCTTTTAAATTACTTATTTACAGAACCTTTTTATACTTTAGATATTGATGATCCAAATCATATAATAACACTAGTTGTATTTTGTATAGTAGGTATAATAACATCAACACTTACATCAATAATACAACAGCAAGTTGAAATATATTCAAAAAGAGAACAAAATACTCATATGTTATATGAAATAAATAGAAGCTTCTTGAGATTATCGAATAAAGAAGAAATTATAAAAAAAGGATTAGAATTACTTTCGGTAGGTCTTGATAAAAATGTAGTATGTTATATAAAGGATAAGAAGCAAAAAGAATTAAAATTATATAAGAATATAAAAAATAAAGAAAATGAAGAGATTTTTATATCAGAGTCTGAAAAGGCAGTAGCTAAATGGGTATTTAACAATAGTACTATTGCCGGAAATGGTACAGCTACATTACCAGGATCTAGAGGTTTTTATATGCCTATAATTGGTATGAATGAGACTTTAGGTGTTATAGGTATTTCTTCTTTAGGTAAAAAGATAGATAATGAGGATATATGCCTAATAGAAGCGGTAATAGCACAAATGGCTATATCTATAGACAGAGAGATATTAGCAGAAGTGCAAAAAGAAGCTAGCCTTGAAATTGAAAGTGAAAGATTAAGAAGTAGCCTATTAAGAGCAATATCCCACGATTTAAGAACACCACTTGCAGGAATAAGTGGTGCAGTTAGTACTATCATAAAAAATAAAGATGCAATAAATGAAAGTATAATAGATGAGTTGTTACATGGAGTATTTGAAGATACTCAATGGTTAATAAGGTTAGTTGAAAACCTACTTAGTATGACAAGGATAGATGAAGGAAAGCTTGAAGTTAAGAAAAATCCAGAAATGATAGAAGAAGTTATATCAGAGGCTTTATCCCATATAAAAAAGAGGATACAATATATAAAACTTAAGATAGATATACCAAATGAAATACTGTTTGTTCCTATGGATGCTAAACTTATAGAACAAGTATTAATAAATTTAATAGATAATGCTATAAAATATTCTAAAGAGGAGTGTGAAATAAATATAAAGGTTTATGAGGAGGGAGAATATATTGCTTTTGAGGTAAAAGACAATGGACCGGGTGTTTGTGAAAATGTTATAGATAATATTTTTGATAGATTTTTTACTGGTGAAATAAAATACAGCGATTCTAGAAAAGGAGTTGGGCTAGGTCTTTCCATATGTAAGTCTATAATAAATGCCCATAAAGGCGATATAAGTGTAAAAAATAATAAAGACAAAGGAGCAACATTTAAATTCATACTTCCAAAAGAAGACTAGACAGAGGGGAAATAAAATGAGTAAATATCTTATATTAATTATAGAAGATGACAGTACAATAAGAAAATTTATAAATGCATCACTAACAACACAAGACTATATGGTTAAAGAAGCAACAACTGGTAAAGAAGGTATATCTCTTTGTATGTCTTACTCTCCAGATGTCATATTACTAGATTTAGGTCTTGAAGATATAGATGGTATAGAGGTCATAAAAAATATAAGAAATTTGAGTGATGTACCTATAATAGTAGTATCAGCAAGAGAACAAGATAGAGAAAAAGTAGAAGCTTTTGATATGGGAGCAGATGATTATATAACAAAGCCATTTTCTGTAGCTGAACTATTAGCTAGGGTTAGAGTAGCTATTAGACATTCGCAAAAAAATAAGCCTAAGGCTATAATTAAAAATAATTTTGATTATAAAGATTTATATATAGATTTTGACAAAAGGAAGGTAACAATTAAAAATGAAGAAATACATCTAACTCCTATTGAATATGATATATTATCTTTACTTGTAAGATATCATGGTAAAGTTCTTACACACAAGTTTATTGCAAAAGAAATATGGGGAAGTACGCTTGGAGGTGAAATAAAATCATTAAGAGTATTTATGGCAACGATAAGAAGAAAAATTGAAAAAGAACCAGCAAATCCAGAATATATAATAACTGAAATAGGTATAGGATATAAGTTAAATGATGAATTATAAAAAGAATAATAAAAAAGAGTACTTAGTCTAAATAGAATAGTACTCTTTTTTTATAGTAAAATTAAATGTATCTAATATAGATATTAAATTTATTCAATTTGATACATACTAATCATATGACATTAAAATATATAAAAAACAAGGAGGTATAATATTTGAATAAAGATTTTTTTAATAAAGATGGTATAGAAGTGGCTAAAGGTATATTAGGTAAATATTTAATAAGAAAATACAACAATGAAACAATAGTAACAAAAATCGTAGAAACTGAAAGCTACATGGGAAAAGATGATAAAGCATCACATGTATATAATGATAAAAAAAGCAATAGAACAGCACCTCTTTATTTAGAAGGCGGTCATATATATGTATACTTAATATATGGTATGTACAATTGTTTAAATATATCTGCAAACAAGGAAAATATACCAGAATGTGTACTTATAAGAGCAGTAGAACCTATTAAAGAAATAGATGAGATATCTTTTAATAGATATAAAAAACATTATAAAGACTTAAATTCATATCAGAAAAAAAATATAACTAATGGACCAGGGAAGCTTTGTATGGCACTTAATATAGGTAGAGATTTAAATAGTAAAAGTATACTAGGTGAAGAACTTTTTATAAGTGATTTTTATTATGAAGGAAATAAGAAAATATATAGTAGTAATGATTTTGAAATAATAAATAGTAAAAGAGTTAATATAGATTACGCTAAAGAAGCTAAAGATTATTTATGGAGATTTTATATAAAAGACAATAAATTCGTCTCTGTTAAATAAATGTGAGTTTATGGTACAATTATATAAATAACAAATTAATAAAGGGGATATTATGAGGAAAAATACAAAAATATTAGTGGTTGAAGATGATATAAGCATAAATAAGCTCTTATGTGATATGCTAAGGCAAAATGGATATGATATAATATCTGCCTTTTCAGGTACAGAGGCTATTATAAATATAAAGTATGAAAATATATCTATGGTACTTTTAGATATAATGCTACCAGGAAAAAATGGAGAAGATGTACTTTATTATATAAGAAAAGAAATGGATATACCTACAATAGTTATATCTGCTAGAGAGGAGATAGATTTAAAGGTAAAAATACTAAAAATGGGAGCGGATGATTATATAACAAAGCCTTTTGATATAGATGAGGTGCTAGCTAGAATAGAAACGAATTTAAGACGATATAAAATAGGTAAAAATACTATAAATGAAGATGTAATAAGCTTTAAAGATATAAAAATGAATAATATACAAAGAGAAGTAACCGTTAATGATAAATTAATAGAATTTACTAATATAGAATATAAAATTTTAAATATATTTATAAAAAATCCAAATAAGGTATTTACAAAAGCTAATTTATTTGAAAGTGTTTGGGAAGATGAATTTTTAGGAGATGACAATACTATAACAGTACATATTAGTAATATTAGAAATAAACTATCTAAATATGGAATACATAAAGAATACATACAAACTGTATGGGGAATAGGATATAAGCTAATAGATAAAAATTAATACTTTCTTAATAATTTCTTTATGCTTTATTAGAACTTAAATCTTAATATATAGGTATAAAGGAAGGAGAAGGGGCCATGAAAGAATATATACTAAAAACTTACAATATAAGTAAGAAATATAAGAAAAACTTAGTCGTAGATAATGTAAGTATATCTGTAAAAAGAGGGGATATATATGGATTTATCGGTCAAAATGGAGCTGGTAAAACTACTATAATGAAAATGATAACGGGATTAGTCAATCCTAGCGAAGGATATATAGAAATATTTAAAGAAGTAGAGAAAAATAAAATAAATAAAGAAAGAAAAAGATTAGGAGCACTTATAGAAACACCAGCTTTATATTTAGATATGAGTGCTAGTGAAAATTTAGAAGTATTAAGAATACAAAAAGGAATACCAGGAAGTAGTTGTGTAAATGAAAAGTTAAAGATGGTAGGATTAGAAAATACAGGCAAAAAGAAAGTTAAGCAGTTTTCATTAGGAATGAAACAAAGACTAGGAATAGCTATGGCATTACTATCTGATCCTGAAATTTTAATACTTGATGAACCTGTAAATGGACTAGATCCTAAGGGAATAGTTGAAATAAGAGATTTATTAAAAAAATTAAATAAAGAAAAGAATATGACAATAATTATATCGAGTCATTTATTAAGCGAGTTAAATCAAGTAGCAACTTGCTATGGGATAATAAATAATGGAAAATTAATAGAAGAAATAAGCCAAAAGGAGTTATATGATAAATGTAAAAAGGCTCTTAGAATAAAGGTAGATGATATAAACAAAGCTGTAGTTTGTTTAGAATCTGTATTAAAAACTACTAATTTTAAAGTATTAAAAAATAATACTATAAAATTATATGATTATATAGATAACCAAATAGAAGTATCTAAAGCTCTTATTAGTTCTAATGTAATAACTGAAGAAATTGTATCTATTGGAGATGATTTAGAAGATTACTTTATGAACTTAATAGGAGGTAGATTATAATGGAAAATTTAATTAAGTCAGAACTGTACAAGCTAAGAAAAAGTAAAGTTTTTATAAAAATGCTACTAATAACTCTAATTCCATTATTATTAGGATTAGGTCTTCACATATTTAAGCCTCAAGGAGATGAAATTCTTAGCTTAATAGTAACTTTTATAAATAACAGAAAATATGGATTTACTATGAATGATTTTAGCAATATAAAAAATTTAAGTGCTCAAGATTTTTTATTCTCAGCAATAGGATTTACAGCTGTTACGTATATGATTTTAGTATATTTTGTAGGAAATATAGTTGTAGATGAATACGTAGATAAAACTATAATGCATAAGATAAACTATGGATATAGCAGAACGAGTATATATATATCAAAGTTAATAGTTTCATTTATAGGGGTAAGTATTATAGCTTTATTTCCAATAATACTCAATACATTAATAGGCGGATTAATGTATGAATTTGGAAATTTTGATATTTTAAAAATATCAAAGTTTTTAACTTTATATATGCTACTATTATACGCATCTACAAGTTTTTATGTACTTTTAGCTAGTATAATGAATATAAAATCAGAACTTATGGGATTTGGAGTATTAATCCTACTTTTACCAGCATTTTTGACAGAAAAAAATGTATTGTATTTAACTAAATATATTCCATATGGTGGATTACTTGATATTTGTGGAAAATATCCAAGTAATGAGGTTATGGTAAGTTTAGGATTAAATGCTATAATAGTTATAATAATAACATCTACACTTGGATGTATATTAATAAATAAACAAGATACTAAATAAATTTATGATAGAAAAGGAGAATGAGTAAATTATGATAGCAATATTCTTTGGAGTAATTATTATAATATTACTCATCTATTTATTTTCTATAAAAAAGGAAATAAGAAACATTACAAAACAGCTGAAATACTATAATGAAAATAAAACTAATAAAAAGATAGATATAAAGTTAATAGATAAAGATCTAGAAATGTTGGCTTATAATATCAATAATCAAATAGATATAATAGAAGCTACAAATATAAATAAAAAACTAAGAGAAGAAAATTTAAAGCAGTCAATAGCAAGTATATCTCATGATTTGAGAACACCTTTAACATCTATACTTGGGTATGTTCAAATGCTAAAGAGTGATAAAGTAAATGAGGAAAGTAAGAATGAATATATAAATACGATTCAAGAACGTTCAAAGCGACTTGAAATATTACTTGATGAGTTTTTTAAACTATCACTTATAGAACTGGATAGTTATAAATTGAATATAAAAAAGGATAATTTAAATAATATTATATATAATATAATAGCTAGTTTCTATGAAGATTTTACAAATAAAAATATAAAGCCAAATATATATGTAGAAGAAAAAGACATAATTGTAAGTATAGATAGTAATGCTTTTACTAGAGTTATAGAAAATGTAATATCTAATAGTCTTAAGTATTCTAAGTCAGATATAGATATAATAATAAAAAAAGAAAAAGAGTTTGCTATAGTTAAGTTTATAGAATATAATACTAATCTTAATAGTGAAGATATAGATAACATGTTTAATAGATTTTACAAAAAAGATAAAACAAGAAATAATGATAGTACAGGTCTAGGACTTTATATAGCCAAAAGTTTAATGCAAAAAATGAATGGTGATATAAATGCTACTCTTAGAAATTATGATTTAGTAATAAGCTGTAAGTTAAATTTAAATACTAAAAAACATGATAAAGATTAAGCAAATATTAATTTAGAAGTATATCTTTAAAAATTTAAATATAACCTAACTTATTTAAAACAACGAAAAAGAGTACATTCATAGATTAAAATTAAAATCTATGAATGTACTCTTTTCATATAAAAACACATTAATTTAAGCAATTTTAAAATATTTTTTATTCATTAAATCTTCATATATGTGAAGGTCTTTTTTATTTATTCTAAGAGTCTTAGATATACTACCATAGTATAGTGTAAGATCTACATATTTAGAACCAGCCACTAAATAACCAAACTTATAACCAGTAAGTTCATCCCAAGAATGTAAAACTCCATCATTAAATATTATGCCTTCATCAAATACTTTATTTTTAGTATTATTATGTTCAAGTATAGACACAAATAAAAGTAGTAAAGATATTAATATAAAAGTTAACAAACTTAAAAATATAAATTGTTGCTTAAAAGAAACATTAAAAAAGTTATATAATGTACTAAATCTAAAATCATTTAATGCAGGTAGTATATAAAATATAAGTAAAAGTGCTAAAAAAGAATAATCTGTAATTTCTTTACAGTCAACATTTATTATATGAGTAACTTGTTTTTTAGAATGATTTCTATTAATAGGCACTTTTATAGAATAATATATAGCAAATAGATTAACACAAATTATTGGAATTATAAAAATAGTTATATTCTGTATCATTATAGATGATATGAAAAATATGAATAAGAATATAAATAATCGTCTAAATATTTTAGTCAAAATAGACACCTCCACAAAATTATCATAAGCATATTATACCACTAAAAATTATAAAAACATAATTTGAAAACTAATAAATAGGGATGTATAAAATTTTTAAAATAAATATAAGAAATTTTTTTGACTTTATTGTAAAGTAGGAGTATTATGTATAAGGATGAAATTTATTGGAGGGAAAAACAGAATATGTCGCCAAAGTTATTTACAATGTTTAAGCAAAATGAATTAAGTGGTGAGCAAGTGAGAAAAGATATAGTAGCAGGATTTATAGTAGCAATTATAGCATTACCATTATCAATAGCTCTTGCTATATCTTCAGGTGTATCACCAGAAAAAGGTCTTATTACTGCAATATTTGCAGGATTTATCATATCTTTCCTTGGAGGAAGTAAAGTTCAAATTGGAGGGCCAACAGGAGCCTTTGTTGTAATAGTCTATGGTATTGTGAAAATGTACGGTATGGATGGTCTTATAACAGCAACTATTATGGCAGGTATACTTCTTGTAATAATGGGTCTTTTAAAATTTGGAAATCTTATAGAATATGTTCCTCATACTGTTACAGTAGGATTTACTAGTGGTATAGCAGTAACTTTACTTATAACTCAAATCAAAGATTTACTAGGTCTTAAAATAAATGATGTTCCAGCAGAAGCTATAGGAAAAATAGAAAGCTACATACATAATATAAATACATTTGATATGATGACTTTCATAGTGGGTATAGCATGTATATTAATTATGATATACTGGCCAAAAATAAATAAAACTGTACCAGCATCTATAATAGCATTAATACTTTCAACAGTAGTTGTAAATGTTTTTAGCTTAAATGTAGACACTATAGGAAGTGTATATACTAACATATCAGCAAGCATACCAATGCCAAGTGTGCCAAGTTTTAGTATAGATAAAATAGTATCCTTAATACAACCAGCTATAACTATAGCAGTATTAGCTGGGATAGAATCACTTCTTTCTTGTGTAGTATCAGATAATATGATAAATGACAAACATGATTCTAATATGGAGCTTGTAGCACAAGGACTTGGAAACATAGCATCAGCACTATTTGGTGGGATACCAGCAACTGGAGCAATAGCAAGAACAGCAGCGAATGTAAAAAATGGTGGGAAAAGTCCTATATCAGGTATGGTACATGCAATAACTCTTCTTTTAATAATGGTAGTTTTAATGCCACTTGCAAAAATGATACCTATGACAGTTTTATCTGCGATATTAATAATAGTATCTTATAATATGGGTGAGTGGAAAGAAATGAAAGAAATGATGAGCTTACCTAAAAAAGATGTAGTAGTTCTTTTAGCTACATTTATATTAACTATAGTATTTGACTTAGTTATCGCTATAGCAGTTGGAATGACTATACATATAGTAGCTAACATAGTACTTAAGAATAAAGTTGATAGTGAGATAGAAGATGTAGCATAAATTATAAAAAATACTACCTAATTAGGTAGTATTTTTGTTTACTAAGAGATTAAATATTTTTAAAATAGTGAGTTTAACTTAGTTTGTTAGATAGATATACCTATGTTATAATTAGATGTAAAACGTATTCAGGGAGGTAGAATATGAATGTTATAGAAATAAAAGACCTAAGGATGAATTACGGTCAAAAAGAAGTTTTAAAGGGGATCAATCTAAATATAGATAGGGGAAATATTATAGGGTATATAGGATCAAATGGAGCAGGTAAAAGTACTACTATAAAAATACTACTGGGATTAGTTAAGGGATATAGCGGTAGCGTATATATATTTGGGAATGATATAGAAGATATTAATAATAAATATAAAAATAAAATAGGTTATGTTCCTGAAGTAGCCAAAGTCTATGAAAGTTTAACAGCTAGAGAATACTTAACTTTTATTGGCCAAGTGTATGGGCTAAGTTATGAAAAGAGTGATAAAAAAGCTAGAAGGCTTATGGAAATACTTAAAATAGAACATGCTTATGAGTCTAGACTATCATCATTTTCAAAAGGAATGAAGCAAAAGGTAGTTATAATAAGCTCAATGCTTCACAATCCAGACATATTATTTTTAGATGAACCATTAAGTGGACTTGATGCTAATAGTGTACTTTTAATAAAAGAAATACTACACAAATTAAAGCAAGAAGGAAAGACTATATTTTACTCATCTCACATAATGGAAGTTGTTGAAAAAATAAGCGATAGAATAATACTTCTAGATAAAGGAAATATTGTAGCAGATGGTAACTTTGAACAAATAAAAAATACTAATTTTGAAGGTTCTTTAGAAGAGATATTTAACCAGCTAACAGGATTTGAAGAACATTCAAATCTGTCTGATGAATTTATAAAAGTATTAAAAGAGGTGTAGCATGAAAGACTCTTTTATTTTAAAAATACTAGATATATTTAAATATTTATATACTAAAGCTGGTGTAAATTATAGTTTAATGCGACTTATAGTTAAGCATAAACTTATAATGGATGGTAGACGTGGGCAGCGCAATATAAGTAGCAATGAAGAAGGTAAAGATAAAAATAATTTTTATATAAGCTTAATAATATATGCAATTGTTGGGTTAGCATCAGCACCTATTATAACACTAGATATTAACCCTATTGTAAAAATGAGTTTATATTTTAGTTTTTTTATGGTTATGATCTTAAGTGTATTTGTATCAGATTTTTCAAGTGTAATACTTGATATAAATGATAAAGATATATTAGAAACTAAAGGCGTAGATGTAAAAACTCTAAATGCAGCTAAATTTACACATATATTTATATATATGACATTACTTAGCTTATCAATAAGTATAGCAGCTATACTTTGTAGTATTAGATATGGTATTAAGTTTATATTATTATTTATACTAAATATATTTTTAATAAATGTATTTATGATTATAGTTACTGCCATAATGTATTTTGTCATATTAAAGTTATTTAGTGGAGAAAGGCTAAAGGATGTCTTAAATGCTTTTCAAGCTTTATTTATATTGGTATTTATACTAGGATATCAAGTTGTAGCAAGAGCATTTACCTTTGTAGATTTACAATTTGTATATGAACCAAAGTTTTGGAATCTACTACTTCCTCCTATGTGGTTTGGTTCAAGCTTTAATCTTTTATATAATATAGATGTAAATAATTTAATTATAATCATGAGTGGATTAGCTATTGTAGTTCCTATAGTATCTATATTCGTATATGTAAAGCTAATACCAAGATTTGAATATAACCTTCAAAAATTAAATGATAATACTTATGTCAATAAAAAATTTAAAGAAAAATTAAGTATAAAAGTTAGTAAACTAATATGTAAAGATAAAGAAGAAAGAGCATTCTTTAACTTTGTATATGATATTCTTAAAAAAGATAGAGAGTTTAAAACAAAAGTATATCCATCATTAGTTATGGGGGCATTTATGCCATTTTTAATGATGATTAGTAGCTTTAGGAGTGATAATAATTTTTTAACAGAACTTAGATCTGAGCCAGTATATCTATTAATGTACTTTTTTGTGCTTATGAGCCAAAGTATATTAACAACTCTGAAATTTTCTAAAGAATATGAAGCTAGTTGGATATATGATATACTTCCGATAAATAATAAGAAAAATATATATACAGCAGCTTTTAAAGCTAGTATATATCTTTTAATACTTCCTTTATTTATATTAATGAGTATAGGATTTATAATAATATTATCACCAAAAGTTATAGTAGATTTAGCAATAGTATTTGTAGCTACTGTATTATCATCAATGATTACTTTTAAATTAAATGAAAAGCATATGCCATTTACTTGTGAATATCAAAATACTAATACAGCATCAAACATAGGAACTATGATAAAATCCATGGTGTTTGTTGGTGTAATAGCATTAGGTCATTTCTTACTTAGTAGTAGCATATTTTTAAAAGTAACTTATTTAATAGGTTTAGTAATTTTAGTTAGGTTAATATGGAATAAAGTATTTGAAGTATAAATAATTATATAAAAAGAGTAATCTTAATAAATTAAGATTACTCTTTTTATTTTTAGGCTTTTTTATATTCATTAAAGTAGTTATCTAGTACTTTTTTAAGAGAGTGACCTATTTCAGAATAGGCATCATCAAATAGATTAGCAAGTGATATTCTTATAGACCACTTAGGTCCAGCAAATCCACCTCCACCTAGTAAAACTATTGATGATTCCTCTGCTAAATCAAATAATATATCCACAGGATTGTAATTTATTTCTAAGTAATAAGAAAAATCTTCTCCATAGTAGTCTTTAGCTAAATCTAATACATCAAATTGAGTATAGTATGATGCATCATTTTTATCAAATTCTAAATCCATACCAAGACTATCAAATAATAACTTTTTACGAGTTCTACATATGTCTATTGTAAGGTTTTTGTATGAATCATTATTATCCATAAGAGATACTAATGATAAAAATGCCATTTGAACTTGTTGAGGAGTAGAAAGACCAGCAGTATGGTTTAGTGCAACTTGTCTACTATCTGCGACTAATCTATCTATAAATGGTACTTTTTCTGGATTAGTATTCATATCAGCATATCTTTTATTAGTTCTTTTTCTTATAGAGTATGGAAGTTCATTTATAAGTTTATCAAATACATTGTTGTGATGCAGTGCTAAAGTACCTAATCTCCAACCTGTTACACCAAAGTATTTAGAATATGAATAAGCACCTATTGTGTTATATGGTAACTCCGACATTAAAGACTTAAATCCATGGACAAAAGTTCCATAAACATCATCAGATATAATCATTAAATTAGGATTATGATTTTTAACTATATTTACTATTTTACTAGTACTTTCAGGAGATATAGCCATTGATGGTGGATTACTAGGATTTACAACAAATAGAGCTTTTATATCTTTATCACAAAGCTTTTCAAGTTCTTTATCAGTACATTGCCATGTATGTTTTCCATCAGGCGTTTTCTCATCTGCATTTATATATACAACATCAAATTCATATCTTGGTAGATGAGGTATTTCTAAATATGGAGTAAATACTGGTGTCATTATAGCTATTTTATCTCCTTTTAAAAGTAGATTATTAGCTATTAATGAGTCAAATACATAACACATTGCAGCAGTAGCACCCTCAACAGCAAAAATGTCAAAATCTCCACCTTTTAAAGTATCGTATTTAAGCTCTTTAGTTAAATAAGCCTTAACTATTTTTTCTATATGAATAAGCATTCTATCTGGAAATGGGTAGTTATCCCCAATTATTGCATCAGTTATTTCATGTAAAAAATCATCAGAATTAAATCCTAATTCGTATACGCAAAACTCAACCATTTTACGTAGAAAATCTACTTCTGGAAGATTAGAGTTATTATCTAGATATGTAAAAAATCTTTTAGATATATCTTTTTTTCTTGGCATACCAGATAAAGGTCCATTATTCCAAGTGTGTTTACTTTCTTCAATAGCAAAATGCCCAAAAGTGAAAAATGCGTTACGAGGAGCATGTGCTATCCAGTTAGGATTACCTCTTCCCGCATCAAGTAATGTACGTGTACTTTTCTTAGAAGGATTAGTTGCTAATTCTAAAAGTTTGTTTTTAAATTCAAATGGACTGATTTTTCCATAGATGTTTTCTAGTTCTTGTCTCTTAATATTAATCGGTTCCATGATAGTATCTCCTTAATTTAATTATATGACATTTATCTCTTTTTTATAGCACATTAGAAATTATAATCATTTTAAAGTTTAGATTAGATAAAATCTTTGTACATGCACTTTTAGAAAGTTTTCATTTATAAAATATAAAATTTTAAAAAAGGCTTTCTTATTTAAGATAATTATAATAAAATTGCTTTAAAAAGACAATATAATACATATAAACTGCTTAAAATATAAATAAAAAGTATGTATATACTAAAAATATTAAAGTTTATAAATGGTTTTATTAATATAATATCTTATTTAATTAATTAATATACTAAATAAATGAAATGCGAAAAATCTGAAAAGTCATAAAATTGTCTAAATTGTTGACTAAGTTAAATAAATAATTATAATAAGAAGTTAAGTGTTATAGGAGCTATAAGTTTAGCAAATATTATAAATACTATTATAACTAGTATTATATCTAGAAAAAGAGAAATAGGTATACTTTAAGCTATAGGCATGAGTGATAAATAATTACTTAAAATGCTAAAGTTAGAAGGGTCATTTTACACATTTATTACTCTAATTTTATCATTTAGTGTAGGGATTGTTATTGGATATATAGTATATAAAGTTATGAAAAATAGTGGGGTGTACTATGTAGTTTATAAATTCCTGTAATAGCAATGTTTTAGTTCATTTATAGGAAAATTTATAAATAAGTTATTTAACAAAGAGTCATTAATAGATAGAGTAAGATATAGTGAATAGAAGAATAAATTATAATACAAAAAAGGTATCAGATTCTAATCTGATACCTTTTAATTTATAGACATTTTTTAATTAATTTTACTGTGCAGGGGGTATCTCTGCGTTTGAACTATCATTTTGGTTTGTATTTTGTGATGGCATTTCAGTAGAGTTATTCTCACTATTTGTAGTATCTTGTGAATTATTATTTTCTTCATTTGATACTGGTATATCTTTACCTTCATTAGTAGTATTTTCTACATTTGAACTGCCATCATTTGTAGTTGTTGTATTATTTGGCGTTGATTCTTTAGTTGGAGCTTTTTCATCAGATGTAAATAATCCTGTAAGCCAGTTCCATACTTTAGCAAAGAATCCTTCAACTTCTTCACTAGATGGTAAATTAACAGCTTTATCATCTGTAGCATTTATAGTAGCATTTTCACCTAACATTTGGTCATTAGTATTTTCAAGTATACCTAGATCCTTATTTTGATCTTTACTGAATAAATTACCAAACCAATCTCCAATACCTTCAAACCATCCTTTTATAGTATCAAGTATTCCAGAGTTTTGTATACTTTCACCAAGATCTTTTAAGTTATTTTCAACAACATTAGATACATTTTCTAAAGTATCTTTCATGTCATTGTAATTGTAGTCTTGGCTAGCTATCTTTGACATTAAAGATTCTATTTGTTTAAATTGCTCATCAGATAGATTAACATTATAGTTATTAGTTATATTGTTTATAGTATCAGCAATTTGAACTGTATCCTTAGTGTTATTTTTTATGATTTCTGTTTTTATATCATTTATAACACCAGTAGCTTTATCCTGACCTATTGAATCACCTAAATCACCAGTTGTAACTAACTCTTCTGTAGCTAATTCCTTTTTCTCTTCTGAAAGTGACTTACCTGTAGCATCCTCAAATGCCTTCATAACACCTGTTAATGCACCAGTACCAGATACAGGGAATGGAGCTGCTGCTATTACGTTAGCATTTTCTATTCCTGCAGTAGATAAAGTAGTAGCTATCATTGCACTAGTTACCCAAGTTAAGTTTGCAGTTTTAACATTTATTCCATTTCCTTTTTTAGTTGGCTCAACATAAGAACAAGACATAGTAACTTTACCTAATTGTTCTTCAGTTGCAACTCCTTGTAAGTATTCTCTTTCTTCTTTGTTGTTAACTTCTATTATAACTGCCTGATTTTCATTAACACCAAAGTATTTTAACATTTGTTCTCTTTGAGAAGGGTTTAAGTTAGCACCTAGTGTAACAACACGTGAACCATCAGCAAATGCTACTCCTAAGTTTGCTATTGTTAAGCAAAGTGCAAGAGACAAACCTATAGCCTTTTTCTTAAAATTCTTAAATCCTTTATTCATAAATTTCATTCCTTTCAACTTTTAAAGTTAACCATAATACATTTCCAATATAGTATACTATAAACTATTTTTAGTATAAAGTGGATTACAAGATTGTAATAAAATCTTAATAAATAGTATGATTTCTGTTTGATAAAAATTTAGCATAAAAATTAAGCAAAATAAAAAGATAGTCATTTTTTATGACTACCTTTTTATTTGATTTATTATTTTCCGATAAACATTTGTGTCCAGTAAAGTTGTCCATTACTAGCTTTGGCAATACCAACACCTATATGAGTAAAGTTAGGACTTAGTATATTTTTTCTGTGGCCATCTGAGTTCATCCATGAATTCATAACATCTTGTGGATCTTTTTGTCCCATAGCGATGTTTTCTCCAGCAGCTTTGTAGTTTATACCAAATTGCTTCATCATATCAAATGGAGAACCGTAAGTTGGTGAATTATGATCAAAATATCCTCTATTTATCATATCTTGTGATTTTTTAGTAGCAACATTTGATAATGAGCTATCAAGTGTAAGTGGAGCTAAACCTCTTTTACTTCTTTCAGCATTTACTATATTTACAATTTCTCTTTGATAAGATGAGAAATTACCACTTTGAGCAGTTGAGTTGTCAGGAGTAGAAGGTTTATTATCTACATTAGTGTTATTGCTAGGAGTAGAAGGTTTATTATCTACATTAGTGTTATTGCTAGGAGTAGAAGGTTTATTATCTACATTAGTGTTATTGTTAGGAGTAGAAGGTTTACTATCTACATTAGTATTATTATTAGGAGTAGAAGGTTTATTATCTACATTAGTACTATTGTTAGGAGTAGAAGGTTTATTATCTACATTAGTATTATTGTTAGAAGTAGAAGGTTTTTTACATGCTTCAGAATTTTTATCAGGATTTAAAGCTGTTACAGAGTTATTTTTTAAATCAAATGAAAATTTAGGTACATTTGCTTTTATAGGACATAGTACGTCTAATGGAAGTTTAAAGTCAACTCCATTTATACATACATATATAGATTTTTTCTCACAATTAGATTTAATAGTATCTTTAGATAAAGCATTAACTGGAATCATTGAAGATGCAGTTGTAACACTTATTACACCTAAAGCTAATAAAGTTTTTATCTTTTTATTTAATTTCATAAAATAATACACCTCTTTGATTGAATATTTTTAAAATGTTACTGATTTGTAACCTTTAGATTAGGGGGGATCCCCTCGTGAATAATAATAACATACAAAATAACAAAAAATATACTGTAAAGATATGTAAATGATTATCTAAAGATGTCGAAATATAGATAAAATCTTGAAGGAAAGACATTATAAATTTATAATGTAAGTGAAATTTTAGCTATTAAAGATTGAAAAATAAACAAATGTGGTATACTATAAAAAGGTAAAGTTTTACTATAAAAGCTTTAATAAGAAAGGAGATATTAACATGTCAAAACAATTAGTAAAAGAAAGAGTTATAAAATATTTAATGGAAGATTTATTAGTTCCACATGATATGATAGATACAGATGTACCTTTAGCTGAATTTGAAGAAGGAGCAGAAGGAACATTAGATATAGTAGTTAACGTTAAAGATGAAGAAGATTACTATGCACCAGTTATGATAGTAACTTGTATGGATGAAGATATAGAACTAGAAGGTGAAGTAGTTCAAAAGCAAATAGATTTCTTAGAAGATGTTGACAATATGACTATGGCAGGAAGATTAGTATTAACTAATGGAGATTCTATGATGTATGCTGATTGGACTGGAGAAGAGTATGATACAGAAGCTTCACTTCCAACATATGAACAAATGGTTAAAGAATTCTTTGAAATGGAAGAAATAGCTAAAAAACATGAAGAGGCTCATAATCACGAAGGATGCGGTTGTTCTCATGAAGAAGGTCATGAATGTGGCTGTGGAGATGATTGTGGTTGCAAACACTAATAAACATACATATATAAGTACAAAAAATCCTCTTACTTAAGAGGATTTTTTATTACAAATATATTAAGCTAATAAAACTAAAAACTTATTAAATAAAACTCTTTAAGTAAGTAGAATGTATATTTGCTTGACTAGATTTTTTAATGATGGTATTATTAAATAGTTAAAAAATAACTATAAAACCGCAAGTGTTGGGGCAAACGCTAAGGATTTATTAATAGGGGACTTATTAAAGTCGTTCGGGAAAAAAAGATTGCTATAAAGCAGTCTTTTTTTTCTTTTTGAAATAAATTTTTATAATAATTATTTAACTTTACTTTGAATAAGAACTAAAGCTTTAATTAATTTAAAATCATATATACATTTTAGATAGCTTAGTAATTTATTTGATATATTCAAAAAAATTAAAAAAAAATAAAAAAAAGAAGGAAATTTGGTAAGTAAGAGAGAATAGTAGAATAATAAATCTATTGACTAAAAGATATAAACATGTCTTTTATCAAATATAATTAAAGGAGGATTCTTTTAAAGTACATGGATAAAATTATATATTAAATTATTTAAAGAATTATAATTTTTTATGTGCTATAAAAGTATCTTAAAAGGAATTTTTTAATATTAGTAATCATATTATAAAATTAGGTAAAGGTAATTTAATATATTAATTACTGAACTATATGCAAAAGGGGTTAGATTATGGGGGCTAAAACTGAAAACACTTACGAAAATTATATTTATTCAGACTCATCAGGTGGATCAAATGCAATGAAAATGTACTTAAAGGAAATAGAGGAGTACAAAATGCTATCTGCAGGTGAAGAAGTAGAACTTGCTAAGGAAATAACTAACTCTTCATTAGAAGCTAAGGAAAAATTTATTAATGCAAATTACAGATTAGTTGTTAGTATAGCAAAAAAATATAGAAAAGAAAATGTAGATATGCTAGACCTAATTCAAGCTGGAAATATTGGTTTAATTAAAGCTGTTGAAAAATATGACTATACAAAGGGATATAAATTTAGTACTTATGCTACTTGGTGGATCAAGCAAAGTATAACAAGGTACATAGATGACTGTGAAAATACTATTAGAATACCGGTACATCTTCATCAAAGAATAAATTTTGTAAAAAGAAAAAAGCAAGAACTTGCAAACATATTACAAAGAGATCCAAAAATTGAAGAATTGGCAGAAATATGTGAGTTAGAAGTAGAAAAAGTGATAGATATACTAAAAAGGGATAAAAATGTAGTATCATTAGATACACCTATAAAAGAAGATGAAGATAGTAGTTTAGTTGAATTTATACCATCGGATGCTAATTTTGGTGATGTAGTTATGCATGAGGTTGAAAAAAATAACCTAAGAGAAAAGATAGAAGAACTATTAACAGGTCTTACTGAACAAGAACAAAGGGTACTTAGAATGAGATTTGGTCTTGATGATGATATCCCAAAAACTTTAGAAGAAATAGGTAAAGTTTTTGGTGTAACTAGAGAAAGAATTAGACAAATCGAAGCTAAGGCCATAAGAAAGTTAAGACACCCAAGTAGAATTAAACAACTGAAATATTTTTATTAGTATAAGTAGGAGATACCTCCTACTTATTTTTTTAGATAATATATAACTTAAATAAATAACAAAGGTCTATATTTTCTTTTATAATCAAAGTTAGTTTACTTACTTAAATCATAGCACAAAATAATCAATAAAACATCTAAATATTGATAATATTTAGGAAAAAATGCAGATATAAATTAGTGATTTAAAGTATTGCCACTATTTATTGCATTTCTTTCATTAATTAAATTGTTTATTAAAGTATTTAATGACCAGGAAATATTGTCTTCTGTAACTACAGCCATTAAAGGTCTATTTATTTTAAATTTTCTTAAGTTATCAGAAAATCCACTTATCTTAGTATGTGCTATATTATTAAATATAACAGCCCTTTGATTTATACCTTGGACACAAGTGTCATCTATATTACCTTTTATTATGTCCTCTATTTTAGAGTTTGCATTATCTTTATTTAAAGTGCAAACATCTTTTATTCCTAATAATTTTAATATGTTTTTAATCATTAAAGTATCTTTTGCATTAAAGTTATAAACTATAACAAAACTTCTCTCATTATTTGTAGTGCATAAGCTGTTTATTCTTTTAAAACTCATAACATCCTCCTATATTTTAATTATAGTAATTATTATTACCCATTGTCATTAACATTTAAATATATTTTAAAAATAATTATCAAATAATAAAATTAACTTGCTATTTAGTATAAAATGTATTACCATTTTTAAAAAATAGGTTAGTTACTATATTAACTAACCATTTAGGTAAGGAGGTTGCATGAAGCTTACACTAAATGAAGAAGAACCAATATTTATTCAAATAGCAAAAGCTATAGAAGATGAAATACTAATAGATGAAATAAAAGAACATGAACAAATACCATCAACTACTGAAATATCAAAGCTTTATAAAATCAACCCAGCAACAGTATTAAAGGGGATAAATACGTTGGTAGATAAAGATGTAGTTTATAAAAAACGAGGAATTGGTATGTTTGTAAATGAGGGTGCTAAAGAAATTATAAGAAATTTTAGAAAAGAAAACTTTAAGAATATCTTTATAAGGGAATTATTGATAGAAGCTAAAAAACTTCAAATAGAAAAACAAGAATTAATAGATATGATTAAATGTTACAAAGAGGTGGAGTAAATGAATATAGGGGTTAAAGTAGAGAATTTAAGTTATAGTTTCAAAAATCAAAAAATATTAGACGATATAAATATAGATTTTCATGAAAATAAAATATATGGTCTTTTAGGTAAAAATGGGGCAGGGAAAACTACACTTTTAAATATAATAACTAATCAACTATTATCAAAAGAGGGTAAAATATATATAAAGGGGGTAGAGGCAAGAAAAAATCCAAGTATATTAGAAAATATATGTATAGTTAGAGAAAAAGAATATTTAAATGAAGATGCCAAGATAAAAGACATATTTGATATATATTTTTATTTTTACAAAAACTACGATAAAAAACTTCAACATAAGCTTTGTAAAAAATTTAATATAGATACAAAAAAGAGGTACAAAAATCTGTCAAGAGGATTAAAAACATTAGTATTTAATATAATCGGAATATGTTCTAATGCCGATATAGTAATATTTGATGAACCAACTATAGGCCTTGATGCATTAAATAGAGTAGAGTTTTATGATTTATTACTAGATAATTATATAAATTACCCTAAAACTATAATAATAGCAACACATTTAATAGATGAAGTTGAAAATCTATTGGAAGAGGTAGTAATAATAAATAATAAAAAAGTAGTTTTTAATGATAGTATAGAAAATTTAAAGGAGAACTCAGTATATATTAGTGGAAACAAAGAAGATCTAAATAAGTTAGACATAGTTAAAAATAAAAAGCCTATTAAAACCTTTAGAAATAATGAAACTTATGCATATTATGAAAAGTTAAGTAAAGAGGAATTAAACAAAATTAAAGAGTTAAGTTTAGATATAGAGGCAATGAGCCTTCAGGATATGTTTATAAGTATTTCTAAAGAGGAGATAAAATAATGAAAGAATTAAAACCATACTTAAAGATGTTAAATAAAAATACATATATATACATGTTTATTCTTTTACTATTAATTATTGGAATAGATGGAATGAATTTAATAGGTGCTATATACACTAAAAATTATACAATAGAAGATAATTTTCTAATATTTAGAAGTGAAACCTATTATATATTAGGACTTATGATGTTTATATGTTCAATTTGTATTTCACAAAAGGACTTTAGTATTGCGATAAGCATAAAAGGTGACAGGAAAAGTTATTTAAAAAGTATGATTTTATATATCATATGTATGTGTTTTGTATTTACTATAATTGGTGTTGGTGTAGAGTTTTTAGAAAGCACAATACTAAATGGATTTACTGGATATGATGCAGTAATAATTAGTAGATCTATCTTTTGGGAAATAAGTGAGGTATTAAATAAAATTCAAGAAGAAATAACAGGAGGTAGTTGGGCTACATCATTAATATATACAACTAGGGATGATACATTATTATATATACTAGATATGATTATAAATATATTTATAAACAATTTTATTTTTAGTGCTCTAGGTCTTTTTATAGGAGCATTAGTTTATAGGCTTAAAAAAGTAACTATTCTATTATTATTTGCAGGAATGCCAGTTTTATCTATAATTTATCTATTAATAGAATTTTTTAAAGATAAGTATGGTTTTGTAGAAAAGTATATAGAGACTTATT
This sequence comes from Romboutsia sp. D33t1_170424_H2, assembly GCF_015669105.1. NCBI lineage: Bacteria > Bacillati > Bacillota > Clostridia > Peptostreptococcales > Peptostreptococcaceae > Romboutsia > Romboutsia sp. D33t1_170424_H2. Next base: position 143,603 of record NZ_JADOZQ010000004.1, on the reverse strand, counting down.
GGTCAAATTTAGTTCATATAATAACTACTTGTCAAAATATATTAGTAAAAGTATTAATAGCTATGATATTTATAATTGGTGCTATATTATTACTAATAAAAGCACCGATAAAAGAATATGCTCATGATTTAATATAGAATTTTAACACCAATTTAAATTAAATTAATATTATACAAATACATAAAGTCATATATATAAGTATATAGATGTTAATTTAAAGAGGTGATTAAATGGAAAATTGCTTGTATATATCTAAAATTAATATAAGTAGGGATAGTGAATTTTTTATATATGATATAAATTATCCTATTATAAAACTTAAAGAAGAATGTATTTGTCAAGAAAAATTTGACTTATATATAATAAACGAAATAAACAATAAGATATATAAAGATGTATTAGATTTTAAAAATAATACAAAACTAGAGGCAAAAGAGTATAAGAAACTGTATGATACTAAGATAAGTAAAGAATGTAAGGAATGTGTAAAGTATAAATATGAAGTATATATTAACTACGAAGCAACTTATGATAGAAATAGAATAATAAGTATACCTATGACTAAATATAAATTTAGTGGTGGAGCACATGGAATGACTTACTTAGAAAGCTACAATTATGATTTATTAACAGGTAAAATTTTAAAGCTTAAAGATTTATTTGGAGAAGGTATAGATTATAAAAAGCTTATAAATGATTTTATAAGAGAAGAAATTATGAAAGAACCTGAAAAATATTTTAAAGATGATTATGGATTTAAAGGTATAAGTGAAGATCAAAGTTTTTATATAGATGAAGATGGAATAGTTATATATTTCCCACTTTATGAAATATCACCATATTATGTAGGTATACCAAAGTTTAAATTGAAATTTAAAGATTATAAAAAATACTTAATATACAAATAAAAAATCTAGCCTAATTTAGGGCTAGATTTTTTATATTAATCTCTGCATTTTTTACACTCACATTTACAGTGACAATCATGATCATGATGATGATTATCGTCATCTGAATTTCTTCTACAATTTTCTCTAAAACAGTCTACTGTATCATCAAAAGCATCTTCTAAATCTTCTATTAAGTCTGCTATATCATCTTGATCATCTAAAGCTTTTAAAACATTTCTTATACCTTGAACTTGATTAGGTATAGCTTCATCATTAAATTCGTCTACAACATCACCTAAATTATCTATTATATCCATTAAGCAGTTAGTCAATTTATCAAGCTGACATTTTGCGTTAGCTACATCATCTCTTAATGCTAATAAATTAACATTATCAAAATTATCTAAGGCATTTTCTAAGTTATCTATAGCTTCTTCATTTTTATTATCTATTTGATCTATCAAGTTGTTAGTTCTTCTTATTTCATCTTGGCAAACCTTTGGTCTAGAACCTCCTCCATTATTACATCCGCAAATATGGTTTGGATTTGTCCAATGATGATTGCAATTATTATTCGTGCAATTACAATTACATCTATTATTACAGTTATTACATCTATTAAATTTTTTACAAATCATAATCAAAACACCAACCTTTTAAATTTAGTAAGAGTAAACCCCTTTAATCTTATATATGAAATAAAAGAAAATTTTGTGCTAAAAATTAAATTATTATGTAAAAAAATATACAAAAATAAAACATGTACTTTATGGTAAATGTATGTGCTATAATCATATTAATTATATTGAGGAAAATATAAAATTAGGAGTGAATAGATATGAAGGTATATGATTTAACTCAAAAATTACATGATGATATGTTAGTATATTCGAAAGGAACATGTCCAAATATAAAAAAAGTAGCAAATATAGAGAAGGATGGATATGAAGAAACTTTAATAAGTATGTATTCTCATAATGGAACTCATATAGATGCACCTAAGCATATGGATAGCAAGGGAAAAAGTTTAGATGAGATGGAAATAAATAATTTCCTAGGAAATGCTTTGCTTATAGATGTAAATAATATGAAAAAAATAGAACTAGATTATATTAAAAATTTTGAAAAAGATATATTAGAAAGTGATTTTATAATATTTAAATCAGGATGGAGTAAATATTTTAATAAAGATTTATATTATAAAAACTATCCCACACTAACTAAAGAGTGTGCAATTTATTTAGGAAATACATCTATAAAAGGTATAGGAATAGATATGCTATCAGTGGATACTTATGAGTCAAATGATTTTGAAATACATACTATATTATTTGAAAAAAGTAAAGTAATAATAGAGAATTTAACTAATTTAGAAAGTTTACCAGAAAAATTTCTATTTATAGCTGCACCTTTAAAATATGATAATGCAGATGGTTCACAGGTAAGAGCTATAGGCATAGTTAATTATCAATAAAAAAATATTATAACTATAAAATGAATGAAGAAAGTGAATAATCAAGTGAAAATTTAAAGGATGTGAAAAATTGAAAATCTTTAAGAAAAGAAGTATATTATTAGCATTATTAATAATCATAATACCAATATTACTATTAGTAGGGATAATAAATAAATCACAAAATAATAAAAAAATAACTATAAATCCACAAAATATAGAAGAAGATATTAAAAGTAATAAAAATATAAATATAGCATTATTTGGATTAGATAGAAGAAAAGATAATGAACCAGCTCGTTCTGATTCTATTATGATAGCAAGTATTGATTTAAAAACCAAAGAAATTAATTTAGTATCACTTTTAAGAGATACTTTAGTAGATATAAAAGGTCATAAAAAAGACAAATTAAATCACGCTTATGCCTATGGAGGTGCAGAACTTGCACTTGACACTATAAATACAAACTTTGATTTAGATATAGATAAATACTTGGCTGTGGATTTTTATAGCCTAGCTAAGGTTATAGATATTATAGGTGGAGTTGATATAGATTTAAAAGATTATGAAGTTGAAGAGATAAATAAAAATCTAGTAGAATTAAATAAAATAGAAGAACTAGATAAAAAAGCTGATTACATAAAAGGAAGTGGAATTAAGACTTTAAATGGTCGTCAAGCTGTAGCCTATTCTCGAATAAGAAAAAAAGGTAATGGAGATTATGAAAGAACTGAAAGACAAAGAAATGTGTTAAAAGGGCTTTTAAAAAAGTATGAAGAAAAAGAAAAGGATGAGCAATTTGAAATGGCTATGGCAATTATAGGAAAAGTTAGTACTAATATACCTATAAATGATATTAAAAAGCTTAAAAGTATTATTAATGAAAATATAAACTTCAAAGTAAGTCAGAATATGATTCCTTATGAGGATAGCTTTAAGAGTACTACTTATAAAGGAATGTGGTGTATAGAAGCTAATATGGAGGATAATATAAGAGTTTTACATAAATATATTAAGTAAAATGACCCTACGTCTGAAAAATTGACGTAGGTTTTTTAATGAATATATATTATATACTTACAATGAGTATAAATCTTGGAATATAAATAAAAAATAACATACCGGTTAACATATAAGAAGATTTAGGGGTTAGATAAAAATAGTTAGATTGTATAAAATATAAAAATAAGAAGTAAGATATATAACAAAGTGTATTCTTATTATATGTCTTAAAATTTACAACAAAGGAAGAAAAACAAATGAAAAGATTTTTAAGTTTATGTGTTGCTGGAAGTTATAGCATCTTAATAGGAGCGTCTGTTGGAGCTATCACATGGTTATTTTTAACTTTAATATTTAGTGGAATAAACTTGATATGGTATGACTTTATATTTAAGATTAATAATAACTACTTAGTTTTATTTGTATGTATTTTAGGTGGCATTATGGTAGGATTATGTCAAAAATATTTTGGGAAATATCCAAAAACAATGCCAATTGTTTTAAAGGAGTTTAAAGAAACCAAAAGAGTTGAGTATAAATCGTTGCATAAGTCAATAATATCAGCATTGATTATTCTTTGGTTTGGAGCGAGTCTTGGGCCAGAGGCAGCATTAAGTGGAATTGTAGGAGGATTAGTTACTTTATCCGGTGATTTACTTAAATATGGATTTAAAAGAAAAGAAATTGAAAATGATCTAAATGAAATTTTAATTGAATCAAGTATAGAATCAACTATAGGTATCATATTTGCTGCTCCATTATATGGTTTTTATAGTTTAATAAGTAATAAAGATAAAATAAAAAAAGCTAAGACAATAGTATATGTATTAACTATATCCTCAGGTTTTTATGTATTTGATTTATTATCAAAACTTGATAATCGAGCATCATTTATAACAAGATTTTCAAAGGCTAATATAGGCAAAAGGGAACTATTATTTTTTATACCTCTTTTAATAGTAGGATTTCTTTTAACATTGTATTATAAAAAAATGGGAAGTGTATTAAATAAGATACTAAAACCTTTAGATGATTATAAAGTAATAAAAGCAGTTTTAGGAGGGAGATTATTAGCAATATTAGGTATAACAATACCTTATATATTTTTCTCTGGAGAACATGAGTTAAAAGATATAATATTAAATTGGAAAAGTCTAGGATTAGCATGTCTTCTTATAATATGCTTTTTCAAGCTTTTAGCAACAGAGTTATGTATTTCAACAGGATGGATTGGAGGGCATCTTTTCCCTATAATGTTTTCTGGAATTACTATGGGGTTTGCTATCTCGATTATATTTGGAGTAGACCCAGTATTCTCAGCATGCGTAGTTGCTACTACTTTTTTAAGTGCGATAATGGAAAATTATATTGTAGCAATATTTTTACTTGTGTTATTTTTCTCAATAAATCTTGCTATTTTTATAATAATATCGGCAATATTAGGTGTTGAACTTATAAAAAAGTACAATTCAACACAAAATAATTTATTGAACTAATGACATAATTATTAATGTAAATTAATATGTGTATAGTTTATTTTAATTAAATATTTTATATGTAATCTTATTTGTAAATATATAAAAAGGACAGAATAATTTTAAAAATTAAACTGTCCTTTTTATATATTTGCAATTTGAATATCTAAAATAGTTCAATTTAAAGTTTTAAAATATAATACACTTTGAATAGGATTTTTACTTATAAAAATGGTTCATTAAGAAGGCGAAAATAATTAAATAACTTAGTGTCTTAAAGTTTATATAAATTTTACACTCTTTTAAGATTTATTTATGTATCTTTTAGAGTTTAAAGGATAACTTACTACTTTTAGTTCATAATGATTTCTTTCTCTATTATCTTTTTTAAAGTGAATTTCAGAAATTTCCATACCATTATAATTTTCATCTAATGCAGATATAAATTTACCCAAAAAGTTAGCTAAAGAATTAGTATCATTAACTAGACTTTTATCAAATGATAGAGCATCTATATTAAAAACTGACATGTTAGAATGATGCACAAAATGTTTATTAAACATGCAGTTACTACAAGTAGAAAAATTATCACAATTTATAACAGATTTAAAAGAGCATAGTAGTTTATCCACAAGCATCCCTCCTATATATATATATTTAGTTTATCATTTTAATTAAAACTCATACATAATAATATTTTTATACAAAAAAAAGCTAGTCAATTGACTAGCTTTTAGTAATTACTATAATTTAAAACCTAAGTATATCTCAAATATAGCAGATATTATAAAATAAATTCCTATTATAAATGGAGTATAAAGTAATATCTGTATAGGATTTATAAATATTAATAAACCTAATATTACAAGACATATATTGTATAAAGTATTTGCATTAAACCCAAAAGTTTTTCTTTTAAATGATATTATAAATAGGTAAAGTCCTCTTACAAGTGCCCATATACCATATACAAATATTAATGAACTTGTAGTAGATATAGGGAATAACCATAATATAAGACCAAATAATACGTTTATAATACCACTAAAAATATAGTGAGATTTGTCTGTTGACTTAAATGCTCTAATTAATGTAAATATACCTGATACAATTAACATTATCCCAGCAATAGTTGTGAAATTAAAGTATGATTGTATTGGATTAGTAAAAAATAATACACCAATTATTCCAAGTAATATACCTTCTATAATAAGAAGAGCTTCAAGTTTTTTCATAAAGTACACCATCCTCTTATAGTATGATTCTTTTATTAAATTATTATAAAATAATTACTGCTACTTAATAAAAAAACTATACTTATATTGTTTGGGCTTTATATATATGGATCCATAGTTATAATATAAAAGTCCTTTTTTGTATTATAACACAGAAATTTGTAAATATTTGTAAATTAAATATTCTAAATAGTACGAACTTCTACTAATACAAAAAGGTTTAGGTTTAAAATTAATATCATAGAATTGAAAAAAGCAAAGAATTGTACACTCTTTTTTATTTTAATCAAATTTAAATGGGTTAATCATTATAGCATTATTATATAAAAATGGATAAGATTTATTTAAATATTCAAGATAATAAATCCATTGAGCAGCAGTGTTTTTATAAACCCTTAAAATATCATTTTCTAAATGATGAATATCTATTTGGTTTTGATTACCGTTTTTATAAAAAGCAATTTCATCTCTTAAATGTACAACAGACATTAATAAATCAGTAAATACTTCATGTTGATGTACACTTTCATTACCAATTAAGTTTATAAATAGATTACTATTAGTTACTAATATATCTTCAATAGCATCTAAATCAATATATCGCATATCGACTTTATAATCATGATTTATTATACTATTTTTAACTTTTACTAAATCATCAAAACAGATTATGTAGTTTTTAGCCTCTACATCACCATTTATTATTAAACGCATTAGCTTAAAGCCCACCTCTGTGAAGAATATTCCAACTAACATATTTATTTTATCTAGCCTTTCCTTCTTAGCTCTATAATCTATTAATTTTTCAAGTATTATAGTTACAACTAAACTGTTTATAGGTATAAAACATAGATTCATAAGAGAATAATAGGCGGTATTTACAGCTTGGCCAAAAACTAAATAATGTACAAAAAACATCACAGCCGATAGAAAAATTAATATAAGTGATACTATAAAATAGTGTTTAAATTTTTTCATATTACCTCCTAATAAAAATTAGATATCTAATATTATACCATAGGATGCAAAGTAGTTATTTTAAAATGTATTATATTATTGCTAAGTAATACTTGGTATACAAGAGATAATAAATATAAAACACAAATCTATGATGATATATAATAGCTTATTATTTGTACTAGGGTTTGCTTTTGATTCAACACTATTTAAAGCCGTAGTTGATAGTTCTAGATTTAATGTAGTTTGGATATTAATCCTTGTTTGTATATTTGTAAGATATGGACTTCTTCTTAATCCTATAAAGTAAGTAAAAGAACAAAATAAGATTCATGAAGAGAAAGAGTTTGGTAAACTTATAAATGAGTAGACAATATACAACTTCTTAAAGATAGAGAATTTAAAATTATTTATGCTTTAGGAGGTTTTTTAGTGTAAAAAAACTATAATAATTAAAAAATAGTAAAATGAATTATAATCTCTATACATAAATATTTAAATTATATTATGGATTTTATCTTTAATTATATATATAATTAAAGATAAATATTAGGGAAAAGTTTTAAGTAGGAGTAATATATGATGGAAATTAAAAATGGTTAGATTAATAATACATAAGGAGAAAATCATATGAAACAATTAAAACTATTAACAGAAATTCATTCTTTCGAAAACTTCAAAGAGTTTGTAGATGAATTCAAATTAGAAAAGAATGATTTAATATTAACTCGTAGATCTATATATAATGGATTTATAAAAGATTTAAATTTAGATTGTAATTTGGTTTTACAAAATGAATATGGAAATGGAGAACCAAATGATGAAATGATAAATGGCATAATAAAAGACATAAAAGATTTAGATTATAAAAGAGTTATAGCTATAGGTGGTGGGACTGTTATAGATATAGCTAAATTACTTATATTTAAAGATGTTGATGATTGTGTAGATTTATTTGAAAGAAAAGTAGAACTTATAAAAGAAAAAGAACTTATAATAATACCAACAACTTGTGGAACAGGAAGTGAAGTTACAAATATATCTATAGCAGAAATAAAATCTAAAAATACTAAGCTAGGTTTAGCATGTGATGAATTAATTCCAGATTATGCAGTTTTAATACCAGAATTAATGAAGAACTTACCTTTTAATGTATTTATGTCAAGTTCAGTAGATGCATTAATACATGCTATAGAATCTTTTGTTTCACCAAAATCAAATTCATTTACAGAGTTATTTGCTATAAAAGCTATTGAGATAATCATTAAAGGATACAAAGAAATTGTTGAAAATGGAAAAGACCATAGAAAAAATTTATTAAAAGAATTTTTATTGGCTAGTAATTATGCAGGAATAGCATTTGGGAATACTGGAGTAGGAGCAGTTCATGCTATGAGTTACCCATTAGGTGGAGTTTATCATGTTCCTCATGGAGAGGCTAACTACCATATGTTTACAGAAGTATTTAAGCTTTATAATGAAAAAAATCCAAATGGAAAGATAAAAGAAGTAAATAAGGTATTAGCCCAAATTTTAGGATTAGATGATGAAAAAAATGTTTATTTTGAAATAGAAAAATTATTGAATAATTTATTAACTAAAAAACCACTTAGAGACTTTGGAATGAAGGAAGAAGAAATAAGTATATTTGCTCAAAGTGTTATAAATACACAACAAAGACTATTACAAAACAATTATGTAAAGATAAGCGAAGAAGAAATGAAAAACATATATATGAAATTATATTAATCAAAATATAATTAAAAGTCTCCCAAAAATAATTGTATTAATTTAATATTTGCAAAAAAGCTTATAGCAATTTATAATATTGAAGGTATACAATCAAATTAAGGAGACATAAATGGGTAAATTTTATTATTTTTTTAGAACATCTACAGAACAAAATAATTTTGTTAACTTTGGAATTATACACATAACGTTATTATTGATAGCTTTTTTTGGTAGTTTACTTATTATAAAATTAAAAAAGGAAAGTAGATTATTTGAAGTTTTTACTGGTAGTATATTATTAGTTCAACAATTAACATTATATCTTTGGTACTTTGTTGGAAACTATAATTTTATAAGAGAAGGTCTGCCATTGTTTCACTGTAGGATAGCAATACTTATGTTGGCAATAGGCTTGATTTTTAAGAAAGATTTCATTTGTAAAATGGGATCTTATTGGGGAATGTTTGGTTCAATATCAGCTTTAATATTTTTAGGGCTAGATCCTTTTTCATTTCCTCATATAACTCAATTCTCATATTTTATAGGTCATATACTATTACTTTGGGGGTCTGTTTATTTACTATTTGTAAAGAACATAGGTATGAGTAAAGACGATTTTAAGAAAATACTTATTGCAACAAATTTATATCATATAGTAATATTTTTTGTTGATAGAACAATAAATGCTAACTATGCATATATGAAATCATCACCTATTGGTATAGGTAATAATTTAAACCCATTTTTATATGGATTTATGGTTATGATGATTTTTAATATGGTTTTGGGTATAGAATATATAATTATAAATAAAAAGGAAGATAGTTCTGTAGAAGAACTTTATGAAGTTGCATAAATACTTTAAATAAAAGTACTGGGAATTAAAAATTTCCAGTACTTTTTTATTAATAAAATAATATTTGATTTAATTAAATATTATTTTAATATAAAAATATTATAAATGATTATGATAAATTGAAAGTACCCTATTTATATGAGATAATAAAATGTATTAAGGAAGGAGAGGATTTTTTTGAAAAAAAATAAATATTTTGAGAGTGTGTGTGAGCTTCTTGATAAATAAGGAGCAATAATAAAAGTCCTTATTTATCAAGAAGCCTTTTAAGAATAAAAGCTGATAAATAAAGGAGATAATAATGAACACACAAACATATGAAAAATTACAATTAAACGAAGTTAAAGAATTAGTTAAAATATATTGTGTAAGCTCACTTGGAAAAGAACTTATAGATAAATTAATGCCAAGTAGTAGCTATAAAGTAGTTAAAAGAAGGCTGGATGAAAATAATGAAGCTAGAAAAATAATAGAAAATAGCAATCATATACCTTTAGAAGGACTTTTTAATATAATGCCAACTATAGAAAAAGTAGAAAAAGGTATGATACTAGAGCCTAGAGAACTTATACGTATTGAAGATTTTTTAAGAGGATGTAGAAAGATAAAATCTTTTATGATAGATAAAGAATTTTATTCTCCTACATTAAGTTCTTATGCACTTAATATAACAGAGTGCAAAAGTATAGAGGAAGAAATTAAATATTGTATAAAAGGAAATAAAGTAGATTCTAATGCTAGCAAAGAATTAAAAAAGATTAGAAGGCATATTGAAGTTACCGAAGAAAAAATAAAAGAAAGATTAAATAAATTTTTAACAGCATCAGGAAATAAAAAATATATACAAGAGTTTATAATAAGTAAAAGGGATGAAAGGTATGTAATACCGATTAAAGCATCATATAAAAATGAAGTAGATGGAGTAGTGTTAGATACATCATCAAAAGGAAATACAGTTTTTGTAGAACCAAATAGTGTTTCAAAATTTAGTATAGAGCTTATAACCTTAAAATCAGAAGAATCTGTAGAAGAATACAAGGTACTTTCTTATTTAACAGACCTTATTTATGAAAAAATACAAAATATAAAAATAAATATAGAAATAATTGCAGAATATGATATGGTATTTGCAAAAGCTAAATATAGTGATTCTATAAAAGGAATAACACCTAAACTAAATAACTATGGATATATAAATATAATAAATGGAAAACATCCACTACTTAAAGGTGATGTGGTTCCTCTTAATTTTGCAATAGGTAAGTATTATAGAAGTTTAGTTATAACAGGACCTAATGCAGGAGGGAAAACTGTAGCTTTAAAAACAGTTGGAATTTTAACTCTTATGACTCAATGTGGATTTGATATATGTGCAGATAAAAATACTGAAATAAGCGTATTTGAGAAGATATTTGTTGACATAGGAGATAATCAAAGCATAGAGAATTCTTTAAGTACATTTTCATCTCACATACAAAATATAGCAAACATTATAAATGCATCAAATAAGTCAACATTAGTATTATTTGATGAAATTGGGTCAGGTACTGAACCTAATGAAGGTGCTGGTCTTGCAATATCAATACTTGAAGAGTTATATAAAATGGGGTCTATAATTGTAGCATCAACTCATTATGCAGAAATTAAACATTTTGCCACAATGCATCCAGAGTTTGAAAATGCAGGAATGATGTTTGATAAAAATACATTAGAACCATTATATAAACTTACTATAGGTAAATCAGAAGATAGTAATGCTTTATTTATATCAAAGAAAATGGGTATAAGAGATAAAGTACTAAGTAGAGCGAAAAGATATATAGAAAGTAAAAATTACAACTTTGACTTAGTAGATAGAAATAAAATTAATGAAACGGAAGAAGTATTAAAAGATATACCTAATTATGAAATGGGAGATAGAGTAAAATTACTAGATGAAGATGAATTTGCTATAGTATATGAAGGTGTAGATAAGTTCAACAACGTCAAGGTATTGTATAATGAAGAGATAATAGCTGTAAACATAAAAAGAATTAGCTTAAATCTAAAAGCTATTGATTTATACCCTAAAGATTATGATTTAAATTCTTTATTTGTAAGTTACAAGGAAAGAAAGTTAGAGAAAGATATAAAAAGAGGCTCTAAAAAAGCTTTAAAGAAGATAAAAAAAGATATAAAAAATAATAGGTTATAACAATAACTCCCTAGAAATAGGGAGTTTTTTATTATAAAAGTAACTATGAAGATAGTTTGATATATAAAGAATAATTAAATAAAAATGTAAAACATGACAAAATTTAAAAATATGATAAAATATAAACTGTAAGAAGTTTAGGAATATCTATACAAAAAAGAAAGGATATATTTTGGGGGGAGTAAAAATAAGAAAAATAATATATATAATCATAGCTATTGCTACATGTATATCATTATCATATGGGGCACATAAACAAAATATAAAAAATGAGATTATGCAAATAGAAAGTAAAATAAAAAAAAATACATATGATAAACAATATAATAAAGCAATAGATATCTTTAAAAATGAATTTTCAAAAATAAAGCCTAAAGATTACAACATAGTATGTGAATATATAATTCAAATGACTGATTATATTAGAAATACAGAAAGAGGATTAAAAGAAGTTATAAACATACTAACTACAATGGAACAAAGTAAGTACTTATCAATAAATTCTAAATTTATAGTATCCAGTAAACTTCAAAGTGCGTATTTACTAGAACAAAACTATGCAAAAGCATCTAGGTATATATTAAACACACTAATATTATCTAAAAAAAGGGATGACAAATTTAATGAAGCTAAATGCTTAGTAGATCTAGGTGTATTGTTTTCGGAGATAGAAGGTGAAAGTACCGGAATAAAGAGTATAAAAGATGGACTTGCCGTTAAAATTAATGATGAATATAAAAATAAATTTATACAAGTGTATGGAAATTTAAACATAGCTGAAATATATTTAAAAAACAATGAGTATAGTAATGCAAAAAAATACGTAGAAGAGGTAGAAAAATATAGTAATTATATAGATGTAAATGAATATTACGATTTAAATATATTGATATATACTATAAAATCTTCAATCTATTTATCAGAAAATAATTCAAAACAAGCAAAGATATATTTAGATAAATCTAAAGAATTGTTAAATAATGAAAAGTTAATGGTAGGAAATAGAAAAACTATATATCAACTTGCTACGGGTAAATATTATGAGGCTATTGGAGATATTGATAAGGCAGTATATACATATAAAGAAGTACTTAAAGAAGATGAATATGAAAAAAATAGAGAACAGGACATAAGGTATGCCTTAACAAGATTAATAAAATTATTAGAAGAACAAAAAAAATATAATGAAGCAAATTTATATACAGATAAGTTACTTGAGGTAATAAAAGAATCTGAAGACAATAGATATAAAGATTATTCATATTATATAATAGAGCAAGCTAGTAAAGAGTACAAGTTAGAGAAGGAAAATAATATGATAAAGTTTCTATTTATAATAATACTATTTGGAAGTATTATATTTGTCGTAATACATATGTATAATAAAAATAGATTAATAAGTATGAAACATTTAACATTACAAGATAAACTGACAAATACACACAATAGAGCTTATTTTGATAGTAAATATGAGGAATTATTGGATAAAAATATAAAATTCTCTATAGTAATGATAGATATAGATAATTTTAAATATATAAATGATACTTATGGGCATCAATTTGGAGATGAAGTTTTAAAAGTTATAACTAATACCATAAAAAAATTATTGCAAGAACACACTTATTTATGTAGGTATGGTGGAGAAGAATTTGTAATAATATCCTGTTATAAAATAAAAGAAGAAGTATTACTTTTAGCTGAAATGATTAGGTCTTCAGTAGAAGGTATAAGTTGGAGCAAGGATATAAAAACAACTGTAAGTATAGGAGTGGCTTTTTCAAATATACATTATGAAAATACCTTAAAAAAATCAGATGAAAATATGTATAAAGCTAAAAATACAGGAAAAAATAAAGTTGTTGTGGATAACGATAAGAAATAATAATTTAAATTAAAAAGCATGTTAGTTGATATTACCTAACATGCTTTTTAATTTATTCGCTTAAAGTACTAACTTCATTTTCATCATAACTTATCCAGTCACTAAAACTTCCAGGATATACTTTATGGCATATACCAACTTCACTAAGAGCTAAACTATTAGGACAAGCTGTTATACCAGAACCACAATAAACTATAATTTCCTTATAATCATTTAACTTTTCAAAGTGTCTTTTTAAATCATCTAAACATTTTAAGTTTATAAACTCATTGTCCTTATTTAATACATCCATCCAAAAATAGTTCTTGGCACTAGGTATATGTCCAGCTTTTTTATCTACTGGCTCAAATTCACCTAAGTATCTTTTATATTCTCTGGAATCTATGATAGCAATATCCTTATTATATAATCTCTCTTTTACATAATTCATATCAACTCTCATATTATTGTTTACAGTAGCTTTAAAGTTACCTATTTTAGTTTTTGGTATTTCATTAGTAATTTCTCCACCAATGCTTTTAAATTCATTTATACCTCCGTTTAAAACATAAACTTTATCATGACCTAGATACTTTAATATCCACCATAATCTAGAAGGCCCTGCTAAATCACCCTCATCATATGCTACAACTATAGAATTATTATCTATCCCTATACTTTTAAAGGTATTTACTAGGTCATCTACACTAGGAAGAGGATGTCTACCACCATGGATTTTAACCTCACTAGATAGCTGATTTTCTATATCAACTCTTACTGCATTTTTTATATGGCTCTCATTGTAGCTTTTTTTACCGTATTCTTTGTCTATTAAGTCAAACCTACAATCTACTATAACTAAGTCTTTATTATCCATATTTTCTTTTAACCAATTAGGGCTAACTAAATTTGTCATAAATATTCCTCCTAGTACTAATATAAAATTATTAAGTTAAATACTACACTTACATTTATAAATATATACATATAGACAATAAAATTCAATATATTACTAAATTTACTTAATATATTGAAAATAATTACTTTTGGGTAAATATGTAAAAACATTAAAAAAAAATTATATTTATGTTAGAATATAGATGAAACGTTAATTAGATATCAAAAATAAAATAACTGACAATGAATCATTAGGAGGCAAACGTTATGAATATTTCTTCAAGAATAAAATCAGTACCAGCTTCTACTATAATGGAATTATTAACTTATTCAGCAGAAGCCAAGAAAAAAGGAAAAAAGGTTTATCATCTTAATATAGGTCAACCCGATATAATAACACCTAAAAGTTTCTTTGAAGCTATTTCAAGCAACAAAGAAGATGTATTAGAGTATGCTTTATCAGAAGGGTTAGACGAACTTAGAGAAGCTATAAAAAGATACTATAATGAATATAATATAGATTTTGAAAAGGAAGATATACTTATATTAAATGGTGGTAGTGAAGCATTATTTTTCTGCATGATAGCTTTATGTAATGAAGGAGACAATATATTAATACCAGAACCATTTTACTCAAACTACAATAGTTTTGCAAATTCAGTAGGTGTTGAGATCAAGCCAATAACTACACTTGCAGAAAATGGTTTCCACTTACCTAAAAAGGAAGAAATAGTAGAAAAGATAGACTCAAAAACTCGTGCTATATTATTCTCAAACCCAGGCAATCCAACAGGAGTAGTTTACTCTAAGGAAGAAATAAAAATGATTAGTGATATAGCTAAAGAACATGATTTATGGATAATAGCAGACGAAGTTTATAGAGAGTTTGTATATGATGGAGAATATACTAGTTTAGGAAGTGTTAAAGAAGTAGAAGATAGAGTTATAATAGTTGACAGTGTATCTAAAAGATATAGTGCTTGTGGAGCTAGAATAGGATCACTAGCATCTAAAAATAAAGAATTTATGGCACAAATATTAAAATTATGTCAAGCTAGGCTATCAGTACCTACTTTAGAGCAAATAGGAGCTGTAGAACTTTATAAAACTGATAAATCTTATCTACAAGATGTGAATAAAGAATATAAGGAAAGAAGAGACGTATTATATAATGAACTTGTAAAAGTACCTGGAGTTATATGTAAAAAACCAACTGGTGCATTTTATATAGTTGCTAAATTACCAGTTAAAAGTGCTGATGATTTTGTAAAATGGTTATTGAAAGATTTTGATATAGATGGAGAAACAGTTATGCCTTGTCCTGCTGAAGGATTTTATGCAACAGAAGGTCTTGGAAAAGATGAGATAAGACTTGCATATATATTAAATAAAGAAGATTTAGCTAAGGCATCTAAAATTTTAAAAGAAGGATTAGAAGCATATTTAGAACTTGATAAATAAATAAATAAAAAGGGTTTATATAGATTAATATATAAGCTCTTTTTTATTTAAAATAAAGTTATACATTTAAATTTAGGTAAGTAGCTTGTATATAAACAATAGTAATATTTTATTTTAAGTTAATGATAAATAATATTAATTTAAAATTGATATCTAATGATATAATATAAAGGGAAGTATTAAAATGTAAAAATCATATATGAACTAGGAGACATTTTATGAGGAGAAAGAGTGATATAAAAATAATAGATTTTATATTAATACAAGTAATATCATTTTTAATAGTACTAACCTTTAATTATAAGTATATAGGTATTCTTATAAATCTATCTATATATGATGATAGAAATAAGATACTTATTATTTGTACTCAGGTAATATCTATAATAATTTTATTATTATATTTAGGGATATCAATAGATGATATAAAAAAATCTTACATAGATTTCAAAGAAAAATTAGACATAAAAGAAATAATAGGACGATATATAAACTCCATTATGTTAAGCTTAGGAGTTACATTGCTATTAATATCTATAGCTATGTTAACTTATAAACCATATGAAAATAGCTTATTAACATCATCAGGTGATCCAATATATACAGGAAATATTATTATAATGATAGTAAGTGTAGCAATAATAGGACCAATATTAGAAGAAATAATATTTAGGAAAGTATTATTTATCAGTATATCTAAAAAATATAATTATAAAATTGGTATATTAATATCATCTATTTTATTCGGAATAGGTCATAGCATAGATAAATCTATACTTGCAAGTTTGTTTGGAGGGGTGCTTTGTATATTATATATAAAATATGAAAATATCTTAATTCCAATTTTTTTACATATTATAAATAACTCAATGTCTATAGTTTTAAAGTTACCACAAGAATCTAAGATAAATAAAAATATAGATATGACTACATCAACAATACATATGTACTTGATTTTAGGATTGGTCATAACGACACTTTCTGTATACTACTACATAAGATTTATAAATCTAAATAAAAAATATATTAAATAATAATAGTGCTAATATATATGAAGATTATAAAATATCTTTAGAAAAAGACTATATAAAAAGGAGATTATCTAATGTAGAAAAAGGGAATAAATAACGTATACATTTTATAAGGAGTGATAAGTTTGATAAAAAAGGCAACTTTTGCAGGTGGATGTTTTTGGTGTATGGTAAAACCTTTTGATAAATATGATGGAGTACTTAAAGTTGTATCAGGATATACTGGAGGACACACGAAAAATCCTACATATGAAGAAGTTTGTAGTGATAAAACAGGCCACATAGAGGCTATAGAAGTTACTTATGATGATGAAGTAATAAGCTATGATGAACTTTTAGATATATATTGGAAACAAATAGACCCAACAGATAGTTATGGTCAATTTAATGATAGAGGAGAAAAATATAAAACTGTAATATTTTATCATGATAAAGAGCAAAAAGAGATTGCTACTAGATCAAAGAAAAAACTAGAAAATAGTAAGGTATTTGATTCTGAAATAGTTACAGAGATAAGAGAGGCTACTAAATTTTACGAAGCGGAAGACTATCATCAAGATTATTATAAGAAAAATCCAAATCATTACTATATGTATTATGTAGGATCAGGTAGATATAAGTTTATAAAGGAAAATTGGGATAAAAATAATTTTAATAGAGAAGAACTAAAAAAGAAACTAACTCCAATTCAATTTGAAGTAACACAAAATGATAAGACTGAACCTGCATTTAAAAATAAGTATTTTGATAATAAAGAAGAAGGTATATATGTAGATATAGTAAGTGGTGAAGTTTTATTTTCATCAAAAGATAAATTTGATTCAGGATGTGGATGGCCAAGTTTTACAAAGCCAGTAAATAAAAATTCTATAATGGAAAAAAGTGATTTTTCTCATGGTATGTTCAGAACAGAAGTTAGAAGTAGCAAGGCCAATTCTCACTTAGGTCATGTATTTGATGATGGCCCTAAAGAAAAAGGTGGTCTTAGATACTGCATAAATTCAGCATCCTTAAACTTTATACCTAAAGAGAAAATGAAAGAAGAAGGATATGAAGACTATTTAAGCTTGTTTGAATAAGAGTCTTAGGTAATAAGGATTTTAAATTACAACAAAATTAAATATTAACTAAACTTTTTATAAACAAGAAATTTTATAAAGACATAAGACTAATATAAAAAATACCCTAGTAAGCTAGGGTATTTTTTACCATTTTTTAGACCAATCGC
This sequence comes from Romboutsia sp. D33t1_170424_H2, assembly GCF_015669105.1. Classification (NCBI taxonomy): domain Bacteria; kingdom Bacillati; phylum Bacillota; class Clostridia; order Peptostreptococcales; family Peptostreptococcaceae; genus Romboutsia; species Romboutsia sp. D33t1_170424_H2. Next base: position 125,328 of record NZ_JADOZQ010000004.1, on the reverse strand, counting down.
AGTAATGGTATTCATCTTTCCATATAAAATCAGTTGTTATTTTAAAATTACCATAATATTCAAATGAATTATAATAGATGTTAACAACGCTAAATTTAGTAGATAAATCCTTATCAATTATTACATTATACCCATCTACTTTAAATATATTATCATTTTCTTTTGCCTCATCCAGAGCCAAGTCAAATATAGGTCCATGTCATGCAATTTCTTTTAAATAAAGTCTTATATTTTTTAAATCAACATTATACTCTATAAATAAATTATCTAACGCATTTTTTGCTAAATCGGTTATATTTATAATCATAAGCCCTCCTAAAATTAATTTATTATGAATTATTATATCTTAGTTAATATAATATTATTGTTTTTATCGTCATATTTTATAGTATAATGACTTAATATTATAAGTATTTGATGTAAACCTACACTAGAAATTATACCCATAGAATTTAAGAATGAAACGTTTCCTATTTCAGATATTATTGGTGCAAAACCTATAAATCCTAAAAATGCCGAATCATCTATATTATTTTCTAGGGTATATTTGCATCTGTTTCGTTGTGCATGCGTTATATTAATATTGTTAAGCAACTTTAAAGAATTTACAATTTTAAAATTACTAACTACAATTTTATTTTCGTTATCGTTAAGGGCTATATCTAGATCTTTTTTTGATGAAACTATTTTCATAAAGCACAATCCTTTCTAAAAGTTTATAATTATTATATAATGTTGTATAAGTGATATACAATAAATTTACAAAATATATGGCAAGGAGTAAAGGGTATGATAAAATTAATCGGTTCAGATATGGATGGGACACTACTTGACTCAAATAAATGTGTTGATAAAGAATTTTATGAAGTTTTAGAACAACTTAATTCTAATAACATACTATTTGCAGCAGTAAGTGGTAGGGAAATACAGTCTTTAACTAATATATTTAAGAAAGAAATAATAGATAATATAATACTTGCACCTAACAATGGAAATTTAGTTGTCTATAAGGGCGAAGTTTTATATGAAAATTATATAGATAAGAAAAAATTAAAAAGTATATCAAACATTATAAGAAAATATGCTAATCATAATACTATATTTTGTGGAAAAGAAAAAACATATAGTGAAAGTTTGAAGGTTAAGATAGCTTGTAAAGCATGGAATACAGATGTTGAGGTTGTAGAAGATATAACCAAGATAAATGATAGTATAATGAAGGTTAGTGTTTTTGCAGATGAAAATATAATAAAAGACGTGTTAACAAATATTAAAGATTATAAGAAAGATTTAAGTATATCTATGTCTGGGCCTAATAGTCTAGATATATGTGAATCTAATGGAAATAAAAAGCAAGCTATAAAAGTAATACAAAAAAAATTTAATATATCATATGAAGAAACTATGGTATTTGGAGATCATATGAATGATTTAGAGATGATGGAATCGGCTTACTATAGTTTTGCAATGGGAAACGCAGAGGATAAAATAAAAGAAAAAGCAAGGTTTGTAACAAAAACCAATGATGAAAATGGAGTTATAGAAGCTATAAAAGAATTAGCTATAGGAAATGAAGCTTTTGCTTAATATTTAAATTTAAAGGTCATTCTAAAAAATATTTAGAATGACTTTTTTTATTAAAAATAGTAAATATATTTTAAGTTAAATAAAATCGAACTTACTTTTTAAATGGAAAATAAACGTTAGTATATATAACGAATTTTATTGTCTAGAATGGCTAAAATATGGTATAATTAATCAAAACTAATACAAATTGGGGAGGAAATATGTTTACACTTACAGACATTGTTCAACCGACAACAATAGAAGAAGCATATGCCATATTAATGAAAAGAAAAAATAATCAGATAATAGGTGGAAGTGCTTTTTTAAGGATGGGTAAAAAAAGAATAGGCACAGGAATAGAGTTATCTAATTTAAATCTAGATTATATAAAAGAAGATGAAGATTATGTTGAAATAGGTGCTATGACAACATTTAGAGAATTAGAAACTAGTGATATAATAAAAAATAACTTTGGTGATATTTTAAACCACAGTGTAAGAGATATAATAGGAGTTCAATTTAGAAGTGTTGTAACTGTAGGTGCTACAGTATTTTCTAAGTATGGATTTTCTGATTTAATAATAGCTCTACTTTGTTTAGATACTGAAATAGAGACTTTTAGTAAAGGAAGAATGACTTTAGATAAATTTTTAGATAAAGGTTATGAAAAAGATTTATTAACTAAGATATACATAAAAAAGAATAATAAAAAAGCATCATATAAATCTTTAAGAAATGCTAAAAGTGACTATCCAATAGTAAATGTAGCAGTATCAAAATTAGATAATACATTTAAAATATGTATAGGAGCTAGACCTCAAGTTGCAAAAGAAGCAAAAAATGCAAGTGAGTTTTTATCGAACAATAATATAACTGATGAAAATATAGATAAGGCTGTACAAATAGCAGTTGATGAATTATCTTTTGGAACTAATATGAAAGCATCTAAAGAATATAGATATGCTATGGCTAGGGTACTTATAAAAAGAGCTATAATGGAGGTTATATAATGTTAGTAGAACTTAAAGTAAATGGTAAAAAAAGAAAAGTTGACATAGAATGTGAAGAGTATTTAGTAGACACTTTAAGAAAATTAGGGAACTTAAGTGTAAAAAGAGGCTGTGATACAGGATGCTGTGGCTTATGTTCTATATGGATAGATAAAAAGCCAGTACTATCTTGTGCAACTTTAACAGTTAGAGCTATAAATAAAGAGATAACAACAATAGAAGGATTAGAAAAGGAAGCTAGTGACTTTGCTAAGATATTAGTTAGTGAAGGTTCTGAACAATGTGGATTTTGTTCACCAGGATTTATAATGACAGTAATAGCAATGAAAGAAGAATTAAACAATCCTACAGAAGAGGATATAATACACTACTTAACTGGAAATCTATGTAGATGTACAGGGTATATGGGACAGCTAAGAGCAGTTAAAACTTATCTGGGGGTAAATTAAATGAAGATAATAGGTAAAAGTATAGGTAAAATAGACGGAATGGCAATAGCTACAGGAAAACCAGTATATACAGACGATTTAGCATCAAAAGATGCTTTAGTTGTAAAAATACTAAGAAGCCCGTATGCATATGCGAAAATAAAAAATATAGACACTAAAAGAGCTTTATTAGTAGATGGAGTGGAATGTGTACTTACATATAAAGATGTACCAGATACTAGGTTTACACTAGCAGGTCAATCTTACCCAGAGCCATCGCCATATGATAGATTAATACTTGAAGATACTGTTAGATATGTAGGAGATGAAGTTGCAATAGTTGCTGCTAAGGATGAAAAAACAGCAGTTAAAGCTATGAATATGATAAAAGTAGAATATGAAGTACTAGAACCAGTACTTGATTTTGAAAAGGCAACTGAAACTAATATATTAGTTCATGATGAAGAGAGACATTGCAACTTTGATATAGGTATGATTAGAGAGAAAAATATAGTATCAACTCATAATTATACTAAAGGAGATGTAGAAAAAACTTTAAATGAATGTGACGTAGTTATAGAAGAAACATATTATACTCAATCACAACTTCATTCTATGATGGAAACTTATAGATCTTATAATTACCTAGATCATATGGGAAGATTGGTAGTAGTAAGTTCTACACAAATACCATTTCATGTTAGGCGACATCTATCGAGAGCTTTAAACATACCATCTAGTAAGATAAGAGTTATAAAACCAAGAATAGGTGGTGGTTTTGGAGGTAAGCAAACTGCTTGTGTTGAAATATTTAGTGCAATAGTTACACTTAAAACTGGAAAACCAGCCAAAATACTTTATGACAGAAAAGAAACTCAAAATTGTTCAACTAGTAGACATGCTATGAAATTAAATGTTAAAATAGGTGCCACTAAAGATGGAATAATAAAAGTTATAGATATAGATGCATTATCTGATACTGGTGCTTATGGAGAACATGCATCAACTACATTTGGATTAGTAGGTGAAAAAACTATGCCAATGTACAATAAATTAGAAGCATCTAGATTTAAAGGGCATGTAGTATATACTAATAAAATGCCAGCAGGAGCATTTAGAGGATATGGTGCTACTCAAGGATGTTTTGCAGTAGAGTCTACTATAAATAAATTAGCAAAAGAGATAAATATGGACCCAACTGAACTTAGGCTTAAAAATATAGTAAATGAAGGAGAAATTTCATTTGCATATGATAAGACTTTAAATTCAGTAGATCTAAAAGAGTGTATAGAAAAAGGGAAAAATCTTATAAAATGGAATGAAAAATACCCATCTAAAGACTTAGGAAATGGAAAAGTTAGAAGTGTTGGTATGGCACTTACTATGCAAGGTTCTGGAATTGCAGGGATAGATACAGCAAGTGCTGAAATAAGATTAAACGATGACGGAAATTATACATTACTAGTAGGCTCAACGGATATGGGTACGGGAAGTGACACTATACTTTCTCAAATGGCTTGTGAAATACTTGAAACTACCATGGATAAAATAACTGTAATAGCAGCAGATACAGATGTAGTTCCATATGATCCAGGTTCATATGCATCATCTACAACATATGTAACAGGTATGGCAGTAGTAAAAGCTGCTAATGAACTTAGAAATAAAATAATGAGTTTAGGAGCAACTAGACTTGGTGTAGATAAAGAAGATGTAGAGTTTGATGGGGAAAAAGTATTTACAGAAAATAAGTCTATATTAGTATTTGATATAGCTGTTGACTGTACCGTAGGGCCTGAAAAAAATCAATTAGTGGGATGTGCATCTCATGGTAGCCCTGTTTCACCTCCTCCATTTATAGCAGGATTTGTAGAAACTGAAATAGATAAAGAAACCGGTAAAGTTGATGTAATAGATTATGTAGCAGTAGTAGACTGTGGAACTGTTATAAATAAAAATCTTGCTAAAGTTCAAGTTGAAGGTGGAATAGTACAAGGTATAGGACTTGGATTATTTGAAGAAATAAGATATACGGATAAAGGTAAAATGGATACTAATACATTTATGCAATATAAAATACCAGCTAGATGCGATGTAGGTAATATAATAGTTGATTTTGTAGAAACTCATGAACCAACAGGTCCATTTGGAGCTAAGTCTGTTGGAGAGGTTGTTGTAAATACTCCAGCACCGGCTATACAAGATGCTATATACAATGGTGTAGGTGTTAGAATAAATAATTTACCAATGACTCCAGAAAAAATATTTATGGCTATGAATAAATAATTGTAAATATGAATAAATATTATAAAAAGGTATGAAATACAACTTGTATTTCATACCTTTTATAATATTTAAAAGTTATTTACTTAAATAAAAATGAAAAATATGTAATTTATAAAATGCTATCATTAAATAATAAGTGCCTAAAATTATATTATTTTGTAAAGTAAGCAATACCTATACTTCCAGGTCCAACATGAACACCTACAATAGGCCCTATAGATTGTATTTTAACAGGAATATTTAACTTAGCTTCTAAAGCTTTAGCAAGCTCTAATCCATCTTCCTCACAGTTTATATGATGGACTATAACATCTCCAAGTCCGTTTTTTTCGATATCTTCAAACACGGTATTAGCAATAGTATTAATTGCTTTTTTTCTAGTTCTAACTTTAGTATATACTCCAGTTATACCATCTCTAACAGTAAGAATTGGTTTTATTTGAAGTAAAGTACCTAAAAGGGCAGAAGCTGAACCTATTCTACCGCCTTTTTTTAAATACTCCAGTGTTTCTGGTGTAAATAAGAAATTGCTTTTATCAAGTGTATGATTTACTATATCAACTATTTCGTCTTTTGATTTTCCTTCTAAAGATGCTTTAGCACCTTCAATAGCTGCAAATCCCATTTGCATACAAGTAGTCTTAGAGTCGATTATTGTAATATCGGCATCTGGATAATTTTCAATTGTCATATTCTTTATTAAGTTAGCATTTGAAAAAGTTCCGCTTAGTTTAGAAGATAAGAATATTCCTACAATAGAATCTCCATTTTTTACTATTTTCTCAAATGTATCTAACATTTCTTCGGGAAATGGTTGAGATGATTTAGGGATTTCCTCACATTTTTCCATATCATCATAAAAGACTTTGTTATCTACATCTAGCTCACGTATACTGTTATTATCCATAACTACATTTAATGAGACGATAGATATGTCATATTTTTGTATATACTCATTAGGTATATAAGAAGTACTATCGGTAACTATTTTTACAGCCATATATATATATCTCTCCTTTTTTATATGAACAATATTATAATAAATATATTATAACTTGGTAATAGAATATTAAATAATTACTCTATAATAGAATTATATACTAAATTGGCAACTAAGTAAAATATATAGTTTTTGAGTTTAATTATGTAAAATAATATTAATTTGATTTCGAATATAATTTGAAGTATAATCAATAAAGTAGAGGAATAATTACAAGTATTAGGAGTTTTAATTATGTCTAAAGTATTTGAAAAAATATATGAAGTAACGTATAGAGATACGAATATAAGAGGCGAATGTAATTTTTCGTCATATATGGATTTTATGTCAGATGCAGCATTTAGCCAGGATATTAGCTTAGGAGCATCATTTACTGATTTTAAAGAAAGTGATTATACTTGGGTTATATTTAATTATGATATAAAAGTACATGGTAAAGCTAATTATAAAGAAAAGCTTAAAATTGTAACATATGTAAAAGCATTTAGAAAGTTTTATGCACTTAGAAACTTTAAAATATATAATGAAAAAGAAGAATTAATATTAAGTGGAGACACTTTAGCATTTTATATAGATATAAAAAAAGCTAAGCCTTGCAGTATACCAAGTAGCTATTATGAGAGATATGAAGTAAAAGAGGATAGAAGTGTTAAGATAAATAAGTTAAAAATGAGAAGACCATCTAGAATAGATATATCTAAGAATTTTGATATAAGATACTCTGATATAGATATAAATATACATGTAGGTAATTCTCATTATATAATGTGGATAATAGATTCAATGCCTTTTGAAGTACTTAAAAACTATAGAATAAGTGAACTTTTAGTAGCTTATGAAAAGCAGCTTAAATATAATAATGAAGTAGTGGTAGAAAGTCAGATAGAATATGAAGACGATTATATAATAGCAATACATCAAATAGTTGATGAAAATAAAAATGAAATATCCCTTCTTGAAAGTAAATGGGTAAAAATAGTCTAAGTTTTATACAAACTTAGACTATTTTTATATATGAAATTAGAATCCTTTAGTAGTTGCTAGTATTTTATTTAAATATATGAAAATAATAGATATATAAATATTGATGATAATAGCTAGTTACATAAAATTTAAAATTTTAAAAAAATACTAAAGAAGAGGTGATTTTATGATAAGAGAGAGAAGGATTAAAGAACCTATAGTTTCAATAACTAAGGCAATGACAGAATCTAAATCATTAGAAAAAGCTTTAGATTTATTGCCAATAGATAAAATTATAAAAAAGGAGACGCAGTAGTTATAAATCCTAACTGGGTAAAAGATAGCAAACCAAAAGATGCAGGAATTGTAGGTCCTAAAACTTTAAAAACACTTATACAGTATATAAAAGAAAAAGAACCTAGCAAAATATATATAGCAACAGGATCTGGAAGTAAAAAGACTACAGAGGTTATGAAAAATGTAGGGTATGACAAAATAATAGAAGAAGAAAAAATAGAATTTGTTGATATGAATTATGGTCCATATATAGATTTAAAGCTAAAGCATGACATAATAAAATCAACTCCTATAAATGAAATAGTAAATAAAGCAGATGTAATAATATCATTTACTCAGTTAAAGCATCATGAAGAAGCAACAATAACAAGTGCGATAAAAAATATAGCAATGGGATGGCCGCCAGCAGAAATCCATGGGTATCCAAAAAAAAATACAGGGATTCATAAGGACTTGCATGGATTCATAAGAGCTATGGCAAATGAAATACCTATAGACTTAAGTATAATAAGCTGTGATAAAGCTATGGTAGGTACAGGACCTCATAATGGAATGGCAGTAGATACACCAGGACTTATTATAGCATCAACAGATCCACTAGCAGCAGATTGCATAGGAGCAAGGCTTCTAGGCTTTTTACCACAAGCAGTATGTTATCTCTATGGATTAGATAAAGATAACATAGGAGAATCTGACCCTAAGAATATGGAAATAAAAGGGTTAAGCTTAGAAGAAGCAGAAAAGATATTTAGCAAGTGTGCATATGGTGATAGTGAAGTAAGGGTTGATAAAGAAAAGCTTAAAGATATACATGGTAGATAGATATATAAATTGGTAATGTTTTATAAGAATTTTAAATTATAGAAGTGAAATAATATATATAGAAATAAAACCAAAGGATGTGGCAACATGACTAACCAAAAAAAACATAGCACTAGAAGAATGCAAGATTATGAAAATGAAAAAATAGAAATAGCACATGAATTAGGTATAAATGGAGCTAATGAAACTGAAGTAAATGCTAAGATGGCATCAGAAAATGAAGCTATCTATAGCAGCAAAACTAGAACTAAAAATAGTAATTTAAATAATGATCAAAAAACAGCAAGAGAAAAAAATTACTATAGAGAGTAATGTTAAATAAAAAGGCTATAATGCATAAATTATAGCCTTTTTATTTTTTGTCACTATATTTTTTTATGTATTTTTTCTTAATTTTTTTTACTTTTTTTCTTGAGGTATTTCTTAAAAATACTTCATTAATTTCATCAACTTCTGCTTCATCATTTAAATTTTCTAATTCTTTATTGACTTCTCTACATACTATTCTACTTTCAGAGACTAAAGATAACTGTTCTCCTAAAACTATAAAAAATGTACCAAGAAGTGCTAATTCTTCATCGTTTTCTATTTCTTGACCTATGATTGCTGCCAATATAGTAACTAGTATAAGATTTTGATTAGAAAATGAATTACAATTATTGACTAGTAAATTACAGTTATTAAGACCTTTATTTCTAGGCATAAAACCTCCAATTATACATATTAATATTTATGATATGCATCTTGATAAAAATTGTTACACAAAATTTATATATAAATAAATTTTTGTAAAATATAAATTATGTATAGAAAAAATCAATATATGTAGTTATTGGTATATAAAATTACAATATATATATTTATAAGAATTTTGCACTGTTTATGCTAAAATATTTAAGAATGACTTTAAAAATTTAAATATTATTATGAATTATATTAAAAATGGTCATAATGTCATAAAAAATATATAAATAGGACATAGTAGGTGATAAAAATAGATAATAAATTAAAAAATATATCAGTAAAAATAGGTGTATCGTTATTAGTAATAGGTATATATTTATTTATACCGCAGATAAATAAAGGTATAAATCAGATGATATTTTATTTAAGTATGCTAAACATAGATGCTATAAAAGAATATATATTATCTTTTGGTATATTAGCACCTATAATATCTTTTTTACTTATGATACTTCAATCAGTGGCAGCACCACTTCCAGCATTTTTAATAACTTTTGCTAATGCGGCTTTATTTGGGTGGGTAAAAGGAGCAATGCTTTCATGGACTAGTTCAATGGTAGGAGCAGCATTATGCTTTTATATAGCAAGGTTTTTAGGTAGAGATGTAGTTATAAAGCTTACAAGCAAATATGCATTAGATAACATAGATAACTTCTTTGACAAGTACGGAAAACATACAATCTTAATAGCTAGATTACTACCATTTATATCTTTTGACCTTGTTAGCTACGCAGCAGGTCTTACTTCAATGAAGTTTAGTTCATTTTTTATAGCAACAGGCATAGGACAGCTTCCTGCAACTATAATATATTCTTATGTTGGAGATATGTTAACAGGTTCCTTAAAATTTGTAGTAACAGGCCTTATGATATTATTTGCATTAAGTATACTTGTATATATGCTTAAAAAGATTTACAATGAAAAAAATAGTAATTTAAATAAATCTTTAAAAGAAAAATAATGTGGATTGGCTAAGCCAATCCATATTGTTTTGTAAATTATATAAAAAATTATTTTAAAATAAGTTTAAGGAAGGTGATAAAATGAGTAAACTACCATATAAAATACATCAAATTAGCAGCAATAATAAATTATTTAGAAAAACTTTTATAGATGAAGATGCTGATGTATTATTTATGCCAGGGTGTAGTTTGAGTGGGTATGATGAAAAGATTATACTAAATATATATAATTATTTAAGAGGTCATATAAAAAATATAGGAATAACTTTTTCTTGTTGTTATAAACCAAGTATAATGATAAAAGATTATAAATCATTTGAAAAATACTATAAAAATTTAGATGAAACTCTAAATACTAACAATGTTAAAAAGGTTATAACGTCATGTCCTAATTGTTATAAAAGTTTAAGTGAAAATAGTAAAAATATAGAAGTATATTTTTTATTAGATGTCATAAGAGAATTTGGATTAGATAATAGGTTAATTGGATATTATAGTGATCTAAATATAGAATTTGCAATACATGATTCCTGCGCAATAAGAGGTGTTGAATCTATATATACAAGTGCTAGAGATATACTTAAAAGCTTAGGAATTAAATACACTGAATTTGAAAAAAATAGAAGTAGTTCTATGTGTTGTGGAGCTATATTTACAGACAATGAAAATAAGAAAAAACAACTTAAAAAAAGATGTTCTCAAACAAAAAGTGATTATACTATATGTTACTGTGAAACATGTGTTAAGTTTATGATAAATGGAGGGAAAAATTCAATTCATATATTAGACTTAATTTTTAATGAAGAATATTTAAACAAAGATAAGTTTACACAATATAATAAATCTAGTATAAATTCATGGATAAATAGATATAAACTAAATAATAGGAGAAAATATGAATAATAAGTTAAAAAAAATACTAGTCATAATAGGGATATTAGCTTTTGTAGTAATTACAAATAGATATATAGGTAATAATGTTGATATATATACAATAAAAGAATATGTAAAAACATTTGGTGTATTAGCTCCACTTATATATATAGTGATGTTTTCATTAGTACCTCTAACATTTTTTCCAGATTCAGTACTTGCAATATCAGCAGGTCTAATATTTGGATTTAGTAAGGGGTATATATATACAACAATAGGAGCTTTAATAGGTGCAAGTATAGCATTTTTTATAGCTAGGTATTTAGGAAAAGAAATAATTAAAAGAAAGTCAAGTGATAAGTTAGAAAAAATAGAAAGATTAATAGAAAAAAATGGATTTTATATAATATTTCTATTAAGGTTAATACCACTATTTCCATTTGATGTAATAAGCTATGGAGCAGGTATTACAAATGTAAAATATAAGGATTTTATACTAGCTACACTATTTGGAACTATTCCTGGTATAGCAGTATTTACAAATATAGGGGCTACTTCTTTAAATATAAAAAGTACTAGCTTTTATATTTCAATAGCTCTTTTAGTATTATTATTTACTGTATCAATATTTTTAAAAAATAAATTTCTAAAAGATAAATTAGAAGAAAAACATTAAATAGAAGGGAAATAATATGTTAGACACACATGCTAGAAAATATGTAAATCCATTTATAGAATTTGGAGCAAATATATTTATAAAAAGAAAAATTAGCGCAAACACTGTAACTACACTAGCTCTTATACTGGGGGTATTATCAGCAGTATTATTATATTTAGATAAAAATATACTAGCTGTAATGCTACTTTGGATATCTGGATACTTAGATGCAGTAGATGGAAGTATAGCTAGAAAAACAGACTCATCATCTAGTTTTGGAACAGTGTTAGATGTTACGTTTGATAGGATAGTAGAAATAGGTATAATATTTGTAAGTGCACTAAAATTTGAAGAGATAAGATTAAATATTATTGTATTATTAGCTTGTATATTAATATCAATGGTAATATTTTTAACAGTTGGTGCAGTTAGTGAAAAAAGCGGAATAAAATCATTTTATTATCAAGCAGGAGTAGCTGAAAGAAGTGAAGGATTTATAATGTTATCTCTTATGATGATTTTTGAAAGTTATTTAGGTATAGTAGTTAATATATTTTCGTTTATAGTTATAATAACAGCACTTCAAAGAATGATTGAAGCTAAAAACATATTAAAGTAATATTAAAATATTTGAAATAAAAAAATATATATTATATAATATCGTAAGTAACCTTAAAAAGACAGTTCGAAAGCCTCCTGTCTATAAAAAAAACTACGGTTAAAATAGGCATTTAATTAACTGCCATTAAAACTGTAGAATTTCTACGGTTTTTATTTTTTCCAAGTAGATTAGGCTATAAATAATAAGCACTTAGGAGAAAAAAGATGAGAAACAACACTAAAAAGATAGTTAAAACTGGAGTAGTAGCAGGTGTTTATGCAGCAGTTACTTTAGCTTTTGGTTTTATAAGTTATGGAACAATACAATTTAGAATAGCTGAGGTTATGACACTACTACCACTTATAAGTAAGGAATACATATTAGCTTTGACAATAGGATGTTTTTTAGCTAATGTAATAGGTCCTTATGGTGTTCCTGATATTATATTTGGAACTTTGGCAACATTTATAAGTGTATACTTAGTTTACCTAACAGGTAAAACAATGAAAGGAAAAAAAGGTTATGTACTAATCGCATCATTATGGCCAACAATAGTAAATGCTATAATAATAGGTATTATGCTAAATAAATTATTTGGTGTGCCTCTTATACTTTCAATGCTACAAGTAGGTTTTGGACAATTTGTAGTAATAACTATAATTGGTGTTCCATTATTTAAGATATTAGAAAATAAATATCTTAAACTATTAAAGTAATCTGATTAAGGAGATATTATGAATATAGAAGAAAAATTAGAAAAAGCTAAAATAATAGGTATAGGAAATGATGGAATAAATACATTAAATTCTATTAAATTTAAATTAGAAAATAATATGGATATAGAAGAAATATCTATAAATCAAGATGTAGATAAGGATTATGTTAGAGAATTATTAGATGGAGTAGACTTATTATTTTTAACTTATAATAGTGAAGATAAAAAGGCATTACAGATAGTCAATGCAATAGGATATATGGCAGATGAAAGAAGAATATTAAGTATAGGAATAGATTCTTCTAATAAAGAAAATAAAGACGAAGTAAATATAAATAGAGAATTTAAAGTAGATGAAGCTTCAATGGATAAATTTATAAATTTAGTAAATATGTTAGTTGAATCTATATCATATCAATGCATGATAAACTTAGACTTAACAGATTTAAAAGAAACTTTATGTACAGATGGTGGAATAAAATATTCTTATAAAGAGTTTGGTAAAGACATATCTAAAGAAGACATGGTAAGAAATTTACTAGAAAATGTAAGTGGATCACATAATGAACTTTTAAATAAAAAGCAAATAATATTTATTGAAATGGGATCTAATTATTGCAAAGAAGATGAAATGATATTTGTTGTAAATGATATATTAACTATTATAAAAGAAAAAAGCGAAAATTCTTGTGATAGCATTTTCTCATTGTATGTAAAAGAACAAACAAAAGATAAAATAAAAATAGGATTAGTATGTAATTAATCTGTATAAATCCATAGAATAATGTTATAATTATTCTATGGATTCTTTATTTTACATTAAAAAAATATTAAATAAAAGTTTATAAATATATAAAGTTAGGGTAGATATGAATTTAAAAGAAGCATTAAACTTAAGAGAACAAGAGATTATAACAGTAATAGGAGCTGGAGGAAAAACCTCACTTATAAATAAGTTGGCATCTAGCATTAATAGCAAAAAAATACTTATAAGCACAACAACAAAAATATATGTACCGCCAAAAGAATTATATGACAATATGTACATATTAGATAGTGCAAAATATAAAAAATGTGAAAAAGAAAGAGTCGTTATTGTTGGATCATATATAAATTTAGATAATAAGATAATAGGGCTAGATTTTTATGATTTAGATAAGATCAAAGGTGATTTTGATGTTCTTTTAATAGAAGGTGATGGTTCTAAGAGAAAAAAGCTTAAAGGATGGAATATAAACGAGCCGGTAGTATATCCTAAAACCACGAAAGTTATAGGGGTATTAGATATAACTTCTTATGATATGTGTATAAACGATAAAAATATACATAGACTTAAAGAATTTGAAAAATTAACAAACACTAAAAATAAAGTAACTATAGAAAATATGGTTGATATAGTAATAAATAAAAATGGTATGTTTAAAAATATCAATTGTGAAAAAATATTATTAATCAATAAAGTAGAAACAAAAAAGCATTTAGATATAGCAAAAAATCTTATTAACAGTATTAATAAACATGAACATAATATAAAAATAATATATGGAAGTATATTAAATGATTTATTTTATTGTGTATAGAATATAAGATTTATTTTAATATCATAAATAATTAGTGTTTTATATTTGTATAAAAATAAACTTTTTAATAAATTAATAAGGATATAAAAAATGATAACAGCGATTATAATGGCATCAGGGCTATCAAAAAGAATGGGAGAAAATAAGCTCTTACTAAAATACAAAGATAAAACTATAATAGAATATGTATTTGATGAAATATCAAAAGTTGAATTTAAAGAAGTTATAGTTGTTAGTTCATATGATGAAATAAAGGATATTTCAAAAAAATACAACTATAAATATATAGAAAATAAAAAAAATTATATAGGTCAAAGTGAATCTATAAGATTAGGTATAAATAATAGCAAGCAATCCTTTGGATATATGTTTTTTGTAGGAGATCAACCTTTAATTGATAGCAAATATATAAATAAAATGATAGAAGAATTTAATGAAAATAAAGATTTTATAATAATTCCAAGATATAAAGATAGAAAAGGAAATCCTGTAATATTTCCAGAGTATAAAAGAGAGGAATTATTAAGTTTAAAAGAAGATGAAAAAGGTAAAAAAGTTATAACTAATTCATGTAAAATAAAATATGTAGATGTCAGTGAGTATATGTTATTTGATATTGACACAAAAAAAGACTATATACAATTAGGGGGAATATATGAAAAAGATTAAAACAGTAGATGCTATAGGACATATACTTTGTCATGATATAACAAAGATAATTCCAGGTGAATTTAAAGGAGTTGCTTTTAAAAAAGGTCATATAGTAAAAAAAGAAGATATAGAAGTTTTACTATCATTAGGTAAAGATCATCTATATGTTTGGGAAAAAAATGAAGATATGGTTCATGAAAATGATGGCGCTATATTTTTAAAAGATTTAACAGCAGGAGAAAATTTAGATTTTAGTGATATAAAAGAAGGTAAAATAGATTTTATATCAAATAAATATGGACTTTTAAAAATAGACGTAGATACATTATTAGAACTTAATATGATAGATGATATAATGTTATCTACCCTACATAATAATTTTATAGTAAATAAAGGAACTAAAGTAGCAGGAACAAGAGTGATTCCTTTACTAATAGATAAAAATAAGCTAACCGAAGCAAAAAATATAGTAGGTAATAAAAAAATAGTAAATGTAGTAGAGTTTAAACCTAAGAAGGTTGGTATAGTTACAACTGGAAATGAAGTATTTTATAAAAGAATAGTAGATAAATTTGGACCTGTTATAAAAGAAAAGGTTGAAAAGTTTGGGTGTGAAGTTATAGGTCAAGCTATATGTAAAGATGATACTATTATGATAAAAAATGCTATAGAAGATTTTATAAATCAAGGTGCAGAACTTATATGTTGCACAGGTGGTATGAGTGTAGATCCAGATGATGTAACACCTACTGCTATAAAAGAAAGTGGAGCAAGTATAATAACCTATGGTTCACCAATACTTCCTGGGGCAATGTTTTTATTAGCATATAAAGGTGATATACCTATAATGGGGATACCAGGATGTGCAATGTATAATAAAACAACAGTATTTGATGTTATTTTACCAAGAGTACTAGTAGATGAAAAATTAACTAAAAAAGATATAGCAATGTATGGGCATGGTGGACTTTGTATGAATTGCGATATTTGCACATATCCAGCCTGTAATTTTGCTAAGGTGTAGTACTCATCAGTTGACTAAATTAAATATTTATTATATTATAAAAATGTTATGTAATTTACGAAAATTAAAGAAAGAAAGGAATACACATTAATGTTACAAGTTACAAATGTTGGACTTAGATTTGGTGATAAAGAGTTATTCAAAGATGTTAACTTAAAATTCACTAAAGGAAATTGTTACGGGATAATAGGAGCTAATGGTGCAGGAAAATCAACTTTCCTTAAAATATTAGCTGGTGATATAGAGCCAAACACAGGAAGTGTTTCAATAACTGAAAAAGAAAGAATGTCAGTACTTAGACAGGACCACTTCAAATATGAAGAAGATACAGTTTTAGATGTAGTTATAATGGGACACGAAAGACTATACTCTATAATGAAAGAAAAAGATGCATTATACATGAAGCCTGATTTCACTGAAGAAGATGGTATAAAAGCTGCTGAACTTGAAGGTGAATTTGCCGAACTTGATGGATGGGATGCAGAGACTAATGCAGAGAGACTTTTAATGGGTCTTGGTATACCTAAAGAGGTACATTATAAGCAAATGAAAGAATTAACAGGTGGAGAAAAGGTTAAAGTATTACTTGCTCAAGCATTATTTGGTAAGCCTGAGATACTAATAATGGATGAACCTACAAACCACTTAGACTTCCAATCTATAAACTGGTTAAATGAGTTTATAATGGGACTTGAAGATTCTATCGTTATAGTTGTATCACATGATAGACACTTCTTAAATCAAATATGTACAAATATAGTTGACGTTGATTTTGGTAAGATACAAATGTATGTAGGTAACTACGATTTCTGGTATGAGTCAAGCCAATTAGCATTACAACTTGCTAAGGATCAAAATAAAAAGGCTGAAGAAAAAATAGCTCAACTTAAAGAGTTCATCGCAAGATTCAGTTCAAATGCTTCTAAAGCAAAGCAAGCAACATCTAGAAAAAAACAATTAGAAAAAATACAAGTTGAAGAAATACAACCATCAAGAAGAAGATATCCATATGTAGGATTTACACCTGAGAGAGAAATAGGAAATGAGGTTTTAGAAGTTGAAGGATTAACTAAAACTGTAGATGGTGTTAAAGTACTTGATAATGTATCATTTAGACTTGATAAAGATGATAAAGTAGCATTTATGGGTGACGAAATAGCTATAACTACATTATTCAATATAATAATGGGTGAAGATACTGCTGATAGTGGAACATTTAAGTGGGGAGTTACAACTTCTCAAAGTTACTTACCTAAAAATCACAATCAATACTTTGATGGTGTAGAATACTCATTAGTTGATTGGTTAAGACAATATTCTGAAGAAAAGAGTGAAAGTTTTATAAGAGGATTCTTAGGCAGAATGTTATTTAGTGGAGAAGAAGCTCTAAAGCAAGCTCAAGTTTTATCAGGAGGAGAAAAAGTTAGATGTATGTTATCAAAACTTATGTTAAGTAACGCTAACGTATTAGTTTTAGATGACCCAACTAACCACTTAGACCTTGAAAGTATAACTTCTGTAAACAAAGGTTTAGAAAAGTTCCCAGGAGTATTAATATTTAATTCTCATGACCACGAAATGATACAAACTCTAGCAAATAGAATAATAGAAATAACTCCAGGTGGTGTTATGGATAGAAAAACTACGCTAGATGAATACTTAGAAAATAAAGACATACAAGCTCAATTAAAAATTATGTATGGTAAATAAATTAATACCCTCTAAGCACAGAGTATTTTATACTTTGTGCAAGGAGGTATTTTTAATATCCAAAAAGGAGAAATATATGAAAAAAGTAGATATAACTAATAAAGCCATAATGCTTTTAACCGCACTAAGTGTTATATACGCTATATTAGAAGGAAATATACTGTTTTTATCACCAATAGTCACAATAGCTATTCCATATAGACTAGCTAGATATAAAGAAGATTATAACTATGGCAAAAATAAAAATAAGTTAACTACACTATTTTTATTTAATATAGCATCTTTTATTTTAGTAGCAATAATTAGTGATAGTATGACACAAGAGTTACTAGATAATGTAATAAATATTTTTGTTGCATTTATGTACTTTAAGATAATGTTTATATTAGAGAGAAAAAGTGAGCAAAATAATAATCCTAGGGCTGTATATGAAAAATTACAAAAGACTGTATATGTACTTGAAGCTATGAGTACTAAAATGGAAGATGAAATAAGAAATGCAAAAAGTGAAAAAACTAAAAAGAATATACAGCTTAAAAAAGAAAAAATAGAAATACAATTAGTAGCATATAAAAGTCAATTAGAAATATTAAAAATGAAAATAGATTCAGAGAAAAATAATTAAAAGTAGACTAAAATTAGTCTACTTTTAATTATTTAACACTATTTCTTATTAAAGCATCTATTACTTTATCTAAATTTAAATTATCAGTATCTATATCCTCAATTTCAACGATATAGTCTTCAAGTTCTACCTCAACATAAGAACTATGATTACCATTATCTTTTATATAATCAACAATTTTATAATCTTGTATCTCATCTTTGAAATATTCTTTTAATTCTTCATATTCATCATTACTTATTTTTGATTTATTGCACTTGCAGTTTGGACAAGACATGACGTACCTCCTCATTTTATGAAAATTAATTTTTATATTATAACCTTTATTATAAACTAAAAGTCAAAAATATAAAATAATATTGTATATATAAGTTAAATAGATTAAGTTTGGCATAAAAAATTTGATAAAAAATAAACTTTCAATAAAAGTATTGACTTGATACAGTATATTGTATACAATATCCTAAGTAGAAAACATAAAGGGGGAGTTAAAAATGGCAATGATAAACAAATTAGCAAAAACATTAAAAGGAATAAGCAACTACTTATTAGTAAGTGAAAGAATAAATAGTCAAAAATGCTTAGCTAAAGATTTAGATACAACAAAAACTATAATAGATAATAAGTAGAAATTAATATATAAATGTAAATGTTTAAAGTACTACCATATGGTAGTACTTTTTTATTAATAAATATAAATGCAAATTATCGCAAAGAAAAAAATAAATATTTACATAAAAATAAATTTAATATATTATAGAATAATAAAAAATATTCTTTAAATTTATAATTTTAAGTTTAAAAGACACAGATAATAATTACATAGGGGATGATTTGTATGCAAAATACTACAACTAAAAGGAAAGTCAGGTCGGTAAATCTAGAGACATTTGTATTTTTAGCTATCTTATTAGGCGGATTTACCTATGTAGCAAGTATCATGGGAGCAGGTATAATGTTTAAAGTTATAATGAACACTGCTCACGATTTATTATTAAATACTGTATTTTTAATAATGGCAATGGCTGTTTTAGCAGGGGCACTAAGTGCATTATTATCAGAATTTGGAGTAATATCACTACTTAATAAAATATTTGCTATTTTTATGAAGCCTTTATATGGACTTCCAGGAGCTAGTATAGCAGGAGCTGTAACTACTTATTTATCTGATAATCCAGCAATCATATCATTTAGCAAGGATAAATCTTTTACTAAGTATTTTAAAAAGTACCAAGTACCAGCACTTTGTAATTTGGGTACATCTTTTGGAATGGGTCTTATAGTTACAACATTTATGATATCTCAGGGTGAAAAATATGTACTTCCGGCGTTAGTAGGAAATATAGGTGCCATAATAGGTAGTATAATTAGTGTTAGAATAATGTTGCACTTTACAAAAAAATACTATAAAGATGAGATAGATAATACTAGTTTAGAAATAGAAAATTCTAAGATAGAGGAGTATAGAGAAATAAGAGATGGAAGTATATTCCAAAGGGTCCTAGATGCAATACTTGAAGGTGGAAAATCAGGTGTAGAATTAGGATTAGCTATAATACCAGGTGTTTTAATAGTATGTACATTAGTAATGTTACTTACATTTGGCCCAAGTATAGATCCAAATACCGGTAAAGAAGTATATACAGGGGCAGCATATGAAGGTATAGCTCTTTTACCTGTAATAGGAAAGAAGCTAAACTTTATATTAGAACCACTATTTGGATTTACATCAGCACAAGCTATAGCATTTCCTATAACCTCATTAGGTGCAGTTGGTGCAGCTATGAGTTTAGTACCACAGTTTATCAAAGATAATGTTATAACTCCTAATGATATAGCCGTATTTACGGCCATGGGAATGTGTTGGAGTGGATACTTAAGTACTCATGTAGGTATGATGGATGCATTAAATGCAAGAGGACTAACTAGTAAAGCAATAATTTCACATACGATAGGTGGAATATGTGCAGGTGTATCTTCTCATTTTATATTTATGCTAATTTCATAAAATTTATAGAAAATAGACTTAGATGATATCTAAGTCTATTTTCTATTTGTATTAGGATATTTAAAATTATATTGATTAGTAATCTTGAACCATAAAAATTTTATATTTTAGATTACTTCTTTCTAGGCTTTATAGGTCTAGATGTATTTTGACTAACAGAACCAGTTTTGCTAGGTCTTAATCTTGGTGATATATTAAGTTCTTCAGCTATTTCTAGACTTGAACTTGCAACATTTTTACTTTGTTGAGGGGCTTTACAAGCTTTTTTTCTAGTCATATAGTCCTCCTTAAATAATTTATTGAACAATAATAATTTAACCTAAAAATATAATTACTATTCTAATCAATAAAATGTAGCTTTAGAAATTAGAGTGAATTATTAAATGGAAAAAGGAGAAAAATATATATAGAATGATGTTTAACCAAAGGAGGAATTAATTTGGAGATACTAATAAGTCTTATAGGAGGACTAGGACTTTTTTTATATGGTATGACATTAATGGGTAATGGACTTCAAAAAGCAGCTGGGGAAAAACTAAAGAAAATAGTAGAGCTTTTAACAAGTAATGTTTTACTTGGAGTATTAGTTGGAGCAGGAGTAACTGCGATAATACAAAGCTCTAGTGCTACTACTGTTATGGTAGTTGGTTTTGTAAATGCAGGTATAATGACGTTATCTCAAGCTATAGGAGTTATAATGGGAGCAAATATAGGTACAACTATAACTGCTCAATTAGTAAGTTTTAATTTAGAGGGGCTTGCTCCTATAACTTTAGGTATAGGTATAGCACTTTATCTATTTTCATCAAAAAGTAAAACTAAAAATATAGCAGAGATATTGCTTGGATTTGGTATATTATTTACGGGTATGGAGTTTATGAAAGATGCTGTCAGCCCTCTTGCTGAATATAAAGGATTCACAGATGCACTTGTTAATTTTGGTCATAGACCACTACTTGGTGTACTGTTAGGTCTTATAATAACAGGAGTAGTTCAAAGTTCAAGTGCATCAATGGGGATGCTTATAGCATTAGCATCTCAAGGAATTATACCACTTCAATCTGCACTTCCTATACTTTATGGAGATAATATAGGTACTTGTGTTACATCATTATTGTCTAGTATAGGTGCTAACAAAAATGCAAAAAGAGCAGCAATTATGCATTTATTATTTAATATTTTGGGTACACTAATGTTTTTATTAATATTAAACAAGCCAATAGTTGCAGTAGTAACAAGAATTAATCCAACAGATGTAGCAAGACAAATAGCAAATGCACATACATTATTTAATATAGTAACAGTTATAATACTTTTACCATTTTCTAAGTATATTGTAAAATTAGCTATGAAGATAGTTCCTCAAACTGAAGAAGAAAAGGAAGCTAAAACTTATTTAGATGAGCGAATGTTAGAAACACCATCAATAGCATTTGCAAATACATTAAAAGAAACTAATAAAATGGCTAAAGTAACAAATATATGCTTAAATTCATCTATGAGTGCATTTTTAAATAAATCTAAAAAAGATGTAGAAGAAACATTTAAAATTGAAAAAGATATAAATGATTATCAAAGAAATATATTAAACTATTTATTAAAATTGTCTAAGACATCTTTAACTGGTAACTCAGTAGAAGAGGTAGATAATTTATTTAACACTATAAATGATTTGGAAAGAATAGGAGATCATTCTGAAAATATAGCTGAACTTGCTGAGATAGCAATTGATAAAGATGTAAGCATATCCAATGATGGTCAAAAAGAAATTGAAGAAATGTTTGAAAAAGTCAAAAAAAATTATGAAGATGCTTTAATTCTTATAAATAAAAAAGACAAAAAAATAGCTGAAAGAATAATTAAAACAGAAGAAGAAGTAGACAATATAGAAAAATCAATAAGAGCAAATCATATATACAGATTAAACAATAATACATGTGAGATAGACTCTGGGATATTATATCTAGATTTAGTATCAAACTTAGAAAGAATTTCAGATCATTGCTCAAATATAGCTATAAGAGTATTAAATTATTAGCACACTAAATAAGTGTGCTTTTTTACTTATTAATGTAATATATTTACTTGAAAGTTGTGGATAATCTATGAATTAAAGTTATAGTAACATATTTAGAAAAAGTAAAGATATCCGCATATACAGTAGCTCAAAAATAATTTTTAAGCAACGAACGAAGTCGTTGGAGACATGAGCGAAGCGAATTTTTTATGTATATATATAAATATCAACTTAAAAAACTTATAAATTTTGGCTACATATAAATATCTAAAAAAGCATAAAACTTAATAATAGATAAACAGAAAATATGGGGGATTTAACATGAATAGATTATTTTCATTAGGTATAGATATTGGCTCAACTACAGTCAAAGTTGTGGTATTTGATGATGATAATAATATTGTATATAAAAATTATAAAAGACATTTGTCAAGTATAAAAAATACAGTTTTAGATACATTATTAGACGTACAAAGTATACTAGAAGGTAGAGAAATAACTGTAGCAATAACAGGGTCATGTGGAATCGATATGGCTAAGAGACTAAAAATAGATTTTATACAGGAAGTAATAGCATCTACAGAAGCTATAAAGTATTTTTATCCAGAAACTGATGTGATTATTGAATTGGGAGGAGAAGATGCAAAGGTAACTTATTTAACAGATGGAATAGATCAAAGGATGAATGGTATATGTGCAGGAGGAACAGGTGCATTTATAGACCAAATGGCATATCTTTTACAGACCGACTCTAATGGATTAAATGAACTTGCAAAAAATTATGATACGATTTACAAGATAGCATCAAGATGTGGTGTATTTGCAAAAACAGATATACAACCTCTTTTAAATGATGGAGCTAAAAAAGAAAACATTGCAATGAGTATATTTAATGCAGTTGCTATACAAACTGTTAGTGCATTAGCTTGTGGGAGAGAGATAAAAGGTAAGGTTGCTTTTTTAGGAGGACCGTTATATTTTTTATCAGAACTAAGATATGCTTTTAAGAGGGTGTTAAATTTAGATGAAGAAGATATAATATTTCCTAAGGATGCCCAACTTTATGTATGTATGGGAGCTAGTTTAATATCAAAAAAAGGCAGCAAAGTTAACCTTGAATCATTGATAGATAAAATTAAGAATTTGGATAAAGAAGGTATAAATAAAATAAGTAAATTAGAGCCACTATTTAAAGATAAAAATGAATATGAAATATTTTTAAAAAGACATAACAAAAAAGATATAGGATATAAAGATATAGAAAAAGTAGTAGGGAATTGTTATTTAGGTATAGACGCAGGGTCAACTACAACAAAAGTAGTTTTAATAGATGAAGAAAAAAATATATTATATAGTCACTATAGTAGTAATAATGGAAGACCTTTAGATACGGTTAAAGAAGTTTTAATTGATATATATAGCAAATTACCTAAAAAAGCTAATATATGTTACTCAACAGTAACAGGTTATGGTGAAGGTCTTATAAAGAAGGCATTAGGTATAGATTTTGGGGAAATAGAAACTATAGCACATTATAAAGGAGCAAAGTATTTCAATGATAAAGTTGACTTTATATTAGATATAGGTGGGCAAGATATGAAGTGTTTAAAAATTAAAGATGGTGTAATTGATAATATAATATTAAATGAAGCATGCTCATCTGGATGTGGTTCATTTTTAGAAAATTTTTCAGAATCATTGTCTATAGACATAAAAGAATTCGCAAAAATAGGAACATTATCTAAATTACCAGTAGATTTAGGTTCAAGATGTACTGTATTTATGAATTCAAAGGTAAAGCAAGCACAAAAAGAAGGCGCTAGCATAGCAGACATATCAGCAGGTCTTTCCTATTCCATAATAAAAAATGCATTATATAAAGTTATTAAAGAAAGTAATTTTGATAATCTAGGGAGTAATATAGTTGTCCAAGGCGGTACATTTAATAATGACTCAGTACTTAGAAGTTTTGAAAAGATAATAAACAAAGAAGTTGTAAGACCATCTATAGCTGGGTTAATGGGGGCTTTTGGATGTGCTTTAATATCAATGGATATGTATAATGGTAGCAATAAAAGCACCTTACTTAATTTAGACAAAGTAAAAAACATAGAAGTTAGTTCAGAAACTTCAAGATGTGGTGGATGCTCAAATAATTGTTTATTAACAATAAATAAATTTTATGATGAATTATTCATATCAGGAAATAGATGCGAGAGGGGAGAAGCTTTATATAATGATAATAAAATAAAAGAAAATAAGATAAATCTTTATAAATATAAATATAATCGAATATTTAACTACAAGCCATTAGAAAAATCTAAAGCATTTAGAGGTGAAATAGGTATTCCAAGAGTATTAAATATATATGAAAACTATCCATTTTGGCATACTTTTTTTACAAATATGGGATTTAGAGTAGTTTTATCTAAACGTTCATCAAAAGATTTATATGAAAAAGGAATATCATCTATAACATCAGACACAATTTGCTACCCAGCTAAGATGGTACATGGGCACATAAAAGATTTAATAGAAAAAGATATAAAATATATTTTTTATCCTTGTGTAGTTAATGAAAAAAAAGAAGATGAACGATGTGACAATAATTATAATTGCCCAATAGTTATATCTTACTCAGAAGTTATAAAAAATAATATAGATGAAATAAAAAATATAAATTACATTAATCCTTTTATAAGTCTAAATAATCGTGAGAAACTTATTAAAAACTTATATGAAGAACTATTTAAGTACTTTAATATATCTAAGACTGAGGTAGAAAAGTCTCTAGATAAGGCATATATAGAGCAAGAGAGATACAGAAAAGATATAGAAATTGAGGGAGAAAAAGCCTTAAAAGAGATTTATGATAAAAATGAAAAAGGTATAGTTTTATGTGGAAGGCCATACCATATAGATCCGGAGATAAATCATGGAATACCAGAACTTATAAACTCCTTAGGAATAAATGTATTAAGTGAAGATTCTATATTTCACCTATCTAAAATAAATAAATCACTTAGAGTAGTTGATCAGTGGGTATATCACCATAGAATGTATAAAGCAGCAAGTTTTGTAAAAGAAAGTTCTAATTTAGAACTTGTTCAACTAAATTCATTTGGATGTGGTATAGATGCTATTACAATAGATCAAGTCAAAGAAATCTTAAATGAGAAATCTAAAATTCATACAGTTATAAAAATTGATGAGGGAAATAATCTAGGTGCAGCTAAGATAAGGATAAGGTCATTAAAAGCTGCAATAGAAGAAAGAAAAAATAATAAATATATAGAAAATGATCATATCGAATATAAAAAAGGTAGAATAAATAAAAAACATACTATATTAGTACCTCAAATGTCACCTATACATTTTCAATTTTTTAAAGAAACAGTAAATTTAAGTGGGTATAATTTGGTTATTTTAGAAAATATAAAAAGAGAAATAATAGATGAGGGGTTGAAATATGTAAGCAATGATGCATGTTATCCTGCAATAATAGTTATAGGTCAAATTATAGAAGCTTTAAAAACTGGTAAGTATGATTTAAATAGCACTTCTGTAGCTATAACACAAACTGGTGGAGGATGTAGAGCTACTAATTATATAGGATTTTTAAGAAAAGCCCTTTATGATTCTGGTTACAAAGATATACCTGTAATATCTTTAAGTGTAAATGGAATAGAGAAAAATGGATTATCAAAACATATTACACTTAGTATGGCTAATAGATTATTAATGTCTTGTATATATGGAGATTTATTGATGAAAGTTTTATATAGAACAAGACCTTACGAAAAGTATACAAACAGTGCCAATAAATTGTATGATAAATGGGTTTGTATATGCAAAGAATCATTAAAAAAATCTAGTATATTAGAGTTTAAGAAAAATATAAAAAGTATAATACATGATTTTGATAATTTAGAGTTAATAGATATAAAAAAGCCTAAGGTTGGGTTAGTAGGAGAAATATTAGTAAAATTTCATCCTCTTGCAAACAATTATTTAGTTGATATTATAGAAGCTGAAGGAGGAGAAGCGGTAGTACCTGAGTTATCTAACTTCTTTCTTAGTTGTTGCTTAAATGCAGAATATAAATTTAAACATCTAGATGGAAAATGGATAAATAAAGAATTAGGAAATCTATTTATAAATGCAATGAATATTTATCAAAGCACTTATAATAAAGAATTAATGAAAAGTAAAAGGTTTATTCCTCCAAAAAATATAAGAACTATATCTAAGTATACTGAAAATGTAATATCATTAGGAAATCAAACAGGAGAAGGTTGGTTATTGACAGGAGAAATGTTAGAGTTATTAGAAGATGATATTAAAAATATTATATGCATGCAACCTTTTGGGTGCCTTCCAAATCATATAACAGGAAAAGGTCAAATAAAGAAAATAAAAGAAATGTATAAAGATGCAAATATAATAGCTATTGATTATGATTCATCAGCAAGTGAAATAAATCAAATAAATAGAATTAAATTAATGTTATCAACAGCATTAAAAAATAATTTTTAAAGTATGAATTAAGCCCCTTAAGATAGATAGAATTTAAAGTTATTAGATAACACTACTTTAAGGGGAATCTTTATGTAAGGAAATAATTCAAATATGTGTTTAAAAGAAGAGATTGAAAATGCTATAATATTATATAAAATCAATTTAAGTTAAAATGAAAAAGATAATTAGTATAATAGATAGTTATATACATTGATATAACAACGATTAATTTAAATCTTAGCTAAAGTTTATTATTTATGATATAATCAAGAAGTACTGCATGGAAGGAGGAAAACATTATGAAAGAAATAAATAGTGCTATATCTTCAGAATACTTAAGATACAAAATAGATGAAGATATAATCATATATCAAGGTAGATTTTGTATTTATTTAGATAAAAAATATAAATGTAGCGGAATAGTGTATTATAAAATGACTCCTCCAGTATCTATAAACTTTAAAGCACAAATACTTTCTGCATATGATGAAGATATAGACTTAGATTTAGATTATGATAATGCAATACTTGAAATTTATGGATATAAGCCAATTTCGATAAGTATAAATTCGATAAATGATTTTAATATAGAAGGATATACAAATGATAGCTATATAAAGTCAAAAAATGCATATGTAGATTATATAGATTTTCATATAATAAACTTAGATAAATTTCCGGGAACACTTATAAAACACGTGGATAAGTTGTTCGCAGGTAGAATTCAATTTGAAATTAATGACTTTGTAGTTACAATAGATAAAAGGTATGATTATAGAAAAGAATTAAATGAAAAACTAAAATCTAAATCTGGTAGTATAATAACTCATATAGGGAGAGTTCAAAGAAAAGATAAAAAACAATTTAAAACTAATAATATAATAGATTTTTTAGATAGGATATCAATAGCACTTAGCTTTATGTGTGGAAGGCATATTGGAATATGCTTAGCTAAAGGGTATCAAGGAAATAACAATGTCTATAGGTTATGGAGAGAAAACATAGTAACTCCATTTAAGTTTGTACCAACTTGGACAGATACTATATCAAATCACCATAATATAGAAAAGTATATGTCTTTAATGTGCAAAAAACTAGAAGATGGATATTGTGGACAAGTTATAAAAAATGTAATAGATTGGTATATAGAATCATTAGGTGAGATAACAATAGAAAATAATATAATATCAATTCAAATTGCATTAGAAGCACTATCTTATATGATACTTGTAGAGCAAGAACAAATACTTAATGATGATGAATTTGACTTAAATAGTGCAGCTAAAAATATAAAAATGGTACTAGATATATGTAAAATCCCATATGGAATGGAAGAATTAGATCTATTTGATGATTGGACTAAAACAAGATTTGATGATGGGGTAGATCTAGTAATATACTTTAGAAATAAAATAGTGCATCCAAGCAGAAGAGATAATAGAGCAAATCTTAGTGTTGAGGATATGTGGAATATAATACAAATAGGGACAAAGTATTTAGAACTAATAGTATTATCTTTTATAGGATATAAAGGAGAATTTTCTAATAGACTAAATGAAAGATGGTTTGGGGAAGTAGAAGTAGTTCCATGGAATAAGTTTGATTAAAAGTATAGCTGTTGGGTAAATATAAAATAAAATGTTAACTAAAAGGGTGAGACAAATGATAAAATTATATGGGTATTCAAAATGATCGACTGTAAGAAAAGCCAAGGCTTGGCTTAAGGAAAATAACTTAGAATTTGAGGATATTGAAATAGTTAAAAATCCTCCAACTAAAGAAGAATTAAAAAAAATGTATGAACTAAGTGGATATGAATTAAAAAAATTCTTTAATACTAGTGGTGTAAAATATAGAGAGCTAGGGCTTAAAGATGTAGTTAAAACTGAGAATGATGATAAATTACTAGATATATTATCTAGCGATGGAATGCTTATAAAAAGGCCTATAGCATTTGATGGAAAACATGTTGTGGTAGGTTTTAAAGAAGAGGAATGGAAAGAAAAATTACTATAAAACAAAAGCTGTGTTGTATAATTTATAACACGGCTTTTTGTATTAAAAATAATGTCAAATTATATACCTAAATCATATAATGTATAGGGCTATTTATTATAGCTTAAGTACTATAAAAGGAGAATTAATTATGGTAAAAAAGGTATATATAGATCCAGGTCATGGTGGAAATGATAGTGGAGCTATTGGTATTAATAATCTATATGAAAAAAATATAAATATAGAAGTATCTAAAAAGGTAGAGAAATTATTAAAGAAACAAGGAATAGAAGTAAGGTTAAGTAGATCTGAAGATAAAACAATATCTTTAGAAGCGAGAACTAGTGATGCAAATAGTTGGGGTGCAGACTGTTTTGTATCTATTCATTGTAATTCATTTAATGGCACAGCTAACGGTATAGAGACGTACTCTCATACATCATCAACTAAGGATTTAGCAAATTATATACATGAAGAATTGCTAAAAACCAAAGCATATACTAAAAATAGAGGAGTAAAGACTGCTAATTTTTATGTAATAAGAAATACTAATATGAGAGCATGTCTTATAGAGCTTGCTTTTATAGATAATCAGGAAGATTACAAAATTCTTACTCAAAAGCAAGAGGCATTAGCAGATGGGATAGCAAGAGGCATATGTAGATATTTAAATATAACGTATACTCCAGTTGACAATGATGTTAATAAACCTATAACACCTATAGATAATAGGGATACTTTATATAGGGTAGTATGTGGCTCATATAATAATAGATTGAATGCTGAAAAAAGAATAGAAGAGTTAAAAGAAAAAGGATTTAATGATGCTTTTATAGTTATATACAAGAAGGAATAAGTAATAGATTAATTAATAACATCCCAGAGAAATATTACTCTGGGATAAATTAATTATATTCTAGTTTTCTTTTACATATATTTTAGGAATATATATAGTTAAATTATCTAAATTAATAATACTTTCGTAAATTACTTTAGCATTAAGTTTCATGTCGCTATTTTGTAACTCTAAAGAAAGTATAGTGTTATTATAGTTACATATATCTAATGTTTTTTTATCCTCTTTAAATTTTAACTTTATGTTTTTGTTACATCTAAGAAAATTTTGTAAGATGTCATAATAATTCATAATAGTCATCCCTCCCCCTTTACTATTTTAATATTACAATAAATATATAAAAAACTCAATTTTAAAGTAAAGAGAAATTAAAGTTTGCTTTATATTATAACATTATATATAATTAATTTATTAAATAAGGGAGAGGTGTATTTGTGGAATTAAATGATAAGCTAGAAAAATTAAAAAATATATTAGCTAAATTAGACAATGTAGCTATAGCTTATTCTGGAGGAGTAGATAGTAATTTTTTACTTAAAGTAGCTAAAGATGTATTAGGTGAAAAAGTAGTGGCTATAACTTTAAATGCTATGATGCATAGTGAAAAGGAAATAAACGAAGCAAAAAAGTACGCAAATGAATTTGGTGTTAAGCACCTAGTTATAGATATAGATAATTTAGAATTAGATGAGTTTATCGAAAATAAAAAAGATAGATGCTATCATTGTAAAAAATATGTGTTTAATACTATTAAAAAGATAGCAAAAGATAATAATATAGAGTATATACTAGATGGAACAAATATAGATGATTTAGGTGATTATAGGCCAGGGCTAAAAGCACTAGAGGAATTAAATATTATAAGTCCATTAAAAGAGTGCAATTTAACTAAAAAAGATATAAGAGTATTATCGAAAGAAATGGGACTAAAAACATATAATAAGCCGGCTTTTGCATGTCTTGCAACTAGAGTCCCATACAATACAAGAATTACTAAAGAACTTCTTACAAAAATAGAAATGAGCGAGCAATATTTAGCAGATTTAGGATTTAATCAGTTTAGAGTAAGAATACATGAAAATATTGCTAGAATTGAAGTTGGATTTGATGAGATAGATAAGTTTTTTATTAAAGAAGTACTTAAAAACACTAGTAATAAATTTAAAGAATTTGGATTTGAATATGTTACCCTAGATATGAATGGATATGAAATGGGTAGTATGAATAAAGATATAAGCAACTAAGGAGGACGTATGAAAAGTTATACATTAGTATCACCATGCTTTTTTGGTATGGAAAAAATGCTAGCAAGAGAAATAAAAGAACTAGGTTTTGAAATAGTAAAAACAGAAGATGGTAGAGTAACTTATAAAACTGGAGAAGATGGTATCGCTAAAGCTAATATGTGGTTAAGATGTGCAGAAAGAGTACACCTTAAAATTGCTGAATTTGAAGCTAAAACTTTTGACGAATTATTTGAAAATACTAAGAGAATAGATTGGTCAAGATACATTCCTTATGAAGCTGAATTTCCAGTATCAAAAGCATCATCTATAAAGTCAAAGTTATATAGTACTACACATATACAATCAATAGTAAAAAAAGCTATAGTAGATAGTTTAAAAGCTAAGTATATGGAAAGAGGACTACTAAAAGAATGTAAAGAAAAATATCCTATATATGTATTTATACATAAAGATATAGTAACTCTTTACATAGATACAACGGGAGATGCTCTTCATAAAAGAGGATACAGAGAAAGAGCTAACAAAGCACCTATAAGAGAAACTTTAGCTGCTGGTATAGTTGATTTAACACCTTGGAAACCAGGTAGAATATTGGTTGATCCTATGTGCGGTTCGGGGACTATGCTTATAGAAGCAGCTATGAAAGCTATAAATATGGCACCAGGTATGAATCGTGAGTTTATATCTGAAAAATGGAGAACTATAGATAAAAAAATATGGTGGGATGTTAGAAAAGATGCCTATGAAAAAATAAATGAAGATATAGATTTTAAAATTTATGGATATGATATAGATGAAGAAACTATAGAAATAGCTAAGGAAAATGCAGAAATAGCTGGAGTTGATCAATATATAGAATTTAATGTTTTAGATGCGACTCAATTTAAAAGTGATGAAGAGTATGGGTTTATAATAACAAATCCACCTTATGGAGAAAGACTTGAAGATAAAGAAAGTGTCCAAATGCTATATAGAAATTTAGGAAAGGCCTTCTTTAGACTTAGAAATTGGTCATATTATTTAATAACTTCTTATGATGAATTTGAAAAAGAGTTTGGAAAACAAGCTGATAAAAAGAGAAAGTTATACAATGGAATGTTAAAAACAAACTTATATCAATATATAGGTCCAAAACCACCTAGAAAATAGTAATATTTAACCCTCTAATATACTATATATAATATAAAGAGTATTTTAGGGGGTGTATTTATGTTTAGAGTTAATAGTAAAAATCGAAAAAAATCACCTAAAGAAAAAACAATTAAGGCACCTAAATATGAAGAGGATTTAAATGAAGTCATACTTAATGATTTCCTTACTGAAGAAAGAAAAAATAATGATGAGTTAGAAAAAGATGTTAAGTCAAAAAAATCAAATAAGTTAAAGGTAAATTTAGGCCTAGGAAGTAAAAAATCTAAACCAAAAAACTCTAAGAAACATCAAGAAGAAAAAGATTTAGCACAGGTAGAGGAAAAAAATAGTAAACAAGTAGAAGAAAAGAGCAAAAATAGCAATAATCCTAGCAAAAAGAGTAAAAATCAAAAAAGTAATAAGTCAGCAACTAAGAAACCTTCTAAAAATAATAAGATAAAACCAAAAGAAGAAGTTAGCCATAAAAAAGTCAAAAGTAAAAAGTCTTCAAATCAAAAAGGAAAAAAAGTAAAACCTTTAAGTGATGAAAGTAATATATATGTAGATGAAAATCAACTTAGTAATGAAATTAATTCTGACGGATATTATGAAATTGAAGCAGATGATTCAGTAGGATTTAGAACTATACAAGAAGAGTCATCTAATGAAGATAATGTAGTGGAAAGTGAAGAAAGCAGCAATAAATTTGAAAATATAGTTTGGTCAGAAGAAAAGTTTCCAAAAAAATAAAGCTGTTAAAATCATATATAAATAAAAAAAAATAAATAGTGATAAAATAAAAAAGCTTAGTTATTCTAAGCTTTTTTTATATATTAAGGTATTATAAATATGTTCGCCAACACGTTGCTTAGGCGAAGTGAATTTTTTATTAAAAAAATAAGGAGAAAAAATATGACTAGTAAAGAGATATTTAATGAGGTAGATGAAATATTACTTAAAAGTAATAAACCTTCTAAAGATATAAGAAGGTTAATTGAAAATGGAGAATTTGATAAAGAGCCATTTGAAATGATAAAAAATCTAGAGAAGGTAGAACAAAATCTAAAATATCATCCAGAAGGAAATGTATTAAATCATATACTATTAGTAGTTGATAAAGCTAGTGAAGTAAAAAAACTTTCAGAAAATGAAAGAGTATTTATGTGGTCAGCTTTACTTCATGATCTAGGAAAACTTACAACGACAAAAATTAGAAGGGGCAAAATAACATCCTATAATCATGATATAGAAGGTGAAAAAATTGGTAAAGTTTTTTTAGATATGGTAAGTAATGACAAAAAATTTAATGAAAGTGTATCTAAAATGATAAGATATCACATGCAACCATTATTTTATGATAAAAATCTTCCTTTTTTTAATCCACAAAATATGATAAATGATGTAAAATATAAAGAGATAGCATTATTATCTTTTTGTGATAGATTAGGAAGAGGAAATTTAAGTTTAGAGACTATAAATAATGAAAAGGAAAGAATAGAAAAGTTTAAACAATATTTTAAAACATACAAAGGATAGGAGGTTTTAGATGAAATTTTTTAAGTTATTAATTGGGGCTAGCTTAATTGTATTTTTAACAACTGGATGTAGTATAACTTCAGAATCTCCTGAAGAGCTTATTAAAGATAAGCCTTTATATAATCAAAATGAATCAGATTTATATAAAGGTATAAAAAAATTACTAACAAAACAAACATCTTTGTTACAGCCAAATAATTCAAAAGAAGCAGCAAAAATAAATGAGGTAGATTTAGACAATGATGGAGAAAAGGAATTAGTAGTATTTCAAAAGAAAGAAAGCCAAGATGATAAAAAAGATGAAGTGGGATTTATTGTATTAACTAAGAATCCTGATGGTACATATACAAATAAAGAAAAAGCTTATTCACTTCAAGAAGGTGAAGAAATACAATATGCTAATTTTTATGATTTAAATAATGATGGAAAAAAAGAAATAGTACTTCTTATAAAATCAGAGGGAAAAACTAATATGTATATATATAATTTTATTGATGATGAAGTAAAAAAAGTATACACATTAGATCCTACATGGTTAGAAGATAGTAAAAATCTTTTAGATATGAAAGTAAAAATTGGATATATTGATGGAGATGATAAGTTAGATATATTAATGCTACATTTTAATCCAAAGACTAATAAAGCATATGCAAGTTTAGCTAACTTTGATAAAGGCCTTAAGCTTGTTAACTATGTTGAGTTTGATAATATAAAAAGTCTGAATAATTCATATATAACATTAGGCACTATATCAACTGAAAATAAAAAGGGTAAAACAATTGAACATAAAGGCATAGTACTTGATATGCCTATACTTAAAAATGATAACTATATAACACAGATATTGTACTTAAAAGATGGTAAATTAAAAAAAGCATTTAAAGATGACGATAAAAGTATAATGAAGCCATACTACATACCAGTAGAGGATATAAACAATGATAAGGTTATAGATATACCTATAGTAAATGGAAGTGGAAATATATATACTTCAAAAACCTCAGCAACTATAAGCTGGTATAGATGGAATGGAAAAGAAAATCTAGAAGATTCATCATTATTATTTACAATTCAGATATATTATAATTATCAATATAAATTTAGCCTTTTAATACCTAATGAACTAGTAAACAAGTTCTATATAGAACAAGATTATCAAGAGCAAAGTAGTGATGTATTATTTAAATTCTATTATTATGATATACTAGAAACAAAACCTAAAGAATTATTTACAATAGCTGTTGTTAATAAAAATATAATTGATGAAAATAAAAAGAATGTCAATCAATCGTCAATAACACTTGGTGAAAATAACGATTATACTTTCACATTATATATAAACAACTTAGAACAATTAAAAAAATTAAAAATAAATGAAGAGGCATTGAAAGAGTATTTCTCACTTATATATTAATTATTGGGAGGTTTAATATGAAGGAAAAAATATTAATATTAGAAGATGAAATAGGAATAAGAAGTTTTGTTAGTATAAACCTAAAAAGGGAAGGATATGAAATAATAGAAGCAGGAACAGGACAGGAAGCATTAGAAAAAATAAGCAAAGAACCAGATATAAAGCTAGCTCTTTTAGATGTTATGCTTCCAGATATAAGTGGTATAGAAGTATGTAAGTTTATTAGACAAAACTTTGATCAGGTAGGTGTAATAATGCTTACAGCTAAAGCACAGGAAGATGATAAAATCGAAGGGTTTATATCAGGTGCAGATGATTACATGGTGAAGCCTTTTAGTATAAAAGAACTATTAGTAAGAGTATCAGCGCTTTTAAGAAGAGTTAAAAAAGACGAAAATTTATCAAAGGGAAATGAGATAGTATCAGATTCATTTGTATTAAATTTAGATAAAAGGAAATTATTCAAAGATAATGAAGAAATAGAACTTACACCTACTGAATTTTCAATAGTTAAATACTTAATGAAAAATTCAAATCAATCATTAAGTAGAGATCAAATACTTAATGAAGTGTGGGGAACTAATTATTTATATGATTTTAAAATTGTAGATGTAAACATAAGAAGAATAAGAAATAAAATAGAAGAAGACCCATCTAAGCCTAAATATATACAAACAGTTTGGGGTTATGGATACTGTTTTAGAAAGGAAGAATGATATTGTTACATTTTGAAGGCTTAAGAAAGAAGATAATAAAAAATTATTTTACTATAATAATTATAACTGTTATATTATTTGAAGGTCTTTTTATGTTTTATGTACAAAACTACTATTATGATTATGTAAGTCAAATTTTAAAAAGTGAAGCAAATAATATAAATAGACAATATAATAATAACATAGTAAATGAAGCTGATAGCTTTGAAAATAAAGTAAATGCTATACTACAAAAAGAAAACAAAATAAATGCTATATTACAAAAAGAGCACTCAAGTAGTGATTCAAAATTTGCTATTTCAATTATAGATAAAAACTCAAAGATGATTATAGATCAATATGGATTTAAAACTAACGTAGATGTAAATGGAGAAGATATAAGTAGAGCTTTAAAAGATGAGAATAATTTGAATCCATATGTATATAAAATTCCTGAAACGGGGGAGCATGTTATGAGTATATCTGTTCCTCTTAAGACTAACAATATAATAGAAGGTGTAGTAAGATATACTATTTCTTTAGAAGAGATAGATTCAACTATATTTAGAGTAATACTTGGATTAGTATTAGCAGGAATTTGCATATTGCTAATAGCAATATCTTTAAGTCTTAGATTTGCAGAAACTCTTATACAGCCTCTTAGAGAATTAAAACAATTTGCAAATGAACTAGCACATGGAAACTACAGTATAAAACTTAAAAATGTTAATATATCAGATGATGAAATAGGTGATTTAGCAGAAACTTTCATACATATGGCAGAGGAAATAGACAAAAGTGAAAAGTTAAAAGAAGAATTTATATCATCTATATCTCATGAACTTAGAACTCCTCTTACATCTATAAAAGGATGGAGTGAGACACTTTCTTATGAAGGTATAGGCAAAGAAGAGTTAGACCTAGGCTTAGGTATTATACAAGATGAAACAGAAAGACTTATAAAGTTAGTTACAGAATTACTTGATTTTTCTCGCCTTGCATCTGATAGAATAAAATTAAAAATAGATTTAGTAGATATAAGAAAATTATCAGTAGGTGTTGTTAATCAGTTGAAAGTTAAATCTAGTGAAAAAAATATAGATTTATCTGTAGAATTTATAGGAGATTATTTTGAACCTATACAAGGAGATAAAGATAGACTAAGACAAGTTTTAATAAATTTAATACAAAATTCTATCAAGTTTACAGATAACAATGGATTTGTAAAGCTTATAGTATCTCAAAATGAGGAGTATACAACAATAAAAGTTACTGATAATGGTTGTGGTATAGAAACAGAAAATTTAGATAAAGTACTAGATAAATTCTTCCAAGAAGATTATAACAAAGCAGGTAGTGGTTTAGGGCTTGCAATAAGTAATGAAATTGTAAAACTTCATGGTGGATATATGAATCTAGATAGTGAAAAAGGTGTTGGAACAACTATGACGATAGTTGTAAAAAATAAACTTTTAGAATCTATAGATTATTAAATAGTATTAAATATCATAAAAATAGGATATACTTAGATAAAGTATATCCTATTTTTATATAATTAAGGATTATAAATTAATGAAAAGAGGAACAAAATGAGAAATATAAAAATGACAATAAAATATGATGGCTCAAGATATAAGGGGTTTCAAAGATTAAAAGATAATGATATGACAATACAAGGAAAGATAGAAGATGTTCTTAGTAAAATGACTAACGAACATATAGAAATAATAGGATCTGGAAGAACTGATATGGGAGTTCATGCAAGAGGACAGGTTGCTAATTTTAAGACAAATTCTGAGTTAAGTTTAAAAAAAATGCAAGATTATCTATATAATTATCTACCGGAAGATATAGTTATAACTGAACTAGAAGAAGTTGAAGAAAGATTTCATAGTAGATATAATGTTAAGTCAAAAACTTATTTATATAAAATAGACAATAATAAATATCATGACCCATTTACTAGAAGATATACTACTCATATAGAAAAAAAACTAAATATAGATTTAATGAGAGAGGCAAGTGAATATTTAGTTGGGGAGCATGATTTTACTAGTTTTGCTTCTTCTAAATCTAAGAAAAAATCAAATGTTAGAGAAATACATTCAATAGTAATAAATGAAAATAATAATATGATTGATATATATGTTCAAGGTAATGGATTTTTATATAATATGGTAAGGATAATAGCGGGAGCATTAATAGATGTTGGGTCTAAAAGAAAAACTCCACAAGACATAAAAATAATGCTAGAAAATAAAGACAGATCTAAATCATCTGATACGGCACCAGCTAAAGGACTTTGCTTATATAAAGTTACATATTAATACTAAAATAGATGGGAGAAATCCCATCTATTAGAATATATGATTTAAGTCAAACTGTTCATTTTCTATTATATTATGTAATGCATTTTTTATTCTTTGTATCTGTTCAAGTGACATACCTTTATCTTTAGCACAAATAGAACCTTGAAGAATATCTAAATATAAAGATACTTCTCCAAAATACTCATGATTAAATACTTTATACCAAGAATCCTTACTTTCATTAAAGCTTGTGTCATATTCATCTAAAGCTTTTTTAGCACTATCCCAATCACCATCCTTTATATGAAGTTCTATTGATTCAGCTTTTTCAGTGTATAATTTAGCAAAATCATCAAATT
Organism: Romboutsia sp. D33t1_170424_H2; assembly: GCF_015669105.1. Classification (NCBI taxonomy): domain Bacteria; kingdom Bacillati; phylum Bacillota; class Clostridia; order Peptostreptococcales; family Peptostreptococcaceae; genus Romboutsia; species Romboutsia sp. D33t1_170424_H2. The sequence continues at coordinate 86,728 of NZ_JADOZQ010000004.1, read as the reverse complement.
TATCAAGAGAATAAAAACTAAATAATAAAAATAAAACTGTCCAAATAAGTGAACATATTAAAGCCTTCAATAAATTTCACCTCATATCTATCAATTTATCTTGTTTGTATAAATACCTTATCATTTTCATCAATACTTAATAATAAGATATCTTTTTTATTTTTTATATTTTTTTTACTTAATATTTCATATAGCCATTTTTTATCTTTTCCAATAATTCTAAGATTTTTATCTATAATATAACCATCTATTATAAGAGACATAGGAAGATGTTCAAAGCATTTTGTAGGGATATCTTTGTATGATGGTGAAGGTAATATACTTAAATTGCCATCTGTTTCAAGTATTGCATATTGAACATCACAAACCTTAAAATACCCTTCAATTCTAAGTTGTTCAAGAAGTTCATCTATTGTAACTCTTTGTTTTTCTAATTCCTTATAATCTATTTTGCCTTTATTTATTAAAATAGATGGAGCCCCGCATAAAAAAGTTCTAACTTTTCTATTTTTTAAAGTTATATAAGAAACAACTATTTGAATAAGCGTAAGGCCTGTAACAGAAGCTATACCATTAATTAAAGGTATATTATTGTTTTCCATAGGCAATGCAGCAACTTCTGCTATTAAAAGAGTTATTACTAAATCAAATGTATTCATTTCTGCTATTTCGCCTTTTCCCATAATTCTCAAAGATATTAAAACAACCATATAAAGTAAAATACTTCTTACCAATACTAACACCATAATTATTTTCCTTTCACATTATATGATAAGTTATTTTACCCTTATTTATAAATTATGATACATAAAACTTAAATTTAATATCTTTAAAATAATTTATAAATTTGATATAATATGGTTTAGTAAATTTGTTTGAAAATAAATAAATATTAATATAAATGTGTAGTTTATTTAAAATTACTGAGGAGATGAAATAGATGAGCAAAAGAAAACAAATAGAAGTTCCTATAGAAAAAATAAAAGAACAAGATAAGTTTATAGATGCAATAAAAGAACAAAACACTAGATATTATGCAATACATCAAGCAAAACCTAGATATTTGATACAAACATTTGGATGTCAAATGAATGAACATGATTCTGAAAAACTATGTGCTATGCTTGAAGCTATGGGGTATGAAAAAGGATTGACTGCTGGAGAATGTGATTTAATAATATACAATACTTGTGCGGTTAGAGAAAATGCAGAATTAAAGGTATATGGTAATTTAGGTCAGTTAAAAGGTCAAAAAAGAAAAAATCCTAATTTAAAAATAGCAGTTTGTGGATGTATGATGCAACAACCTCATGTTGTTAAAGAATTAAAGTCAAAATATAGACATGTTGATTTAGTATTTGGAACACATAATCTATACAAATTCCCTGAATTATTAGTTAAGTCAATGGATGAAAATACTATGTTAGTTGATGTATGGGATGTTGATGGTGAAGTTGTAGAAGGTTTAAGAAGCAATAGAAAATTTGAACTTAAAGCTTTTGTAAATATAATGTATGGTTGCAATAACTTCTGTACTTACTGTATAGTACCATACACTAGAGGTAGAGAAAGAAGTAGAAAGCCTGAAGATATAATATCTGAAATAAAAGAATTGGTAGCTAATGGGACAAAAGAGGTTACATTACTTGGGCAAAATGTTGATTCATATGGAAAAACACTAGAAGAACCAATAAGCTTTGATAAGTTGCTTAGAATGGTAAATGAAATAGAGGGAATAGAAAGAATCAGATTTATGACTTCTCATCCTAAAGATATATCTGATGAAGTTATATATGCTATAAGAGATTGTGACAAAGTATGTGAATTTTTACACTTACCAGTTCAATGTGGAAGTTCAACTTTACTTAAAAAGATGAATAGACACTATACTAAGGAATATTATTTAGAAATTATAGAAAAAGCTAAAAAAGAAATACCAGATATAGCATTTTCTACTGATTTAATGATAGGATTCCCAGGTGAAACAGAAGAAGATGTATTAGATACTATAGATGTAGTTGAAAAAGTAAGATATGACTCAGCATTTACATTTATATATTCAAAGAGAGAAGGAACTCCAGCAGCTAAGATGGAAGATCAAATACCAGAAGATGTAAAACACGAAAGATTTAATAGAGTACTAGACAAAGTTAATGAAATAGTTGCTCAAATAAATAAAAGTTATGTAGGTAAAACTGTTGAAGTTTTAGTTGAAGGAAAAAGTAAAACTGATGATAATAAGTTTACAGGAAGAACAAGACAAAATAAGTTAGTAAACTTTGAAGCTAAAGAGGATGAAGATTTAATAGGAAAGTTAGTAATGGTTGATATAACTAGTGCTACTAACTTCTCATTAGTAGGAAAAATAAAATAAATAAAAAAGGTATCTCTTGTGTAATTTCAAGAGATACCTTTTTATTTAAAATATAGAATATTAACTAGATGTATATAAGAATTAACAAAATTTTTAATTATTAAGGAAGTAATTAACACTTCTAATTAGATATTATAGATAAAAAGTTTTCTAGTATTTTTGCTGTTATACCCCAAATTGTATAATTTTTATAAGAATAAAATAAAACAGAATAATTACCTGTATCAAATTTATAATTTTCTTTATTAGGAATTTTATCAAATGGAAAATCTGAACTTGGTATAGTTTTAACATCGCTATTATAAATATTTGGTACACTTTCTAGTAAATATGATATAGGAACTAAGAATATGTGATCTACCTCAGAAGTATTTATACTAAAATTATCTATATCATTTATATATCCTAAAAATGGATGTATTATTAAGTTTGATGGAGTAACTAGTAAATCTAATTCACAAATAATATCAATATTATTATAAGTTGTTCCAAGCTCTTCACATGTCTCCCTTATAGCCGTATCTATAGGTAATTCCCCAAGCTCTATTTTACCACCAGGGAAACATATTTCATTAGGTTGTGTTTTTAAATTTTTAGATCTAACTTCAAATAAGATATAGTGCTTATTATCTTTTTTTACTATTGGAATTAACACAGATGCTTTTTTCATATTTTCATGTCCGTTTATATATGCCTTATAGTTTTTTAATTTTTCTTTAAAATTGTAAATCATAAAGTCCTCCTTGTTAATGTCATAATACTATTATAATATGAATTATAAAAAATTATAGCAAAATACAATTTAAATAATAGCTAATTAGTAAAATAATAGAAACATCAACTAAAAATATATGCTTATATAAGCTAGTTAATTTTTAAATTTAAAAACTAACTATAAGATAAAATTCATGTTATAATTATATATGACTTTAAACTATAATTAGTAAGGAGATTAAAATGTTAGAAGACATCACAAGAAATGACATAAATATATATGTAAAAGAAGATGAAAGATACATAAGCATACCAAAAGATATAATAAATAATAATACACATCTATTAGGTGATTATATAAAAATACAGTCAAGTATAAATAACTTAAAATCTGATATAAATAGATATCTATTTGATAAAAATAGTGCTAAAAACGATACACAGATATTAAATGATATTATAAAGTTAAAAAGTGAAGAAAAATTAGAAGATGTACTTGCTTATACTGACATAGATTTAAGTAATATAGAAGATAAATTAAAAAAGCTTTGTGCATGTTTTTCTATAAGTGTAGATGATATAAATTCTATCAAAGATGAATTAGCAAGTAATTATGTAAATAATTCACACGATATGGGTGTAGTAGACAAGTTATACATAAATGAAATAATTAAACATATAGAGGATTCTCATATGTATTCCCTTAGAGATAGATCTAGATATGGGACTATATCTAATGAATATAAGGTAAAAAGTAGAGATGAGATAATAGATTTAAATGAACATGAAATAGGTGGACAATATGCTCCAATACTTGTTATATATAGACCTGCAAAGTATGTAAGAGGTGAATATATACTAGAAGAGAAATCTTATGTATATATAAAAAGGCAACCATTAAATGCCCTTATAAATCAAGAAAGATTAGAAGAAAAAGGTATTGATTCTATGGGAGCTATAATTTATAAAAAGTTAAAGGCAGATCTTACCAATGAAAATCTTCAAGAAATACTAGCCGAACTTTATGTATATTCACAACAAAACTCTTTAAAATTTGAAAATATAAGACTAGCAGATATAACTTCCAATAAAGTATGGATGACAGCAGATAAATTAAAAAAAGAATTCAAAGAACTTAGATATTACAATAAAAACCTTACACAAAAAGTTAAAGAAATATATGATTCTGCTAATAATTATTACACTCAAATAGGAGGAAAGTACATATTTAACACAAGAGAATTTATGCACTCATACAAAACATTTAAAGGTAAGGATATTAGTAAATAAAAATAAAGTCTACATATATTGTAGGCTTTATTTTTGTAAATTTACTTTTGAGTTGATACATAAAATGACTTTTTATATAATTAATATATAGTGTCATAAAAAATCAGATAAAAGGAGAACGTGTATGGGAGAGAAATTTGTAATGTCATTTAGCGGGGGAAAAGATAGTACTCTAGCATTATATAGAATGATAAAAAGAGGTTATGAGCCCGTGGGTTTACTTGTAACCTTTAAAAAAGGCAAAGATAGTTCATTTACACATAGTATAAAAAAAGATTTATTATATAAAGTAAGTAAGTCTTTAGATATACCATTATTAATAGTAGAATGTGACATGAATAATTATGAAAAAGAATTTACAAAAACACTTTTAAAAGCCAAGGATATGGGAGCTAAAATTTGTGTATTTGGGGATATAGATATAGTAGATCACAGAAAATGGTGTGAAGATAGATGCAGTGAAGCTAATATAAAGTGCGAACTTCCACTTTGGCAAGAAGACAGAGAAGCTTTAGTTTATGAATTTATAAACGAAGGATTTGAAACTGTTATAAAAATAGTTAACTTAAAATATTTACCAATTGATTTATTAGGACAAACTTTAAATAAAGATGTAGTTAAAAGAATAAAGGATTTAGGAAGTGATCCTTGTGGAGAAAATGGAGAGTATCATACTTTTGTAGTTGATGGACCTATATTTAAAAATAAAATAAAGTACATACAAAATGAGAATGTCGTAGATAATAACTATGGTATATTAGATATATCATTAGTATAATTATATTTTGTACAAGTAAAAAGATATAGTTTTTAACTATATCTTTTTATGATTATTTAAATATAAAAAATATTTAAAAAGTTAAAGAAATGTAAAAAATTTAACATAAAATTAACAAAACATGTCGAAAATTCTGATAAGATAAAGAGGTGACAAAAAAGTAAGAAAAATAACCATAATTTTCTGAGGAGGAATAGACAGTGAGCATATTCATAAACCTTATTGGAGGTTTAGGACTTTTCTTATATGGAATGAACTTAATGGGAGAAGGTCTTCAAAAATCTACTGGACCTAAGCTTGAAAAAGCTATCGAACTTTTAACTAGTAATGTAGTAATGGGTGTTTTAGTTGGTGCCGTTGTTACAGGAATTATACAAAGTAGTGGAGCTACTACTGTAATGGTAGTTGGTTTTGTAAATGCAGGTATAATGAGTTTATACCAAGCAATAGGTGTTATAATGGGTGCAAATATAGGTACTACAGTAACAGCTCAGTTAGTATCATTTGATGCAAGTATAATATCATCATTAGCCCTTGGGGTAGGAATTATATTATATATGATAGGATCTAAATCAAAGCCAAATCTAAAAAATATATCAGAAATATTAATAGGTTTTGCTATATTATTTATAGGTATGGAATTTATGAAAGAGGCTGTGGCACCTTTATCTAAAATTGAAGCATTTAGAAATATGCTGCAAGGTCTTGCAAGTCATCCAGTAATAGCTTTACTTGCTGGTTTTGCTATGACAACTTGTTTACAAAGTTCAAGTGCATCAATGGGAATATTAATAGCGTTAGCATCACAAGGATTAATGCCACTTTCTGGAGCATTACCAATATTATACGGAGATAATATAGGAAGTTGTACAACATCTTTAATATCAAGTATAGGAACTAACAAAAATGCAAAAAGAGCTGCAGTTATGCACTTAACATTTAATGTAATAGGAACAACATTATTTATGATAGTACTTAACAAACCAATAAGTATGATAGTTACACATTTAGATCCAACAGATATATCAAGACAAATAGCAAACTCTCATACTTTATTTAATATAATAAATGTAATAATATTATTACCATTTTCTAAGTACATAGTTAAGATAGTGATGAAGCTTATACCTGATAATGGTGATGAAGAATATGATGAAAGAGCAACTAAGTTTTTAGATGAGCGAATGCTAGAAACTCCATCAATAGCATTAGGAAATGTTGTAAAAGAAACCTTAAGAATGGGAAGAAAAGCCAATGAAACATTAGAGTGTTCAATAAAAGCTATTAGAGAAAATTCACAAGAAGATATTCAAAAAACTTTTGATAAAGAAGACATAGTAAATCAATTACAAAAGAAGCTTATAGATTATTTAGTGAAATTATCTAAGAAATCTTTAGATGATAAATTAATAGAGCAAGTTGACTTTTTATTTAATACAGTAAATGATATAGAAAGAGTTAGTGATCATTCTGAAAATATGGCTGAACTAGCACAAGATCTTATAAATTCAAATGCTAATTTATCAAAAGAAGCAAAAGATGAAATAGCATATATTTATGAAAAAGTTACAAAAGTATATACATTATCTCTTCAAGCTATGAAAGAAGATAATAAAGAACTAGCAAAAGAGGTACTAGGCTTAGAAGAAGAAGTTGATTGTATGGAGAAATCATTTAGATCAAGTCACATGGAAAGATTAAATAAAAATCTATGCAAAATAGACTCTGGTATAGTTTACTTAGATTTATTAAGTAATTTAGAAAGAATAGCAGATCATTCAACTAATATAGCTAAAAGAGTTATACATTCAAAATAATTAAAAAAACAACCCTAAAAAACAGGGTTGTTTTTTATGATTTATATTACTATTTTGTATTAAAAATTTAAGATATAGATTTTTACAATACAAAATAGTAATATATACATATATAGTAGAAATAATAAGGAGACGATATGAAAGAGTTACTTGATTTATTTAAAACTTTTGCAAGGATCGGTGGATTAACATTTGGAGGTGGTTATGCAATGCTTCCTATGTTAGAAAAAGAAATAGTAGATAATAAAAATTGGGTTACAAATGAAGAACTATTAGATTACTACGCAGTAGGGCAAGCTACACCAGGTGTAATAGCAATAAATGTTGCAACATTTGTAGGATATAAAACAAAAGGTATATTAGGAGCAGCTTTTGCTACAATAGGAATGGTATTCCCATCACTAGTTATAATTATATTAATAGCATCAACTCTTAAGAATTTTTCTAATTATAAAATTGTACAGCATGCATTAGGTGGCATAAGGGTAGCAGTAAGTGTTTTGATATTTAATGCAGTTTGTAAGCTGTATAAAAACTCAGTTAAAGATAATATAGGAACTATAATATTTTTATCAACCGTTATACTAGGTGCATTTTTCTATGTTTCTCCTATTTATATAGTAGTAGGGGCGGCAGTATTTGGTATAGCCTTTAAATATAGGAGAGATGAAAAATGATTACATATATACAGTTATTCTTTGAATTTTTTAAAACTGGACTATTTGCAGTAGGTGGTGGACTTGCAACACTCCCGTTTTTAAGTGATATAGCAAGTAAATATAATTGGTTTGATAAATCAATGTTAGCTGACATGGTGGCAGTTAGCCAATCAACACCAGGGCCTATGGGAATAAATATGGCAACATTTGCTGGATATAATGCTAAAGGTATTATAGGTTCTTTAGTTGCAACAACAGGACTTGTACTTCCATCATTTATAATAATAATTATAATAGCTAACTTTTTAAATAAATTTAAAGAAAATACTATAGTTACATCTATATTTTATGGATTAAGACCCGCAGTAACTGGACTTATAGCAGTAGCTTTATTTGAAATATTAAAGTTATCTATAATAACTGTAAGTAATTTTGTTGAAAGTAAAAATATATTATATATATTTGACTACAAAGCTTTAATATTAGCTATAGGTATATTTATATTATCTAGAAAATCTAAAAAACACCCGGCTATATTTATTTTAATAGGAGCAGTAGCCGGAATAATATTAGGGCTTTAAAAGATTAGTCAATTTGACTAATCTTTTTTATGATAAAGCAATAACTGTAGAGTTAAAATAGATTTAATAAAAAAGAACTGACATAAATTTTGCTAGTTCTTTTTTATTATTAACTTAATAACAATTTTCAGTTATGGTATAATAAATAATTAGATTAAAGTTAAAGATTAAATATTTAAACTTACGAAGTCTTAAAATAAACATTAGCATAAAACATAAGGAGGCAAATATGAATATAGACAGAAATAAACTAACTCCTATGATGAAACAATATTTTGAAGTTAAAGATAGATATCCTGATTGTATATTGTTTTTTAGATTAGGAGATTTTTATGAAATGTTCTTTGAAGATGCAATAGTTGCTTCAAAAACACTTGAAATTGCACTAACAGGAAAATCTTGCGGATTAGAAGAAAGAGCACCAATGTGTGGGGTACCTTTCCATTCTGCAAATGCATATATATCAAAGTTAGTAGAAAATGGATATAAAGTAGCTATAGGTGAGCAATTAGAAGACCCAGCTAGCGTTAAGGGAATAGTTAAAAGAGATGTTATAAGAGTAGTAACGCCAGGGACAGTACTTGATGGAAGCTTACTTGAAAATAAGAAAAATAACTACTTAATGAGTTTATATAAAAACAATGATAATATAGGTCTTACTTATGTTGATATAAGTACAGGTGAAGTAAATGCCACTTTCTTAAAAGAAGAGAAAGTTATAGAAGAAATAGCAAAAGTTCACCCAACTGAAATTATATTAAATGATTTAGATTTTATAGAGAAACTAAAAAACATAGCAACAGTTAGTAATATATATATAAATGAAAACTTTGATAATAACTACCTAGATGCTGAAATACTTAAAGAATACTTCACAGAGGCATACCTTCAAAGATTAAACTTTGATGATAATGGACTTATAAAGTCTTCTTTATCAATATTACTTAACTATATATACAACACTCAAAAGCAAGTAACATCAAATATTAATAATATAAACATATATAATAGTAGTGAATATATGGTATTAGACATGTTTACAAGAGTAAACTTAGAACTTACTCAAACTATAAGAGGAAATAAGAAAAAAGGTTCACTTTTACATGTATTAGACAAAACATCTACTGCTATGGGAGGGAGACTTCTTAGAAAATATGTAGAAGAACCATTAGTTAATAAAGAGCGTATAAAGAGAAGACTTGATGTCATAGAAGAAATCAAAGAAGATTTTATGTTAAGAGAAGATTTAAATGAAATACTTAAAACTGTATACGATATAGAAAGAATATGTGGGAAAATTGCCTTTGAAAGAGTTACTCCAAAGGAACTAATACACCTTAAAAATTCTATAGAAAATCTTCCAAAGCTTAGAGAAACTATAAATGATTCTAGTGTAAGTATACTTAAAAAATATATAGCTAATATGGATATATTAGATGATATATATAACCTTATAGAAGAAGCTATAAAAGAAGACCCAGGTATAAATTTAAAAGAAGGAAACATAATAAAATCTGAGTTTAATGATGAATTAAAAGAGTTTCGTGATATATCTAAAAATGGAGCATTTTTAATAAAAGAAATTGAAAATAGAGAAAAAGAAAAGCTTGGTGTTAAATCACTTAAAATTGGATTTAACAAGGTATTTGGATATTTTATAGAAATAACTAAAGCTAGCTTAGCTACTGCAAATATAGATGATAGCTATATAAGAAAGCAAACTTTAAGTAATGCAGAAAGATTTATAACTCCAGAACTTAAAGAAATAGAAGATAAGATATTAAATGCTGAAGAAAAGATAAAGTCTTTAGAGTATGAGATATTTGTAAATATAAGAAATAACATATATGAAAATATAGATAGAATACAAAAAACTGCTAAAACAATAGCAAATATAGACGTATTTGTGTCACTTGCTACTGTGGCATATATTAACAACTACGTTAAGCCAACTATAAGTGACAACAATAAACTAGATATAAAAAATGGTCGTCACCCTGTAGTTGAAAACTTAGTAGGAGAAGAAAACTTCGTACCAAATGATACTTATTTAAATACTGGTGAAAATATAATAAATATAATAACAGGGCCAAATATGGCAGGTAAGTCTACATATATGAGACAAACTGCAATAATAGCTTTAATGGCACATATTGGTTCATTTGTACCAGCGGAGTTTGCTGAAATTCCTATAATGGATAGAATATTTACTAGAGTTGGTGCTAGTGATGACTTAAGTCAAGGACAATCCACATTTATGGTAGAGATGAGTGAAGTATCTCATATACTTAAAAATGCTACAGAAAAAAGTTTAGTTATACTTGATGAAATAGGAAGAGGAACAAGTACTTATGACGGTATAAGTTTAGCTTGGTCAATAGTTGAATACATTCAAAATAATATAAAATGTAAAACACTATTTGCAACACATTATCATGAATTAACAGATTTAGAAAATGAGTTTAGTGATGTCAAGAATTATTCTATAGCTGTTAAAGAAGATAATGACAATATAATATTTTTAAGAAAAATAGTACCACAAGGCGCTGATAAGAGTTATGGGATATATGTTGCTGAACTTGCAAAGTTACCAGATTTAGTTATAGCTAGAGCTAAAGAAATACTTAGTGATTTAGAAAAAAATCATATGTATGAAAGTGTAACTATAAATAATGAAAAGAATTTAGTTTTAAGTGATAGTATTGAAATAGGTAGATTAGAAGACGAATACAATATATTAAAGTATAAATATGAAGAGCTAAATAGGAACTATATATCTTTACAAAATAGTTATAATAATCTAGATAAAGAAAACGAAGAATTAAATAGTAAAATAAATAGTAGTAACATGATAAAAGAAGTTGCAATATCTCAAACATTAGAGGATGAGTTAAGTAAAGTAAAGGTTAATATAGATTCTTCGAAAGAGTTAGAACTTGAATCATTAAGAACTGAGGTAAATAAATTAGAAGATGAGTACAATATATTAAAGCACAAATATGAAGAGTTAGATAGAGACCATATATCTTTACAAAATAATTATAATAATCTAGATAAGGAAAATGAAGAATTAAATAGAAAAATAAATAGTAGTAACAGGGTAAAAGAAGTTGCAATATCTCAAGTTTCATTTGATAATCTGGGGCAAACATCTTTACTAGATGAAATAGCAAATATAGACATATTAAATATGACTCCACTAGATGCTATGAATACCATATATATGCTACAAAGAAAAGCCAAGGATTCACTTAAATAATTACCTTACTAAACTAAAGGTTTGATAAGGGAGGAATAAATATGAATAGAATTAATATTTTAGATGATTTAACTATAAATAAAATAGCAGCAGGAGAAGTGGTTGAAAGACCATCTTCTGTTGTTAAAGAATTAGTTGAAAATAGTATAGATGCAGGAAGTACTAAAGTAATAGTTGAGATTATTGACGGTGGTAAAAAGTTAATAAGAATAACTGATAATGGTTGTGGTATAGCCTCTAGTGAAGTTGATAAGTCATTTTTAAGACATGCAACAAGCAAAATTGAGAAAATTGATGATTTATATGACTTATATTCCCTAGGTTTTAGAGGAGAGGCACTAGCATCTATAAGTGCGGTAAGTAAGCTTGAAATGATAACAAAAACTAAGGAAGAATCAATAGGAACCAAGGTTATAGTTGAGGGTGGAAAGATTATATCTAAGGAACCAGTAGGATGTTCTAATGGAACTACTATCATAATAAAAGATATATTTTTTAATACTCCAGCTAGACAAAAGTTCTTAAAATCAAATCATGCTGAAACTATAAATATAAGTGATTTAATAAACAAATTAGCTATAGGAAATCCTAATATTCAATTTAAATATATAAACAACAACAAACCTATGTTAAATACACCTGGAGATAATAGATTAATTAGCGCCATAAGAAGTATATATGGAAAAGATGTATGTGAAAATTTAGTTAAGCTTAAATATAAAAGTGATAACTTTGAAATAAGAGGTTATGTTGGAGATAATAATGTGTATCGTTCAAATAAAAACCTTCAGCATATATATATAAACAAGAGATTTGTTAAAAGTAAAATTATATTAGATGCTATAAATGAAGCTTATAAAGGTATAATACCTATAAATAAACATGCTGTATGCTTTTTAGATATAAAAATTAATCCAGGTAGTATAGATGTTAATATACATCCAACAAAACTTGAGGTAAAGTTTGAAAATGAAAAAGAAGTATATATAGAACTTAGAGATTTAATAAGAAGAACATTACTTAACAATCATTTAATAGGAAAATATGAAGCTAGCGATAGTATAAATAATTTAGATAAAATTAATGCAGTAGATAATAAAAGTAGTATACTAAATAAAAAAGAAGCCAAAGTTAATTTAGATGATATAGCTATGGATAAGATAGAGGTAGTAGAATTAGACAGTCAAAAACCTATAGATAATTTTTTAGGATTAGATGATGTATTAAAAAGTAAAACATCAAACGACAAAAATATAAATGTTTCACATGAAAACAAAAATATTTTATACAACGAAGAAAGTACTAAAGAGGATGTTATAAAAGAAAATACACCTAAAATCTATATAGATGACGATATTAAATTAACTAAGGATTCAAATAATGAATTTTTAATAGAAGGAAACATAAATTTAGACAAAACATTTTCTATAGAGGAACTAAGTAAGTTAGATGAGGATAAAAATGATAGCTTACAAAAAAGTTTAGAAAATAATATATTAAACACTACTAATATAAATGATTTATCTATAACAAGTGATAGTGAAAGTATTCAAGAAGGATTTTTTAAAGAGGAAAAAAGTAAATTCTCTTTAAGTGAATACAAAGTATTAGGAACTATATTTGATACTTATATAGTAATGTCCAAAGGAAATTCTATGTATTTGCTAGATCAACATGCAGCACATGAAAAGGTCTTATACGAAAGGTATATGGACAAGTTTTATAAAAGTGATATAAGTATGCAAATGTTACTAGATCCAATAATATTAGAGTTATCAAATGTAGATATGCTTCAGGTAGAGAAAAACTTGGAATTATTTATGAAATTTGGGTTTGAAATTGAAATCTTTGGTAATAATCATATAATGATAAGATGTGTACCAACTGTATTTGGAGTCCCTGAAAGTGAGAAATTTATACTACAAATAATAGACAATATAGAAGATATAAATAATAACTATGAACTAAAAGGAGAAAAGTTTGCATCAATGGCTTGTAGATCAGCTATAAAAGCTAATGATAAGATAAAAAATGTAGAAATAAATAGCTTATTTAGTCAGATGGAAGCTTGTGAAAATCCTTTTACTTGTCCTCATGGTAGACCAGTATTAGTAGAGATTTCTAAAAAAGAAATAGAAAAAATGTTCAAAAGAATTATGTAGATAGGAAGGTAATTATGAAAAAGATTCCACTTATAATACTTACAGGACCAACAGCTGTTGGTAAAACAGAATTATCAATAAATTTAGCAAAGTCCTTAGATGCTGATATTATTTCAGCAGATTCTATGCAAATATATGAGTATATGGATATAGGAAGTGCGAAGGTAACTAAAGAGGAAATGAACGGTGTAACTCATTATTTGATAGATGAAGTAAAACCTAACTATGCTTTTTCGGTGTCGGAATTTCAAAGTCGAGCAAACAAATATATAGAAAAAATACATCAAGAAGGTAAAAATGTTTTAGTAACTGGTGGTACGGGATTATATCTAAACTCATTAATATACAATATGGATTTTGCAAAATCTGATGCAAACAACGAATTAAGAGATAAATTACAGCAAGAATTAAAAGAAAATGGAATAGATTATATGCATCAAAAACTAAAAGAACTAGATAGTGATGCGGCGGATAGAATACACAAAAATAATACAAAAAGAGTTATAAGAGCATTAGAAGTATGTCTTAGCGGAGAAAAAATGAATGATTTTTCTAATGACTTAAGATTTAATGAAAAATATGAACCGATAATAATAGTTCTAAATAGAGAAAGAGAACATTTATATGAAAGAATAAACAAAAGAGTAGATATAATGATGGATTGTGGACTTATAGATGAGGTTAAAAATCTTTTATCTATGGGATATACTAAGGATATGATATCTATGCAAGGAATTGGTTACAAAGAGATAATAAAGTATTTAGATGGAGAGTACACTCTTGACGAAGCAGTAGAAATTATAAAAAGAGATTCTAGAAGATATGCAAAACGTCAATTAACATGGTTTAGAAGGTATAAAGATGCGAAATGGTTTAATCTAGATGAATATAGTGATAAAAAAGAATTGGAAAAAGAAGTAAATAACTATATTGAAAAAAGATTACAACTTGTATAAAATAGAGTATAGAGGAATAGTATAAAATAAATTAAAATATATTAATCTTTAAAATTTAATTAAGATCTCGGGAGGATATATACAAATGAAAAATGCCGTATTAAATTTACAGGATATGTTTTTAAATAATGCTAGAAAAGATAAAACACCTGTAACTATATTTTTAATGAATGGAGTTCAAGTAAAAGGTTTAGTTAAGGGGTTTGATAGTTATATAATATTATTAGAAGGCGAGAACAAGCAACAAAATATGATATATAAGCATGCGGTATCAACTATAATACCTGCAAGACCTATTAATTTACAGAATCCAAATATGCAAAAATAAACTTAGATAGATAAAAGGCTAACATGTGTTAGCCTTTTTTATTTAATTATAAATGTAAAATATTTTTGAAGATATTAGTGAATTTACTTTTTAATTTGCATTAAAAAATTCAATATGATAAAATTTGATTGTTAAAATAAATAAGACAGGTGGAAAATATGCTAAAGGAAACAAAAGAATTATTACAAAGTTTCTACGGATTAGATGATGAAACATTCAACTTATCTGAAGAAGTTATAAAAGAGATAGAACCAAGATTTGAAGAAATAAAAAAAATAAGAGAATATAATCAATATAAAGTATTAAAAGCAATGCAGGAAGCCAACTTAAGTGATAATCACTTTAACTGGACAACTGGGTATGGATACAATGATATTGGACGTGAAAAAATAGAAGAAATATATGCAAGTGTATTTAATGCAGAAGATGCAATAGTTAGACCTATAATAGTTAATGGAACTCATGCACTAACTCTTTGCTTACAAGGTATAGTTAGACCAGGTGATGAGATATTATCAGTTACTGGGAAACCATATGATACATTAGAAGGTGTAATAGGTATAAGAGAAGAAAAAGGTTCTTTAAAAGAGTTTGGAGTAACTTATAACCAAGTAGATTTCTTAGAAGATGGAAATGTTGACTTAGAAGGAATTAAAGAAAAGGTAAATGATAAAACTAAACTTGTAATGATACAAAGGTCTAAAGGATATTCCTGGAGAAAATCTTTAACAATAGAAGATATAAAAGAGATAATAGATACTGTAAGAAGTGTAAAGCCTGAAGTAATAGTTATGGTTGATAACTGTTATGGGGAATTTATAGAAACTAAAGAGCCAACAGATGTAGGTGCTGATATAATGGCAGGATCACTTATAAAAAATCCAGGTGGTGGACTTGCTCTAACAGGTGGATATATAGTAGGAAGAAAAGACTTAGTAGAACTTATATCATATAGATTAACTTCTCCTGGTATAGGTAAAGAATGTGGATTAACATTTGGTACTAGTAGAACTGTACTTCAAGGATTCTTTATGGCTCCATATGTAGTTAGCCAAGCTGTTATGGGTGCAATATACTGTGCTAGAATGTTTGAAAAGTTAGGATATGAAGTTCTTCCAAAGTATGATGATCCAAGAAGTGATATAATACAAATAGTTAGACTTAAAAATGCTGATGAGGTTATAGCATTCTGTCAAGGAATACAAGCAGCGGCACCAGTTGATTCATATGTTAAGCCAGTACCTTGGGCAATGCCAGGATATGATAGCGATGTTATAATGGCAGCAGGTGCATTTATACAAGGTTCTTCTATAGAATTAAGTGCAGATGCTCCTATAAAGCCTCCATATAATGTATATTTCCAAGGTGGACTTACATTTGACCATTCTAAGATGGGTACATTAAAGGCTATAGAATACATGAAAAAAAATATTTAATATAAATACTCTATGTTATAGATAATAAGTCTATAATGTAGGGTATTTTTTTAATAAAAAGAAAACTAATATGAATAATATAAAGATATCACTAAGAAACTTAGTTGGATTTATAATGAGGCGAGGAAGTATAGATAATAGATAGTTAGGTTGAGAAAAAGCAATAGAAGGAATTAGAGGGAACAAAAGGGTTAAAAAATTATATGGCGAAAACTATACACCAGAAGTACCTATAAAGCATGCTTTTATATATGAAGGTTTAGACATAATAGTAGAAGGTAGAATAGATGAAAATACAAATCCACTATATTTAGAGCAAGCAAAGAATTATGGATTATATGACTAAGGTACTTCAAGGAGCTAGAAGATGTATAAGAACTAATAGAGATAAAGGAGTAATACTTCTCTTAGACAATAGGTATTAGCAAAGAAGGTATCAAAGTTTATTTTCATCTGATTGGAGAGATAATATTAGAGTTAGAAAAAGTGAAGACGTTAAGAATTGTTGTGATAAGTTCTGGAGATAAATAAAGGATATAAAATATAATGATAAGATATATAATTTGTTTTAAGGAATATTAAATTGATACATAGGGGTAAATACTAGAGGTGAAAAATGAAAGAAGAATTAGAAATACTAGAAAAATACCTTAAAAAGAAAAATTTAAAATACAATGAATTTAATGAATTAATAGGAAATTATTTTGTTAAAGAATATGAAGAATTAGATGATGATTACTATTTAATAAAGATAGTAAGACCAAATGGTTTAAAAGGAGAAGTATACACAGATTATATAAAGGTTATAAATTAGTTTTTTTTATCGTAAAATAAGAAAAGGTTAATTACTATTTGAACAAGCATTTATTCACGCTTAAAAATAAGATGAGGATAAACTTATAGTAAACATTTAGAGGTATATAAAAATTGGGTATAATATATAACAAAATATAATTTAGGGCGTGAGCTAATGGCAAAAGAAAGAAGACGTATAATAATAGACTTTGAAGTACTATCTAAAGCAGGGTTTTGGATGTGCTGTATGAAAGATTATAAAACGCAAAAAGAACATATTATAATAAATAATAGAGAAGAACTTTTAAGAGTATTTAACAAAAATAAAGAATCAGTATGGGTAGGATATAATATAAGAGGATACGATCAGTGGATATTAAAGTCAATAATAGCAGGCATAGATCCTTGTGATGTATCGTATAAGCTTGTTGAACGAAAAGTGTCAGGATGGAAAATAGATAGAAACTTACACAAGATACCTTTATATATATTTGAGATAAGTGACAGTTATAGAAGTTTAAAAGAGCTTGAATTATTTATGGGAGAAGATATAAGAGAAAGTAGTGTATCTTTTGATTTAGATAGATATCCAACAAAAAAAGAAATAGATGAGTTAACATCTTATTGTTTACATGATGTAAGAATGACTTATAAAGTATTTGAACAGATTTATTATAAATATGAAGCACAGTTAGGGCTTATAGAATACTTTAATTTAGATAAAGATATGTTTAATAAAACAGAAGCTCAACTAAGTGCATATATACTAGGTGCAAAAAAGCCTAATTACGATAGGAATGATACTAATGAATTTGATATAGTCAATACTTTAAAGCTTAGTAAATATAATCATATAAAAGATTGGTATGAAAATTATAATAATAGAGATTTAAAAAAATATCTAAGAACTAATGTATATGGAATTGAAACTGATTTTGGTTGGGGAGGACTTCACTCTGCTAGAAAAAAATATGAAGGGGAAGACTTTATAGTAAACTCAGATGTAAGCTCTTTTTATCCTTCTATAATGATAGAATATGATTTACTTAGTAGAAATGTAAAAAAACCTTCTAAGTACAAAGAAATAAGGGATACTAGAATTAAATTTAAAAAAGAAAATAATCCTATAGAAAAATCTCTTAAACTAGTATTAAATAGCACTTATGGTGCCTGTATGGATATTAATAATGAACTTTATGACCCTAGACAAGGAATATCTATATGCGTAAATGGACAACTTTTACTATTAGACCTTATAGAAAAGGTAGAATTGGAGTTTGGAAGCAGTGCAGAATTTATACAAGGCAATACTGATGGAGTTATGTTTAAGTTTAGTTCTAAGGAAGATGTAGATAAATACTTAGATATTTGTAGCAAATGGTGCAAAAGAACTAGGATGGATTTAGAACATGATTTTATAAAGAAGATTATACAAAAAGATGTTAATAATTATATTTATATAAAAGAGGATGGTAATATTAAAAGTAAAGGTACTTATGTAAAGAAATTAAGTTTAATAGATAATGATTTACCTATAGTTAATAAAGCTTTGAAAGAAAAGTTAATTAATGATGTAGATATAGAAACTACTATAAATAACTCTAATAAGCTTATAGATTTTCAAAAATGTGTTAAGATAACTGGCAAATATAGTCATGCTGTATATGGTAGCGAAGAGATAAAATTAAAAGTCCTTAGGGTATTTGCCAGTAAGTCGAATTTAGATTTTGCTGTTATGAAAATGAAGTCAGATAATAAGCTAGAGAAGATAAGTTATACTCCTGATAGAGTATTTATAGATAATAGTAATATTATAAATAAAGATATACCAGATAAGCTTGATAAGGATTGGTATATATCTTTGGCTAAGGATAGACTAGGTAGCTTTGTTAGTGAAGATAAATTTACTTTATTTGATTACTTAGATATATTAAATAAAAAGTAATAAATAATATTTTGATCAACGTACAAAGACATTGGCGACATGAACGAAACGAATTTTATATAATAAGGGGTAAAATATAATATGGCTAAAATATCTAGGCGTGGATTTGATGAAAATGATAAAAGATGGTTTTCTAATAAAGAATTGATGAAACTAAAAAAAGCTAAAGAAGAAGTAGAATGGTTGATAAATAGAGATTACAAAATAGAACCGGTAGTAAATTTTGTTTCAAATAAATATCAATTCTCAACAAGACAAAGGGATGCTATAAAAAGATCTGTATGTTCTTATAAAAAGAAAATGATAAGAAAATCTAAAAAACTTCCAATAGATAAGATAAGTGAAGGAACTATATATATAGATGGATTCAACTTGATAATAACACTAGAAGTCGCATTATCTAAAGGAACATTAATCATAGGAACTGATGAAAATATTAGGGATTTAGCAGGGCTTAGAGGAACTTATAAAATCATAGATAAAACAGAAGAAGCATTAAATTTAATTGGAATGTTTTTTAATGAATATAATCCTAGCGAAGTTATATTTTATTTAGATTCTCCAGTTTCTAATTCTGGTAATCTAAAATATAAAATATTAGATCATACAAAAAATTGGAAATTTAATACTGATGTTGTATTAGTTAACAATGCAGATATAATACTAGATAAGTTAGATAGAGTAGTTAGTAGCGATGCAGCTATAATTGATAAATGTATAAGTTATTTTAATATAGCAAAAGAGATAATAGATAAGTATATACAAGAAGCAAATATTATAGATCTGAACACATAGATATAAGGTTAATTTATAAATAATAAATAAAAAAGTAGCAAATGAAAATAATATATAAAAATAGAATATATAAAAATTAATATAAGATAAATTAAATATAAAAAATAGATAGGAGAAAAAATGACTAATAAGAACGAAACTAAAAAAATAGGATGGAATTTAGATAATAGTTATATTACTTTACCGAAAACATTTTTTAGTAAGATTGATTTAAATAAAGTAAGTTCGCCCAAATTAGTTATTCTAAATTATCCACTAGCAGAATATTTAGGGCTTAATAGCGATGCTCTTAAAAGTTATGAAGGAGTATCAATACTTGCAGGTAACAAAAAAATAGAAGAAGGTGCTTTTATTGCACAGGCTTATGCAGGACATCAATTTGGGTATTTTACAATGCTAGGAGATGGAAGAGCACTATTAATAGGCGAACAAATAACACCAAGTGGTGAAAGATATGATATTCAACTCAAAGGCTCTGGTAAAACACCATACTCTCGCCGAGGAGATGGGAGGGCAGTACTTGGCCCTATGCTTCGTGAATATATAATAAGTGAAGCTATGTATGGTTTAGGTATTCCAACTACCCGCAGTTTGGCAGTAATTAAAACTGGTGAATCTGTAATTCGAGAAGATATAAAACAAGGAGCAATACTTACTCGTATTGCATCTAGTCATATTAGATTTGGAACATTTGAGTATGCAGCAAATTTTGGAAGTACAAGTGATATTAAGGCTTTAGCAGATTATTCTTTAAAAAGACATTTTCCACATATAGCTGATGATGAAAATAAATACATTAATTTACTCAAGGAAGTTATAAAAGTACATGCAAGCTTAGTTAGTAAATGGCAAAGCGTTGGATTTATACATGGTGTTATGAACACTGATAATATGACTATTAGTGGAGAAACTATTGACTATGGTCCTTGTGCATTTATGGACACATATAACCCTAATACTGTATTTAGTTCTATAGATACTCAGGGTCGTTATGCATATAAAAATCAATCAATTATGGCCGAGTGGAATTTATGTAGACTTGCAGAAGCATTATTACCATTATTACATGAAGATCAAAAAGAAGCTATAAAAATAGCTCAAGATGCTGTTTCTGAATTTTCAAATTTATATTATATAAATTGGCTATCAATAATGAGATCAAAGCTTGGAATATTTAATGAAGATGAACAAGATAAATCTATAATTGAAGATTTACTTAATATGATGGAAAAATATAATGAAGATTATACTAATACTTTTATAGAGCTAACATTTAATAAAAATAGCAAAAAAGGTATGTTTAGTAGTGAAGAATTTAAAAATTGGTATAATATTTGGAAGGAAAGACTCAAGAGACAGTCTAGTTCAGAAGAGGAAATACTTAAATTAATGAAGAAATCTAATCCAGCAGTAATTCCAAGAAATTATAGAGTAGAAGAAGCTTTAGAAGCTGCTGATAAAGGCAACTTTGAAGTTATGATAAATCTTATCAATGCTATTTCAAAACCATATGAGCATTCAAAAGAGCAAGAAGAGTATTCAAAGTTACCTAAACCATCGAACTGCTCTTATAGAACTTATTGTGGAACATAAAAAATTAATAAAAATGAGAGAGGCTTTTATATAAAAGCCTCTTTTTAAACTTAAGAAAATTATGATACTTCAAAAATTGTGGGCGACATAAAGTGTTTCACTGACACGTCGCTTAGGCGAAGTAAATTTTTTATTACTAATATATTTAATTAGCTAAAATATTATTAATAATCTTACCTTACAAATTTGTAATCTTTATGAAAGATAAATCAATATGTAGATTTTAAGTTTTATAATAATATAATCATATATAAAAATAAAAGGAGAATTATTTATGAAACTTAGTAAAAGAACGATAGTAGGATTACTTTCAGCTGCAGTAATTTTAATAGGAGGGAAATTTGTATATGATAATTTTATAGACGATGATTTTACTTATCCATTAACTTATATATCAATAGAAGGGAATAAAAGAGAAAAAGATCAAATTGATACAATAGAGAAAAGCTTAAATAGTAATAAGTGTAAATTTGAAGAAATAAACTTTGAGATGCTTAAAGTTGATGATAATAATATGGTTATTAAAGAGTCTGAATATAATAAATTAGCTAATAAATTAGATTTAGAGAAGGTAAGGGTAAATGATAAAGAAGCCGCAATAATACCAAGATATGATGGTATAAAAAACTTTAAGTATATGAATGAGTTAAAAGAATTAACTAATTATAAAGTAGAAAACGACAATTTGAAAGTAGTGGGTGTAGTAGATAAAAAAATATTAATTACAGGTCTATTCAAAAGTCAAATTATTATAAGTGATAATTTGTATAACAAATTAGAAAAAGACAGTGAAAATAAAATAGTTACAGTTAAAGGATATGAATTTAAAGAAAATTCAAAATCAGATAAAGCTATATTACAGATAAAAGAGAATAAATTATTCTCAAATAATAATGAAAATGATATATTTTATCTTTTTTCTAAATAAATAGTAAGATTTAGAAAAAGATAAAAAAGTATCTTTATTCAGAAAGGATGAATATGAATACCTTATTGTTTACTAGTATAATCATAATTTTATCAGGTACAATTTTATTTCTAGTAGAAAAAAGAAGTTTTCTAACAGGGCTTATATTAATAATTGGATTTTTAGGAATAACTTTTTATACATTAGCAACTTTATCAGATAAAAGTAATATTGCTAACACTTTAATACTTTTAATAGTCTATGGGTTAATACCTATATTAGTAGTAATATGTGCATTTTTATTTATTAAAAATGGAAGAAGTATGATAAAAAAAGAGGGGAAAAAGTTAGCAAATCTTCTTTCGCTAATTATAGGTATATATATTTATTATGATATTTCTTAGTTACGTGTTGATATATCATGGTAATAAATTAAATATGTTTACTTATATGGTTATTATATCAATAATCGTAATGTCAGTATATTTAGGATTTATGTTTATAAGCTATTTAATTTATTCATATATATACCAAGTGATACCAGTAAGAAACAATATAAATTATATAATAGTTCTTGGTTCTGGATTGATTGGAGATAGAGTACCACCTCTTTTAAAAAGTAGATTAGATAAAGGAATTGATATATATAAAGATCAAAAAGACAGAGGGAATTTACCTAAGATAATTGTATCTGGAGGTCAAGGTCCAGATGAGTTAGTTTCAGAAGCATATGCTATGAAAAAATACTTAATATCACAAGGTATAAATAATGAAGATATTATTGCTGAGGATAAATCCACAACAACGTATGAGAACATGAAGTTTTCTAAGGCAATCATGGATAAATCAGGTAATTATAAATGTATTTTTGTAACTAATAATTATCATGTATTCCGTGCATCAATATTTGCTCGTAAGGTTGGATTAAAGGCAAATGGTGTAGGAGCTCCTACAGCTTTTTATTTTCTCCCAAGCGCGCTGATTCGAGAGTTTATAGCTATATTGTTCATATATAAATGGTTAAATATCATTATTATACTTTTATATTTAGTCTTAGTTATTAATTCATTATTACCAATCAATTTTTAGTTTTAAATAACATCAATAATCTATTTATTGAATAAGTATAAGTATATATAAATAGATGGAGGTACTAGATATGAAGGTAAATTTACCACAATCTGCAATAAATTTATTAAAAGGTATAATAGAAAAAAAATAAAGATAAACCGGGCACAATAAGAATATATTTTGCAGGATTTGGATGTAGCGGAGCAATATTTAATCTAGCATTAGATGAAAAAGAAGAATCCGATGTGGAGTATTTTATAGATGGACTACATTTTGTTATGGATAAGTTAGAGTATGAGAAATATAAAGATGTGACAATTATAGAAACACCTAACGGATTTATAATAAATGTTGATAATATGCCTCAAGGTGCAGGCTGCCATGGATGCACTGGTTGTAGTTAATAGTATCAAATTTATATATTAAATAAGAAAAAAATATATATAATTATAATAAGATACTAAAGATGGTACAGTGATTAAATTGGCATAATAAATTAAAGAGTTTACTGTTAAATATATTAAAATTATATTATATAAATAATAACAGTTTGGGTATTATACTCAGACTTTTATTATGAATTAAATGTAGTTTTGCTATAGATATTTTATATTATTTTATAGATAAGCAACATTTATTAAGATATAATAAAAATAGCATGTATATGAAAAGAGGTATTAAAATGACAGGTTCAGATAGAAGAGATAAGATATTAAATCTACTAAAAAATAAAAATAAAGCTGTGAGTGGATCAAAACTATCAAGTGAACTTAATGTAAGTAGACAAGTTATAGTAGGAGATGTTGCTCTTCTTAGAGCTAGTGGCATCCATATTATATCTACTCCAAGAGGGTATATATTAAATGACAATAAAGAAGACAATTATATAATAAAAACTATAGCTTGTAAGCATGATAAAGAAGATATAGAAGATGAATTAAATACTATAGTTGATGAAGGTGTTATAGTTGAGGAGGTAATAGTAGAGCATAGTATATATGGTCAAATTAGTGGCAATCTGCACTTAGAATGTAGAAGAGATGTAAAAGAATTTATAAACAAGTTAAATTCAAAAGAAACTAGCCCTCTATCTCATTTAACAGATGGTGTACATCTTCACACGATAAAGTGCAAAGATGAAAAAACTTATAAGCAAGTTATAACCTCTTTAACTGAAAAAGGGTATTTATATTAGTCTAAATTGT
Organism: Romboutsia sp. D33t1_170424_H2; assembly: GCF_015669105.1. Lineage (NCBI taxonomy): Bacteria > Bacillati > Bacillota > Clostridia > Peptostreptococcales > Peptostreptococcaceae > Romboutsia > Romboutsia sp. D33t1_170424_H2. Next base: position 62,063 of record NZ_JADOZQ010000004.1, on the reverse strand, counting down.
ATTTTATAAATAAGACAAAACTATATAATTTTAATAAAAAGTAAGGAGGAACGATTCGTTCCTCCTTACTTTTTATTAAGATATATAAATTAATATCCAATGCTTTTTAAATATTGTTTTAGTATATTATTTGAATGTTTAAACTTAGTCTTCTCTTCTTCAGTCATATCAATTTCTATAACTTTTTCAGCTCCATTTATACCTATTATAGTTGGGACTCCTGTATACACATCTGTCTCTCCATATTCACCTTCAAGTAAAGCTGAAACTGGTAAAATTCTTCTTTCATTACTAAATATTGATTTTATGATTCCAACAACTGCTGAAGCTATACCATAGTAAGTAGTACCTTTTCTATTATATACTTCCCAACCAGCTTTAGCAGTTTTTTCTACTAAATAATCTAAATCTATTTCTTTTTTTAGTTTTTCATTTTCTTCAATTAGGGTTAGAAGAGGTTTACCTGCAATGCTAACATTTGACCAAGGAACCATCTGAGAATCTCCATGTTCACCCATAGAATATGCATGTATAGATCTTGTGTCTACGTCATCTAAATATTTAGATAAGAAGTTTTTTAATCTTGATGAATCTATGGTAGTTCCTGTTCCTATTATTCTGTTTTTAGGAAGTCCAGATAACTTCCATATATGATATGAAATTATATCAACTGGATTTGAAGCAACTACAAAGAAACCATCAAATCCTGATTTCATTATTTCCTTAATTACTGAGTTACATATAGAAGCACTAACTTCTAAAGTATCAAGTCTAGATTGACCTTGTTTAGGTGCTGGTCCTGCAGTAAATATAACAATATCAGCATCACTACAATCTGCAAATGTTGCTTGTCTTATTTTAGTTCTTTGAGACATAAATTCTACTCCGTGAGTTAAATCCCAAGCTTCGCCTTTAGCTTTTTCTTCATTTATATCAATCATTAAAAGTTCATCACATACACATTGATTAACTAGTGCAAATCCACAGCTAGATCCAACTAGTCCCGTACCTACTATTGCTATTTTTCTTAATTTTAAACACATAAGTCATCCTCCTAAAGTTGTCTTTTGTAAAGTGTTTTGAAATGAATTTATTTGTATGGCTTAAGAAATAAGATAAGTAACCTATAAATTTTATTAGTTAAGTCTATATTGGTTATAAAATTATTATTATATATTTATTTTATAAAAAATTATAAATTGATGTATTTGGCATTATTATACTGCTTAATCTTTATAAAGTAAAGAATGAATTGGTAGTAAAAGAATAGAAAATCCTTAGATTATATAAAATTAAAGTAGCTTTTGTGCTATATTTTACTTAAAAATTTGATTATAGATTCATATATATATAGCTAGTATTTAAAATAAAGTTATTATACAATATATAACTAGTAAAAGTGATGTTATATAGTTAGCAATTTTAACATTAAATTTAAAGTAAGATAAGTATGTTATTAAATTTGATTTTAAGTATCTATTAAATATTGCATATATAAAAATAAGTGAAAATCCACTTAGAGTATATGAAGAAATATTGTGTATAAATTGTGGTAAATGAAATATATTAACTGTGATAACAAGCATAAGCAAAGTAAATGTAGTTGAGAGTATATTAGAGTATTCTTCAGGTTTTAATATATATTCATTAAAATAGTTTTTATCATCAAAATTTATAATTTCACTTAATATCTTGTCTATTGATATAAAATCGTAGTCATTGGTATAAACTCCAACATCAACTAAGTAAAGTGTTATTTCTTCATATCTATGAATGATTTTTTCTTCAAAAATTTTTCTTATCTTAAATATGTCTTTTTCTAATACGTTATATATTTCAGTTTTTATTATATCCTCAATATCCCTATTAGAATCTAATCTAGTTTTTATATAAAAGCTTCCATCACAAAGTAAAAACTTATCATTTTGATTTCTTATGATTATTCCAATATATTCATTCATAATATCACCACTCATTGAAAATTTATGTAAATTATAGCATATTAGTTGATATTATCAATATTAAAAAATTATAAATATGAATAAATTAATTTTATATATGTAAGCAAGCTTAAATGAATAAACATAAAAAAGTATTTGACAATTATAAATTTAGTCACTAAACTGTAAATATATATGTAAAGACACATGTAATATGAATTAAATATACTAAATTAAAAAATATATTTGGAGGAGAGATATGAGAACTAAAAATATTGTATTATCAGCACTTTTATGTGCAATGGGAATTATTATACCAATGTTTTCACCAATTAAAATAATATTAGAACCGGCATCTTTTACATTAGCTAGTCATATACCAATATTTATAGCTATGTTTATATCATCAAAGACTGCTCTATTTGTAACACTTGGAACTACAATAGGTTTTTTATTTGGTGGTTTCCCATTACCAATTGTAATTAGAGCACTAAGTCATTTATTATTTGTTAGTATTGGGTGTATTTACTTAAACAAAAATAGGGATCTTATAAAGAGTATAAAAAGTTCTTTAGGATATTCATTTGTTATAGGATTAATTCATGCTATTGGAGAAGTTTTAGTAATTATACCTTTTTATTTTTCATCAAACCTTTCGGAAGGATTTTATAATCAAGGTTTTTTAGTATCTGTTATAGGATTAATAGGAGTTGGAACTATAATACATAGTATGTTAGATTTCTCTTTAGCAGTTTATGTATGGAATATTCTACCTAAAGAGGTTAGAAATAAATATGTAGTAAAAGCTCAAAACTAGACAAAATTTTATAGAATATAGTAATTTGGAATAATCAATAATTAAGCAAAAATGGTAAGTTATAGTATAAAATATTTTATGAACATATACATATAAATATATATAAATTAATTTATTAAATTATAATTTCGATAATTATAATATATAATACTTATTAAATAATAAAAATAAATAGAAAGTCTTTTATTAAGAATGGTGGAGGGACTGGCCCTATGAAGCCTGGCAACAGCTAACTTAGTTAGAATTGTGCTAAATCCTGCAGGAGTTTTCCTGAGAGATAAAAGGCATATTGATTTGTTGCGTTAATAAAAGGCTTCCTAGATAAAAGGGGGCTTTTTTTATGAAAAATTATAACAAGTAAACTTTATGTGTAAGAGGGGGATATAAACCAAATGTTGGGGAGCCTATGGTGTATCCTTTGGTTCAAAGTACAACCTTCAAATATGAAGATCCAGACTTAGTGGCAGATATATTTGATTTAAAAGCAGATGGCCATATGTATAGTAGAATAAGCAATCCAACAGTAGCAAATTTTGAAGAAAAAATAGCATATCTTGAAGGTGGCGTCGGAGCAGTTGCAGTTAGTTCAGGACAATCGGCGGTGCTTTTAGCTATTTTAAATATATGCAAAAGTGGAGACAATATAATATCAGTATCATCACTATATGGTGGAACTTATAATTTATTTAATATAACTCTTAGAAGTTTTGGAATAGAAACAAAATTTGTATCCAATAATGATGATAAAGAATATATACTATCCTTAGTAGATGAAAATACTAAAGCTATATATGGAGAAACTATAGGAAATCCAGGACTAGATATATTAGATTTTAAGAAATTAAGTGAAATAGCTAAAAAGGGGGATATTCCTTTTATAGTTGACAATACAGTAGCAAGCCCGTATTTATGTAATCCTATAAATTTTGGTGCAAATATAGTTATACATTCTACATCAAAATATATAGATGGTCATGCAGTGGCACTTGGAGGAATAGTTGTTGATTGTGGTAATTTTAATTGGGATAATGGGAAATATCCATTATTAAGTGATGGAGATGTTAGTTGTCATGATATTAAATATGTTGAGGAATTTAGGGAAAGTGCTTATATAACAAAGTTAAGAGCATCACTGCTTAGAGATTTAGGTAGCACAATGAGCCCTTTTAATGCATTTTTAAGTAATCTAGGAGTGGAAACACTTCATCTTAGAATGAAAAAACATAGTAAAAATACTTTAGTATTAGCAAAGTATTTAGAAAATCATGAAAAAGTAAGCTGGGTAAACTATCCATACTTAGAAAGTAGAGAAGATTATAAGAAAGTAAAAACTTACTTAAAAGGTGGAAGTGGAATATTAACATTTGGTATAAAAGGTGGAATAAATGAAGCTAAGACTTTTATAAAATCTTTAAAATTAGTAGATTTGGCAATACATCTTGGATTTAATAAAACATCAGTACTTCATCCTGCTAGTACTACTCATAGCCAGTTGTCTGATGAAGATAAGATAAAGTGTGGAGTTAGTTTAGAGATGATTAGAGTATCTGTTGGAATAGAAAATATAGATGACTTAATAAATGACTTTGATAGAGCACTTAAGGAAATATAATATGACTGTATATCTTTGTAAAAAAATAAATGGAGCCAAATTTGTAGATAATTGTATAATAGAAAGCAAAATTTATAATAAAAAGCTATATAGAAAATCTAGTTTAGGTAAGATCAGTCCTCATTATAAAACTATAGGTATATTAAATCTTATGCCTAATAAAGTAGAGACAGAAGCTCATTTATTAGAGTTATTTTCAAAAATGAATGAGGATATAAATATAAAGTTTATAAGGCTTAAAACGCATGTATACAAAAATTGTAATAGACTATATTTGATGAAAAATTATTATACCTTTGATGAAGTAAAAGATGATTTAGATGGACTTATAGTTACAGGAGCTCCTATTGAAAAAATAGATTTCAAACAGGTTAAATATATAGATGAATTAAATTATATATTTGATTATTCTATTAAAAATTTAAAAAGTATGTTAAGTATATGCTGGGGAGCGCAGGCTTGTTTAAATCATATATATGGAATAAACAAAGAGATACTCGATAAGAAGATATTTGGAGTATATAAACATAATATACTTTGTGATGATGAAATACTCAAAAATATAAATAATGGTTTTATATGTGCTCATTCTAGGCACACTATATTAAATAGGAAGGATTTAAAAAATTGTAAATCTATAAAAATACTATCGACAACAGATGAAGGTATAGAGCATATTATAAAAGGGAAGTACAATGACTATTATATATTTGGACATCATGAGTATGATAAAGAATGCTTGAAAAGAGAATATTTAAGGGATAGAAATAAAAAAATATATATAGATATACCTAAAAATTATTTTATTGAAGATGATATGAACAAAGGAATAAGTGTAGATTGGATGGAACACAGCATTAAGATATACAACAATTGGATTAATATAATTTAATAAGAAATTAAGCAAGCTAGTTAGATAACTAGCTTGTTTAGTTTGGAAAAATAAGTACATAGTAATATTAAAAATCTATATGTATAATAAATATATTATGTAAATAAATAATATAAATTTTAAATAGGTGAAAAAATGCAAAATTATAATGAGATTAAACTAAAAGAATTAAAAAAATGGAAAAAGAAAATACGAAAAAAACCATCTATAATAGATAAAGCATCAAAAGAAACTCAAAATAAAATAAATTCCGTTTTACCTCAAAAGTACCACGAAATATTAACTGTAGCTATAAAAAATATGACTAAAATGGTTTTATTTGGGTCTAAGTATACTACTAAAAAAACTATACTAGATATATCTTTAGAAGAAAGAGATAATCTAGCTCTTGAAAAGATAAAAATTTATAAGAGAACTGCTATGATAGAAGGTGCTGGAACAGGGGCAGGAGGCATATTTATAGGGCTTTGTGACTTTCCATTACTTCTTAGTATAAAAATAAAGCTTATTTATGAAATTGCTAGCATATATGGATTTGATACAAATGATTATAAAGAAAGATTATATATATTAAACATATTTCAGCTTGCTTTTTCAAGTAAAGAGCATGTAAACTATGTATTTGAAAATATGGAATGCTTTGATGATTTTAAACATAAGTTATCTGATGATATTAATGCATTTGATTGGAGAAGCTTTCAACAAGAGTATAGAGATTACATTGATTTAGCAAAGTTATTTCAGTTAGTGCCAGGAATAGGAGCTTTTGTTGGGGCATATGTAAACAATAAATTAGTAGATAAACTAGGTGAATATGCAATATATGCTTATCATATGAGAATATTAGATGATAAAGACCACGAGGCTAAGAAGGAAAACTTTATATATACAAAATATAAAAATTTTATTAATAAAATAACTTTATAATATATGCCAAGTAATTTGACTAGTATATTAATTTGTGTAAGTTTATAATGTGTATTTTAAATATAACATTAATATATAAAGTCTCATAAGATATTATAACTAGAGTAAAATAGTTTAGGGGGGGAGTAGCCATGGAAAGCCTTACAAAGAAAGTTTTAATAGATAGCAGTTATGGGAATATAAGTAAAGTAAACTCAAAAGATGAAGTAATATTAGTAGGAGTATATCCTTTTGAAGGAATCCCCTATGTCGATAATATAGACCTTACTTTAAAATCAGAAAATAGTGATCCTATTACTGTTAATATCAAATATTCTGGTTATAATATGCAACTATTTTTAGGAGATTTTACAGGAGACAATAAATCAGAAATAATGGTTAGAGGCAGATTCGGGGGGTCTGGAGGATTTGAAATTGGAGTTATATATAAATATGAAGATGGTAAATTAATAGAGATATTTAACCAAGATATATTTTATAAAAATAATAATTGTAGCGCAACTTTTAAAGATGATTATAAGGTAAGCGTAAATTGTGGAAAGAAAAAATATACAATAGATATTTCATCAAAAGAAAAAGAATATCTGGAGTATTTATATTTACCTAATAGTAAGCTTAAAAATGCAGTTGACGCATATGTAGATGCACCAAATGGAATTTTTCCCACAAAGCAAATTTACAATAATTATTATGAACTCTTAATACAACAAAGAGTAGTCGGAATATCTAATGCAGATACATTAGGTATTATACAAACGTATAGTAACTTAATAGATTCAAATATAAAAAACATATATAAAGGATTATTACTTACCGATTATAATTATAGGAAAAGACAAAGATATAATAAATTTATTACTGAAAAAGATGTAAATAATTATGACTTTAAAAATTTAAAAGGTAATTATTTAAATAGAAATAGTATTTATTCTGCAAGAAACTTTAAGGTAAAGAAAGATAGTATGAATTTAATAGTAAATAATATATTTGAAGAAAAAAATACTTTATACCTTAATGGATATTTACTAAACTTAACAGAAAATACTATTAATGATATTAATAGCTTTAAGATTGAGTTAAAAGATGCTACTGGCAGAGTATTTGCTAAAAAGATTTTTAAGAGAATAGACATAAATGGAGGTTTAGAACCATTTGAAGGTAAAAAAATATTACTGACTTTTTTTGGAGAAGAATATAATTTATATAATATAAACACAAGTAATGTAACGTTGGACTATGATTATGAGATTATATAAAAAACTAGCTAGATAGTTTTTTTTAATATATAATAAATAATTGCATACAAAAGATAAATAAAAAAATTACATAGGAGGTATATCGTGCAGGCAGAGTTAAGTAACAGAAGTAAAGGTATAATATGTATAATAGTTTCGGCATTTGGATTTGCTATGATGTCGGCTTTTATAAAATTAGCAGGAGACTTACCAACTTTTCAAAAGACATTTTTTAGAAATTTAGTTTCTTGTGTAGTAGCATTTATAATGGTTACAAAAGCAAAACAAAGTTATTTTGGAAGTAGGGAAAATAGAAGATTATTAAACTTAAGATCAGCATTTGGAACACTTGGTATAATATTTAATTATTATGCAATAGATAGAATGGTGTTATCAGATGCCAATATGTTAAATAAGTTAAGTCCATTCTTTGTTATAATATTTTCTGCGTTATTTTTAAAAGAAAAGATAAAAACTAATCAAATAGCTGCTGTATTAGTGGCATTTGTAGGAGCTTTATTTATAATAAAACCAACATTTGATTTAGAAATGTTACCATCAATTGTGGGTGTAGCAGGTGCTTTATGTGCGGCATCAGCATACACTTGTCTTAGGGTATTAGGTAAAAAAGAAAATGGAGCGACTGTAGTATTTTATTTTTCTTTATTCTCATTAGTTGTAATATTTCCGATAATGATTATGACTTATGAGCCAATGAGTATGATACAACTTATGTATTTACTTCTTGCAGGGGTATTTGCGACTGTAGGCCAATTTGGTGTAACTTGGGCTTATAAATATGCGCCAGCTAAAGAGATATCTATATTTGATTATTCTAATATAATATTCTCTGCAATAATAAGTGTAGTATTATTTAGTGTATTTCCCGATAAGTTTAGCGTATTTGGATATTTTGTAATATTTAGCGCATCGTTTTATATGTTTATGTACAATAAAAAAAGTGAAGAATGTAATTAAAGTGAGGTTATTATACCTCACTTTAATTATTATTTAAAATAATGATTTTACCTTGAAGAAATACAAAAAATTATAAAAAATTACAAAAAGTTACAAAATATGCAAAAATATTGAAAGAGAAAGCGTTTTTATATATTTTTAATTATAAAGTATTTTGATATTTGGAGGTAAAACAAGGCTATGATAAGAAATATAAAGAAAAATAGCGCAAAAGCATTTGTAATTTCAATGTTATTTGTAGCTATGGGTTCAACATCTTATGCTTGGGATGGTAAAAAAGATGGGACAGGAACGCACGCTTTAATTGCAACTCAAGCAGTTAAAATGATTGAAAAAGATTTAAGCAAATCAGAACCTCAATTATTAAAGTCAAATCTTGATATTCTAAAATCTAACTTAAGAGACTTACAACTTGGATCGACATATCCAGATTATGATCCAAATGCTTATGATTTATATCAAGATCATTTTTGGGATCCAGATACTAAAAATAATTTTACACTTGATAATAAGTGGTATGTGGCATCACCTATATATGATAATGCAGAATCACAAGTTAGAAAATTTACAACTGATGCAAAAAATGAGTGGGAAAAAGGTAATTATAAAGAAGCTACTTTTTTATTAGGACAAGGATTACATTATCTTGGAGATCTGAATACTCCTTATCATGCAGCCAATATTACAGCTGTTGATAGTATAGGACATGTAAAGTTTGAAAGTTATGTTGAAGAACGAAAAGAAAATTATGCAATAGATTCAATGAATTATAATACAGAAAATGGTGCTTATAAATATGCATTAGAAAATAAAGATTTTGATGCTTGGATGAGTGAAAATTCTTATGAATATGCAAAAAAAGCTAAGAATTTATATTATGGTTATTCAACAATGAAAAATTCAACAAAAGATTGGGAATATTCGGCAGTAGAATCTATGAAAAACTCTCAGATCAGTTCAGCTAAGCTTATATATAGATTTTTAAATGAAGTATCTAATACTATAATAGATTCTTCAGATACTAAGAACTTAAACGAATTTAATGTTATTTTAAAAACTTCAAATGAAAAATATGCAGGAACTGATGATTTCGTATATTTTGGATTTGAAACTTCTGATAATAAAAAATATGAATGGAAGTTAGATAATGCAGGAAATGATTTTGAAAAAGGTCAAATAGATAATTATATAATAAAGCTTAAAGATGGAAAAAATATTGATTTAAGTAAGATAAATAACTTCTGGATAAGAAAAAATAATTTTGTTACTAATGGTGATGATTGGAGTGTTGATAATATTAAAATCTTATCAAGAGGAAAGGTCATATTAGAAAAAAATATACATAAAACATTACGAGGAAATGAAACATATAGTATAAATAAGTAAATAGCAAAAAGCCTTAAAGTTGGATTTAATAATATTTAACCACTTTAAGGCTTTATTTACTATAATAGAAAATATATTAAAAATATGTATAAATAATTTAATTATATTGAAAATAAAAAAATTTCTGATATACTTTTATAAATATGCTTTTTATTTAAGTTATATTTAAAAATACATACTATTAAGTGATATTAATCTAGTTTATTTTGTTTACAAAAGAGGTGAAATATTTGGAAAAGAGAATAGATTTAACTAATGGTAAGATATTAGATAAATTAATAAAGTTAGCACTTCCTATAATGGGGACGTCATTTATACAAATGGCTTATAACATGATAGATATGATCTGGGTCGGCAAGGCTGGTAGTAGTGCAGTTGCAGCAGTTGGAACAGCAGGATTTTTTCCTTGGTTAGCTATGGCATTTGTAATGATATCCAAAATTGGTGGGGAAGTTAAAGTTGCACAAAGTATTGGTGAAGGAAATCTTGATAAAACGAGATCTTATATAAAATCAGCTATAGAAATAAATATTATACTATCAACATTATATACATCATTTTTAATAGTGTTTAATAAAGGATTAATAGGATTTTTTAGATTAGGCGATATAAAAGTTATAGATATGTCTAGAACATACTTATATATAGTATCTTTAGGAATGATATTTTATTTTATAAATCCAGTATTTACAGCTATATTTAATGGAATGGGTAATAGTAAAACTCCATTTAAAATAAATGCGGTAGGTCTTATAACTAATATTATACTAGACCCAATACTTATACTTGGTTTGTTTGGTTTTCCTAAACTTGGAGTAGCAGGAGCTGCTATTGCAACAGTCGTAGCACAAATAGTAGTTACATCTTTATTTATATATAGAATAAAAAAGGATGATTATGGATATTTTAAAATAAAACTATTTAGAAATATAGAAATAACATATTATAAAATACTATACAAAGTAGGGCTTCCAGTAGCTCTACAAAGTGGATTGTTTACAGGATTTTCTATGTTACTAGGAGTGGTTGTGGCGTCATTTGGACCAGTAGCAGTAGCTGTTCAAAAGGTAGGGTCTCAAATAGAGTCTATATCCTGGATGACAGCAGAAGGTTTATCCTCATCTTTATCTAGCTTTATTGGGCAAAATTATGGAGCTAAAAAGTTTGATAGAGTTAATAAAGGATTTAAGTTAACTTTAATATTAGCTATAATACTTGGATTTATAAATACTTTAATATTAGTCTTTTTAGGAAAGCAGGTATTTACTATATTTATACAAGAAGAAATGGCTATTAAAGAAGGAACTATTTATCTTAAAATACTTGGATATTCTCAATTGTTTATGTGTATAGAAATAATAACATCAGGAGCTTTTAAAGGACTTGGTAAAACTTCAATACCATCTATAATAAGTATTATATTTACAGGACTTAGAGTACCAACAGCTTACTTAATATCAAATCCAAGCTTACTTGGACTTACTGGAGTTTGGTGGAGTATAACTATAAGTAGTATAATTAAGGGAATACTAATGATTGGTGTGTTTATATTTATGAAAAGAAAAAAGAAATTATATGATGATTATAATACTAAAGGAGAGTTAAGTCATCAGTATTAAAGAAGAAAGTACTTTCTATAAAATTTATAGTAAGTACTTTTTTTATATACAAATGATTTATATTAATTATAAAGTTGCTTAGATTTTTTTGCATAAAATAGAGTTGGAATTTAATTAATAATCTAAAAATTAGAAAAAAAACTAAAAATATATTATAAATAAAATTTTTGATTTATACTTAAAGAAGTACGTAAATTCTATAAGAAGGTGATGAAAGTGAAAATTGACATTAAAAAACAAATAAAAAATATGAAAATATTTCTTATATCTGCAATAGCTATATTTTCATTTATGATATTTGGAAAAGAAAATGTTTTAATAGGAATTGCGACAGTTTCTATAGCAGCTAGCATGTTTGGGGAGAATCACACAATAAATGTTCCAAGAAGAATAATCATATTATCTTTGATACAAATAGTTATAGGAGTTGCAGCTTATATTGCAAGTTTAGATATTTTTTTAGCATATATAGTTAGCTTGATTTTAAGCTTTTGGATATATTATAGATTTAGCTATGAACTTAAAACGCCAAAAACTGCTGGATTTATGATGTTATATATACTTTTACTTTATTATCCAGTAACATTTTCACAGATGCCTAAAAGAATATTAGCTCTTATATTTTCATCATTTGTGATAATGGCTTTATATTATATAATAACTAAATATAATTTTTATAAAGTTACTGATAAGCAAATTACAGGTGCTATAGACTTAATAAAAAAAGAGATAGATTTATTATTAGATAATAAAAATATAAAAGATGAAAACAAAAAAGTAAGTATCTTACTTAAAACTATACAAATCAATATATATGAGGTTATAGAAAAATCTAGTAAAGAATTAGATGATATATATATATTAGAAGTAATAGTAATACTATTAAAAAAAATAAATACTACCCTAAGTTATATAAAGGAAAATGAAATATATGAAGATAGATTACTAAAATTAAAATGTATTCTTGAAGACGTAAATTTATATATTTTAGGTAAAAAAGATATAAAAGATATAAAAATTACATTTAGAAAATACTATAATGAATTAGAATTAGAAAATATAGAAGGTAATTTAGCTAGATATAATTACTATAACTTAAGGTTAGCTATAGATGAAACTTGTAGATATATAGAAGATAAATCTAGAGGTGAGAAGATAAGAAAGAGATTAAATTTACAAAAAAAGTTAAAATCAAATATAGATATATTTAAAAATAATTTTAACATGTCATCTCTAAGATTTAATATAGCCTTAAAGGCATCTTTAGTAATTTCTATATTTGTGTTTATAGTAGGTTATTTTAATATATACGAAGGTAAGTGGATAGTACTTTCATTAGCTTTAATATTGCTTCCATATGCAGAACAAGGAAGTAAAAAGGCTATTGATAGAGTTGTAGGAACAGTTGTAGGTGCTATAATATTTGAATTAATATACAGGGTGATAGACAAAAATATAATACTAATCGGAGCCGTGTTTTTAATAGCATTATATTTTGCCTTATCTATAAAAAAATATAATATAAGATGTATATTTACAACTATGACTGCTATATTAGCTGTAAAAATGCTTCAACCAAGTGCTGTTATATTTAAATTATTAGAGGATAGAGTAATATTTGTTTTAATTGCAGCTATAGTTGCTTGGTTAGCTATGAATATGGTGTTTCCATATAGAATTAAAAATGATATGAAAAACATTATAAAAAAATATGTAGATTTTGATAATGAGACACTAGATTCAATAGTTCAAGGAACTATAAGTAAGAAGGATATAGAAACAATAACAATAAAAAATAATTATTTTTGGATGAGAATTAATTATATAAATAAACAGATGAATTTAAGTTGTATTGAAGAATTTTTAAGTAAGCAAAATGATATTTTTACAAATATAAACTTTACTATATTAATAAGTGGAAGTTCTAAAGATAAGTCTATTTTAATAAAAAAATTGTTAGAAAAGTTAAATCCAAATTTAAATGAAGAAGACTTATTTGAGGTTTATAAAAATATTTTTGAAACTTCTAAAAATGACTTAGAAAAATCATTAATAATAAGTTTATATAGAATTTACTTAGATAAAAAGGATATAGATATGCTTGAAAGTGAAATTATTGAAAAATTAAATATAGCTTAAATAATAAAAAGTGATTTCTATAATTTTTAATAGATATAGAGAGTACTTTTTATGTACAAGGATTTAATACTAAGAATAAAACTGTTGATAACTCATACATATAAGATATGTAAATATATCATAAAATGTAAAAAAGTATTTTGAGATGATTTGCTGACACATATTTTAAGAGAAACAAATTTTTATTAAACATATTTACTGTATATGAAAAATATTTAATAAATGGTAGAATTAAGTAAAGTATAATTATCCACACAAATAGGGGGAAATATGTATAGTTTAAAAAATGATTATAGTGAAGGGGCACATCCTAAAATACTTGAGGCAATAGTAAAAACTAACTTAGAACAAAGTGAAGGTTATGGAAAAGACACTTACTGTGAAAAAGCGAGTGAATTAATTAAAGAAAAGTTAAAAAATGAAAATGTAGATATACATTTTATATGTGGTGGAACTCAAACTAATCTAACAGCTATATCTGCATTTTTAAGACCTTATGAGGCAGTAATATCGGCTAATACTGGTCATATATTAGTACATGAAACAGGAGCAATTGAATCAACTGGGCATAAGGTTATTTCTGTTGAATCTATAGATGGCAAGTTAAAAAAAGAAGATATATTATCAGTGCTTAAAGAACATACTGATGAGCATATGGTAAAACCTAAGCTTGTATATATATCTAATTCAACAGAGATAGGAACAATATATACTAAAAGCGAGCTAGAAGAATTAAGCTATGTTTGTAGAAAAAATAATTTATTATTGTATATGGATGGTGCGAGACTAGGTTCTGCATTATGTGCTAAAGAAAATGACTTAACTTTAAGTGAGATTTCATATTTAACTGATGCATTTTACATAGGTGGAACTAAAAATGGAGCATTATTTGGAGAGGCTTTAGTTATATGTAAGGATTCATTAAAAGAAGAATTTAGATTTAATATAAAGCAAAAAGGTGCAATGATGGCTAAGGGCAGATTACTTGGCATACAGTTTTTAGAGTTATTTAAAGATGATTTATTCTTTGAAATAGGTAAGCATGAAAATGACATGGCAGATATATTAAAAAAAGAAATTAGTGAATTAGGATATAAATTTTTGGTAGATTCACCATCTAATCAATTATTCCCAATATTTAAAAATGAAATTATAGAAAAGCTAGAAGAAGATTATTCATTTAGTCTATGGAGTGAAATAGATGAAAATAGTTCATGTATAAGGCTCGTTACATCTTGGGCAACACAAAAAGAAAATGTTATAAAATTTATTGAAGATTTGAAAAAATATTCTATCTAATAAATACTTTAGTGCTATATCTAAAATTATATAAAGAGGATATAGCACTATTTGTATATTGAAAAGCTATAAAATCAAGATTATAGTCTATAGAAATAAAAATATGTTTGAATATGTAAAAAATGGTTATATATCTAATAATAAGGAATTATACTGATAAGACATAGAGGAGGTGAAACTGTTATAATTTTTATAACAGTAATATCATGAAATTTAATAAATCAGTAGCCATAGGGCTAGGGGTAATTGTAATATGTGGAGCTGGATTAAGTTATTGGCTAATGAGAAATAGTGATGCCGTTTTATCACAAGAACAAGCGCAAGAAATAATACTACAAAAAGTACCAAATGGAAATATAGTAGAGATAGCCTATGAAAATGATGATACACCAAAATATAATTCAAAAGTATCTAAAGATAATGTAGTCTATGAAGTAGATGTAGATGCAAAAACTGGTGATATAGTTGAATATGAGCAAGAAATTATTCAAAATAATAATACAAACAATAAAACAAATAACAGTAGCGAAAAACTAATAAGTGAAAAAGAAGCTAAGGATATAATGTTAAAAAAAGTTCCTGATGCTACTATAAAAAGTATTCATTTAGATAAAGATCATGATGGTGATGAATATAAAGGAGTACTTGTAAAAGGTAATGAAAAATATGAAATAACTGTGAATGCTAAAACTAAAGAAGTAAAAGAATTTAGTCATGAGATGATAAGTAAAAGCGATAAAGAGTATGGACAATTAGAGATAAATGACTAAAATAAAAAGTGTAATTATTTAATAAGAAATTATTATATGATTACACTTTTCATTTTACTTTTATACATAAAAAATATTGATGGTTATCATTATTATTATCAATTTTACTTATGAAAATAGTAATAATATAATATAGTTATAAATTAAACAATTGAAAAAATTAAAATGCTCTTTACAAAGGAGGAACTAATATGAAAGACATTGCTGTAATAGGGGCAGGAGTAGTAGGTTGTGCTATAGCTAGGGAATTATCAAAATACGACTTAGATGTAGCTATAATAGATAGGAATAAAGATGTAGCTGAAGGAATATCAAAAGCTAATAGTGGTATTATACATGGTGGATACAATGAGAAAAAAGGTACTTTAAAAGCTAAGCTAAATCTAAGAGGAAATGAAATGATGGATGATTTAGCTAATAAATTACAATTTCCTTTTAAAAGAAATGGAGCTTTAGTATTGGCTTTTAATGAAGAAGAATTAGAAAGTATAAAAAAATTAAAGTCTAATGGAGAAGAAATAGGAGTTAAGGGATTAGAAATTTTAGACAAAGAAAAAGTTTTAAGTATAGAAAAAAATATAAATAAAGATGTATTAGGGGCTTTACATGTAAAGACATCAGGTATAGTAAGCCCATATGAAATGGCTTTAGCTTTTGCTGAAAATGCAGTAGAAAATGGAGTTGATTTTATACTAGGAAAAGCTGTTGTAGATATAAAATTAGAAAATAATATATATAAAATACATTTAGAAGATGAAGAAGTAATAGAAAGTAAAATAGTTGTAAATGCATCAGGATTATGTGGTGCACATTTAAACAATCTAGTTAGTGAGATTAAATATGAAATAGAACCTGTAAAAGGAGAATACTGTTTATTTGATAAAGTTTCAGGTAACTTATGTGAAAAGACTCTATTTCAAGTTCCAAGTAAATTAAGTAAAGGTGTATTAGTAACTCCTACAGTAGATGGAAATCTATTAGTAGGTCCAAATGCTAAATATAATGATAATTTAGAAACTTCAAGAGAAGGTATAGATGAAATATTATATAAAAGCAAAAAAACTATAAAGGATATACCGGTAGATAGAATATTAAATACTTTTAGTGGATTAAGACCTAAAATAAATGGTGGAGATTTTATAATTGAAGAAGTTAAAGATTGTAAAAATTTTATAAATGTAATAGGTATAGATTCACCAGGATTAACAGCGGCACCAGCTATTGGTGAGTACGTAGTTGACATTATATCAGATATTATTAATTTAAAGGAAAAAGAAAACTTTAAAGAAATTAGAAAAAAAATGATTAGAATGTCAGAGTTAAGTATAGAAGAGAAAAATAAATTAATAGCTATAAATCCATCATATGGAAAGATGATATGTAAATGTGAGTTTGTTACAGAAGGGGAAATAATAGATGCTATAAAAAGACCATTAGGTGCAACAACTCTTGATGGAATAAAAAGAAGAACTCGTGCCATGATGGGTGGGTGCCAAGGAACAGGATGCATGATACCTATAAGTATGATATTAAGCAAAGAATTAGGAATAGATATAAGCGAAGTAAATAAAAATTCTAAATCTTCAATAGCTGTTGGATTTAAGGAGGATTAAGACTATGAGAGAATATGACTTAATTATAATTGGAGGAGGAGCTAGCGGTATAATATGCGCCATAGAAGCTTATAAAAAGGGAATAAAAAATATATTATTAATAGAAAAAGATAATGTATTGGGAGGAAGTTTAAATTTAAGTTATTATAATATAAGTAAACAAAGATATATAACAGGAAAAACTTACGAAAAGTTTTTACTAAAAGAACTTGAGAAATGTGAAATAGATATAAAACTAGATACAATGGTAATAAAGATAGAAGATGAAAATAAAATACTTTGCACAAATCCAGCAAATGGTATAGAAAAGATAAAGGGAAAAAATATAATACTTGCAAATGGTGCTAAAGAAGGTTCAAGAAAAGCATTAGATATGGTAGGAGATAGATGTTCAGGAATACTTACTGTAGGTATGGCAAATAAAATACTTAATATGGGGAATATTGTACCAGGAAAAAATATACTTATATATGATAATAAAACATTATATATGATAAAAGATGAGTTAAAAAATAGAAATATAAATGTAGTTGGTATAATATCTAAAGATAGTGATGTAGATACTTATGGTTTAACTGATAAAGTATATAATAACTATGAAATAGATTCAATTTATGGAGAAGGAAGAATAGAGAGTGTTAAACTAGTCAAAGACGACAAAGAAGAAATAGTAAAATGTGATACATTAATATTTGCAAGACCTATGTTATCTGATGGTCTAGTTGCCATGAGAAGTAATATAAAATTAAATCCATCAACAACAGGACCAGAGGTTAATGATAAATTTATGACTTCTATGGATAATGTATATGCTTGTGGAAATGGTATATATATACATGAGTATATAGAAGATATAGAAGATGAATGTAAAAAACTTGTTGACAATCTTTTATAAAGTAAACTAATTAAAAAAACTATGAAATACATATATTACTATAAATTATGTATTTCATAGTTTTTTGTTTAAGGATATTGTATTTAAGTTAAATATAAACATTATAGGATTATATAGTTTTTATCTCGTGAGCTGTAGGGTTATAAGTAAGTTGGTCTAAATTTTTATTAAATCTCTTTAAAAGCATAATTGATAATAATAATACTATTCCTTCAGAAGCTATTGTTGAAATCCATATTCCATTACCACCGAATATTAAAATCATAATTATTAAAGATAAAGACACAGCAAAAAGACCTCTATTTAAAGATATTATACAAGCATCAGCAGTTCTTTCTAATGATGCTAAAAATCCTGAGATAACCACATTGAAGCCTAGTAATAAGAAAGATACTGAAAAAATCTTAAAAGTGTTTTTTGTAAAATTAAATAAATTCATATCAGATTTATCTATAAACATAAGGACTATAAAATCATCAAATAACATACACCCTATAAATATTAAAATTGAACATACTAAAACAACCTTAAGTGAAAGGTGAAGTAAATATTTTATAGCATATTTGTCGTTAGTTCCATAATAATAACTACATAATGGCTGAATCCCTTGGGATATACCAAGCATAGTAGATAACACTAAAGTGTTTATATAAGAAATAACACTATAACTTACTAAAGCATCTTCTCCTAAGAATTTAAGTATACACTGATTAAATAAAAGTATAACAATACCTATACTCAACTCTGTAGTACAATCTGAAAAACCTATTGTCATTATTCTTTTAAAGTAACTAAACTCAAATTTAAATTTACAAATTTTTAACTTAGAATTTTTACTAAAAAAATGGAACATAAAAAATATAAAAGAAAAAGCACGTGCAAGGCCAGTAGCAAGTGCAGCACCCTCAACACCCCAGTTAAATTTTAAAACAAAAACATAGTCAAGAACTATATTTGTTATAGCAGATATTATAACTCCTATAGTAGATAAATGGGGATAACCATCTGTTTTGATTAATACTTCTAGTGCATAACTTATTATGTAAAACACGATAAATAAAATTATAATACTTAAATAATTTTTAACCATAGGTAAAATCCCAGGTGTAGCACCTAAAAATAAGGCTATTTCATCTAAAAATAATAAACTAATTATAGTTATAATAAAAGATATTATAACTAGCCCTACTATTGTAATAGAAAAATAATTACTAGCATTTTTAATATCCTTGTTGCCAAGTTCCATAGATATAACGGCTGATGAGCCTATTGAAAATAAAACTGATAGAGCAAATATAAAGTTTGTATAAGGCATAGCTATATTAACAGCTGCAAGTGCATCTGGTCCAACTCCTTTACTAACAAACATAGCATCCACCATTACGTATAAAGCGGAAACCCACATGGAAGCAACAGAAGGAATTACATATTTAACAAATTTTTTATTTAAGCCTTTGTTATTGCTTTTTAATGCTATTGTAGACATAATATCAACTCCCTTCAAGAATAACTATAAACTATGGTATAATACACAGGTCAAATACTTTTTAATAAAAAAGATTGTTAAATCTAAGATTATTAATGTTGGATATAATTAAGTTATATCAATATATTCAGAAGATTTGATTTGTTAAATTTATTTAATATAAATACATACATATAAGTATATTCATTATTTGTATTTTAGTGATATAAATAAATATTTTAGACAATTTATATTACAAAAGTGAGAGTAAGTGTCACATCATTGGCGAGATGAGAGAAGTGAATTTTTTTATAGGAGGAAAGTCATGAAGCGCTATTATAAAATTGGAGAATTAGTAAAAACTTACAATATAGGAAGAGATGCTATCAAATATTATGAAGAACTTGAAATATTAAAGCCAACTAGAGATAAAAATGGATATAGATTATATAGTATAGATGATGTATGTAAACTAAATTTAATAAGAGAACTTAGAAATTTAAATATACCTATGAAAGAAATAAAAAAATATCTTGAAAAGAGGGATATAGAGTCTACTAAAAAAATGCTAAAAGAAGAAATGAACATAATTGAAAATAAAATAGAAATATTACTAAATCAAAAAAGAAATATTCAAAGTAGGCTAAAAGTAATAGAACAAAGTATCAACAAAAATGATTTTGAAACATTAAAAGTGAAATATTATGATGAGCGAAAAGCATTAGTAGTTAGGGGAAATGTAGATTGTAATGAAAGTGTAGATTATCTTATTCAAAAACTGAGAAAAGAGCTTGAAGATAATTTTTATATAATAGGAAACAACAATATAGGTTCTATATTTGATAGTAAAAGTATAGTAAAAGGAAGAATAGATAAGTATAAGCATGTAATTGCTTTTTTAGAAGATGATAGTGAAATATCTAATTTTAGCCTGAAAAAAGGTGATTACATAAGTTGTACCTATAAAGGAAAATACGAAAATAATAGAAAATATTTAAAAGCTATGTATAACTATGCAAAAGAAAATGGCTATAAGATAGTAGGCGATCCTATAGAAATATATGATGTTGATATATATGAGACTAGTAATGAAGATGAGTTTATAACTAGTTTAGAAGTGAGAATAGAAAAAATATGATATAACTATAAAATTAAATTACACCATTTACAACATATAACTTATATTACAATGAAGAATTTATAAAGAATGAGGTCTTAAATGAAAAGTAATTTGGAAAATATCTAGCTAGGTGAAATGCAATTTTATGTGAACAAAGGTTATTTTCGATATTTCACAAAGTTTTATTTTAAATATTTAGGGTATATTTAAAACAAAGAAGTAAAATAAAACTTTACAATATTTCAAATCACATAAAATGAAGGAGAGTAAACATGAGACAAGAGATAATAGACGTAGACGCTAGAAAGTATAAGACAGTAATTTGCCCATGTTGTGGGAAAAATGATAGGATAGAATTAGAAAAGGTTTATAAAGATGACAACAACGATGATATATATAAGTATATATGCGAGTATTGTAATATTACTTTTGATTTAAAAAAAGAAGACAGAGATTATAAAAAAGACTCTAATAAGAATGAGTGGAAAGATGTAACAGAAGAAATGAAATACATAATGGGAATAAAAATGTAAATAACATAAATATTAGATAAAATTTGTATAACTCAAAAGATGGTTTGTGTTGTACAAATTTTATTTAATAACTAGGCATATATTAATATCTAGTTATTTAGAATAAATAGTAGTAAACTGTATCATAAATAACGGAGTTATGACTTGTATAATTTAGTGAACTATAGATTTTAATTTATGAGATAAAAATAACCCCTTAAAATTGACAAATCTGTCAATTATAAAGGGATTATTATTTAAAATGATTTAATTAAATCTTCTAACTTTTTAGATAAAGTTTTTGCACGTTCAAAATCAGTATCCTTTAAAGCAGAAGCTATTTCCATTTCAACTGATTTTTTCTTTTCTTCAATTTGCAGATAGTCTTTGTCAAAATGATTAGCATAAATCATCTTTCTAAATTTACGCATGCTCATTTTTCTAATTGTCTTATCTTCAATAAGTAAAACATAATCCGCACAGTTAACTATAAAATGATAATCATGAGAAACCATTAAAATAGCACCTTTATAATTTGCTATGGCTTTTTCTAGAGCCATTTGAGAATAAATATCTAAGTGGCTTGTAGGTTCATCCATTAGTAACATATTTGCTTTACTAGCAGAAACCTTCGCTAATTGAAGTATATTTTTTTCTCCACCAGATAAAGATTCAATCTTTTGTGTAAGTATATCTGAATCAAAACCATATCTTGAAACATATCTTCTAATCTCACCATAAGTCTCAAATCCAACATCATAGAACTCTTGAAGTATTGTATTAGACTCATTTACTACTTCACTTTGCATTTGAGATAAATAAGCTAGCTTAATGTTTTCATTTATTTTAATAGATTTATTATTATTTTTAAATATTTCTTTTAATAAAGTAGTTTTTCCTACACCGTTTGTACCAACAATAGCTACTTTATCAGTAGATTTTATCTCAAAGTTAACATTTTCTAAAAGAACTTCATCAAATGATATAGAAAAATCACTAGCCTTTAAAGCAATAGTTTCTTCAATTTCATTATTTGTATCTAAATTGATATACGGTTGTTTAATATCTACAAATGGTGCTTTAATTTTTTTGGCTTCTAATCTTTCTTGGATTTTAACTCTAGCTTTTAGAGCTCTACCTCTAGAAGCTTCAGTATTATAGGTTGCTCTCTCTCTTAATATTTCGATTAAAGCTTCATTTCTCGCAATTTCTTCTTCATCAGCAATAGCCATTTCTTGTAACTCGATTTTAGTTTGAAGAAGAGATAAGTTGTAATCAACATATCTACCATCAAATTCTTGTAGTTCTGTATTCTCAAGATGGATAATTTTATTAAAACAATGATTTAATAAATATCTGTTGTGTGTAATAACTAAAATTGTTTTCTTATGAGAATTAATTAAATTTTTAAGAGCGTTAAGATTCTCAAAATCTAAGAACACATCTGGCTCATCCATAATCATTAAATCTGGGTTATTAAGCATTTCCTTAATAACTTGAATAAGTTTAAATTCTCCACCACTAAGTTCAGATATCATTTTATCTTTATGCTTAGTTAAATTTGCAAGATTTAGTTTCTTATTAATGTTACTCTCATAATCGTCACCATCAATTGCATCAAATACATCTAAAGCTTCTTGGTACTTTTCTAGTAAAGCATCAATATCAGAAGATGTTTCCATTTCACTGCAAATAGATGATATTTCATCTTGTAGCTTGATAAACTCTTCTGCTATATATTCGAAAACTGTAGTTTCTTTTATTTTGTCTAGTTGTGAGAACTGACTTACATACCCAATTCTTAAATTTGGATTCATTTCTAACTTACCATCAAATATATATTTTTCTGGATCCATTATTATATCTATAAGTGTACTTTTTCCGCTACCACTTGCGCCCATAAAAGCACAATGTTGACCATCTTCTAATGTAAATGAAACATTATTATATAGATATTTTTGCGGAAGTGAGTAGGACAAGTTGTCAATTTTTATCATATAATTACCTCTCTTTATCATTAAAAAAAATTCGCTTTGATTAAGCGATATGTCACTAATGACCTAAAGGTCTGCTTTTTAATAAGATATAAAAAGAGCCTATAAAAATAAGCTCTTTAATATATAATCAATTATATATAGTAACGACATTTTTTGATTTCTTTTGATAGCATAACACTTTTTAAGGATAATTTCAATTATTTAAAATTGGATTTTTTCAAAGTAAATCCAAGATGAATATTACATAGTAGAGATTTAAATTATGACAATATATTTGTTTTTAGCAAGTGTATTGTATTACTTTTTGCAATTCATGATTGGATGAGTAATAAAAAAAGCGAAGATTCTAGAAGAGAAAGATTTGTTTAAGAAACACTTAAAGGCCGTTCTTTGACCTTTGTCTAAATTCTATACCGAAGCCAACTCTTAAACTACTACACAACTAAATCAAACTCAGTAGTATCTATTACAACTATCTTAGCTTCAACATTTTCCACTATATCACCCACATTAGGAGCAAATATATTTTTCTCAACTATCATGTCCATAACTTTTTTATTTCAGCTTCATCTACACCTTCTCTAGGATAATCAACTGATATAAAAATAACTCTTCAAAAAGTATTCTTAAAAGACATTACTAATCTCTTTGTAGTTTACATTAACATACCTCCTTGTACATAAATTTATTAGATAACTAATTTAAGATAGTATTATCTTGCTTATTTATCTTAAGTTCATCGTGAACTTACAAAGATAAAATAGCTCTTGTAATATCGAAAATATTTAAGCCTTCAAAGAAAGTATTTGAAATATGAACTGTTTTAAAGTGATTTATAGAGGGAATTAATTAAATTAAGGGGTATGGAAGAATTTTACTTTATACTTTGAAAAATTATAAAGAATATTTAAATAAATATTAAAATACATCAATAACAAATTAGAGGGTGGTTAGTATGAACAGATATTTAGATAAGCTTGAAAATTTACACATAGGAATAAGTGGCACATGTTTGGCATTTATAACACTTAGTAATTGTTGGTTAATTAAAGATATCGGTTATTTAAAACCAATTGCAATAACTATAGCAATAATAATGCTTTCATTAATGCTAATGAGAGTTATAAGATTTCCAAAAGTAATGTTAAAAGAATTAAGAGATCCGGTTATAGGAACATTTTATCCAACTATGGGTATGGTAACTTGGTTAGTTTCTGGATTTTTCTATCCACAATTTCCAACTGTATGCAGTGCTTTATGGTTAGGAGCAGTAGTATATCATTATGCTATTGTAGTATATTACACAATAATAAGAATTAAAGAAAAGAACTTTAATAATATAATGCCAACTTGTTTTATCATATATACAGGTATGATAACAGGAAGTGTGGCAAGTAAAGGAATGGGAGGAATAATTCCACCAATAGCAAACTTTATGCTTATGTTTGGATTTATATTTTACACACTACTATTACCATTAGTTCTTTATATAGTATTTAAAAGTGAGATACTAGATGATAAAAAATTACCTACTGTTGGTATAGTTTGTTCACCAGCTCCACTTGGAATAGTTGGGATATTAACTATAGATCCAAATCCAAATATATATATGCTAACTTGGTTAATAATAACTGGATTAATACTTCTAGTAGTTGTTTACGGATATATACTAAAGCTTTTCAAAGAAGGATTTAAACCAACATATGCAGCATTTACATTCCCATTAGCAATTGCAACATTAGCAGCTTTTAAATTATCAACATATTTTGGAGCAATAGGTTATAAAATAATAGGAAATGTATTTGAATTATTAGGAAATATAGAAATATTTATAGCAACATATGTAGTATTCTTTATATTATTAAATTTTATAAATCTGTTTTTCAAAGCAATAAATCCAAAATTTGGAGCTTATTTAGAAAAAGAAGAAGAATTAATTGGTGGAACTATATATTCTAATGAAAAATAATAAAAGTTTAAGAAATATTTGATAAAAAGGATATATAAATAGGAATTTTACAAGTTTAAAATAATGGAGGGGATATATATGTCTCAAATGACTAAAAAATCATTTGCTGCATCTTTGAAAAAAATGTTAGCCCAAAAATCCTTGGAAAAAATAAAAGTAATAGATATAACAGAAGATTGTGGAGTAAATAGGCAGACATTTTATTATCATTTCAAGGACATTTACGATCTACTAGATTGGGTTTACACATATGAAGCAACAAGAGCTTTAGATGGGAAAAAGACATACGATACTTGGCAACAGGGATTTGAATATATATTTAACTACATACTAGATAATAAATCTTTTGTATTAAATACATTCAACTCTGTAAGTAGAGAACATCTAGAACGTTACTTATATAATGAAGTACAATTACTTCTTATGGGAGTAGTAGAAGAAAAGGCAAAAGATATGGCAGTTAGAGAAAAAGATAAAGAATTTATTGCAGATTTTTATAAGTATGCATTTGTAGGTATTGTGCTTGAATGGATTAAAAAAGGAATGAAAGAAAATCCTAAAGATATTATTAAGCGATTAAATACATTGATTTGTGGAAATATAGAAGAGGCTTTAGAGAGATATAGAACAGACAAATGGGATTAGTACAAAAATAGATAGAAAATATAAACTAGACAAATATTATTATTTGTCTAGTTTTTTTACAGATTTATAGTTATGTTTAAAATTTTTACAAAGCCTTAATATTGTCTATATAATAAAATCTTAAATGGGAATATGATATTAATAAATAAATTACTAAAGCTTTTATAATAAATAAGCTTTAAAGTATAGGGGATGATTTATATGTATTATAGTAATGGGAATTACGAAGCATTTGCACGTCCACAAAAACCAGAAGGTGTGGATAGAAAATCAGCATATTTAGTTGGAGCTGGTTTGGCATCTTTAGCTGCTGCATGTTTTTTAGTTCGTGATGGACAAATGAAAGGTGAACATATTCATATCTTAGAAGAAATGGATATAGCAGGTGGAGCTTGTGATGGAATTAATGATCCTCAGAAGGGATTTATTATTCGTGGTGGTCGTGAAATGGAAAATCACTTTGAATGCTTATGGGATTTATTTAGATCAATACCTTCAATAGAAACTGAAGGAGTTTCTGTACTAGATGAATTTTATTGGTTAAATAAAAAAGACCCAAATTATTCTTTAATGAGGGCAACAGTTAACCGTGGAGAAGATGCTCACACAGATGGAAAATTTGCATTAACAGAAAAGGCATCTATGGAAATAATAAAATTATTTATGGCAAAAGAAGAAGATTTATATGATAAAAAAATCGAAGATGTATTTACAAAAGAATTCTATGAATCAAACTTTTGGCTATATTGGAGAACTATGTTTGCCTTTGAAGAGTGGCATAGTGCCCTTGAAATGAGAAGATATATTCAAAGATTTATTCATCATATTGGTGGACTTCCTGATTTTTCAGCTTTAAAATTTACAAAATATAATCAATATGAATCATTAATTTTACCAATGGTTAAATACCTAGAGTCTAATGGAGTTCATTTTCAGTATAATACAACTGTTACCAATGTGATCTTTGAAATAACAGAAGACAAAAAGATAGCAAAACAAATTGTTTGTATTAAGGATGGAAAAGAAGAAACTATTGATTTAGTAGAAGATGACTTAGTATTTGTTACAAATGGTAGTTGTACAGAAAATTCAAGTCTAGGTGATGATGATCATGCACCAGTTTTAAATACTACTGAAGGAGGTTGCTGGAGACTTTGGAGAAACATAGCAGCACAAGATTCTTCTTTTGGTAGACCAGATAAATTCTGTACTAATATAAATAAAACTAATTGGGAATCTGCTACTATAACTACTTTAGATAATAAAATTCCACCATATATAGAAAAAGTATGTAAACGTAATCCATTTAGTGGAAAAGTTGTTACAGGAGGAATTGTTACAGTTAAAGATTCATCTTGGCTAATGAGTTATACTTTAAATAGACAACCACATTTTAAATCTCAACCAGATAATGAGCTTGTTGTATGGGTTTATGGATTATTTACTGATGTAGATGGAGATTTCATAAAAAAACCAATGAAGGAGTGCACAGGTTATGAAATTACTCAAGAATGGCTATATCATTTAGGAGTTCCAGTAGATGAAATTCCTGAGATGGCAAAAAATTCTGCTCATTGTATTCCTTGCATGATGCCATACATTACTTCATTCTTTATGCCAAGAACAGCTGGAGATAGACCAAAAGTAGTACCAGATAAATGTGTTAACTTTGCATTTATTGGTCAATTTGCAGAGACTGTTCGTGATACTATATTTACAACAGAGTATTCTGTAAGAACTGCTATGGAGGCTGTATATACACTACTTGATGTTGACCGTGGAGTTCCTGAGGTATTTGGTTCTTGCTATGATATTAGGGTGTTACTTGATTCAACTTCTAAGATGTTAGATGGTAAAAAATTAAAAGATATTAAGTTACCATTATTAGATAAAATTAAATTAGATATAATTAAGAAAGAAGTTTCAGGAACTGTAATTGAAGAATTATTACAAAGATATAATTTAATATAAGTTAACTATGATTAGTAAAATTATGTTAAATAATAATAAACCGTATCACAAGTAAGTGATACGGTTTTATTGTATTGTAAAATTATAAGTAATATAAAACTACCAAAATATCATAATTATTGTTTAACTGTATAGAGTGATTTTTTTAGAAATAACGATAAGTAGATGTCTAATTTAATTTTTAAAATAAAAATGATAAAAGTAGAAGAGAATATAAAATATAGGAAATAATAAAAATATAGCTGTCTGAGGAGTATAATCAGTTTTTAGAAGTACAATAAAAAGGGTATTATGAAATAATGAAAACTAAGATAGCGAGGTAAGTATGAAAAAAACATTATATGAATATGCAGAAGTTATAAAACATCTTCCTATAAAAGATAAATATGAAAAAAATGAATTATTAATAGATGACTTGCTTATAGAAAAAAATGGAAATATAGAAATATATTATGCTCCACATAATGATTATTTAAATTCAAAAGCTAAGATATTTATTATTGGAATAACACCTGGATTTCAACAAATGAGTACAGCTATCTCCACTGCTCGAAAAGAACTAGAGTTAGAAACTAATATTGAAGAAATTCAATATAAATGTAAGGTGGCCGGTAGATTTAGTGGAAGTTTAAGAAAGAATATAATTAGTATGTTAGATGATATAAAACTTAATGAGGCGTTAAGTATAAATAGTTGCTCTACCTTATTTGAAGACAAAGATTATTTACTACATACTGTATCATTAGTACCTTATCCTGTATTTGTAAAAAAACAGAACTATTCAGGACATACACCTAAATTATCAAAAAGTGCATTTTTAATGAAATATGTATATGATAATTTTATTAAAGAACTCAGTAGAATTGAAAATTTTAAAGAAATATTAATAATACCGTTAGGCAGAGCAGTTGAAGAGGTGCTGTATAAGTTATCAAAGGAAGGAATTATTTGTGAAAAACAGATTCTTAAAGGATTTCCACATCCATCTGGAGCAAATGTAAATAGAGTTATTCAACTAGAAGAAAATAAGGAAAATTTAATAAGGCAAATTAAAGAAAATATAGGTCTATAATTTGATAATGAATCTATAGATACTTAATATACTTCTAAGGTGTAGCTACGGAAAACTAAGTTAATAAGGAGGAATAATCCTTCCTATTTTGTTTTGAAGAGAAGGTTGATGATAAATTGTGTAAAAATAAAAATTTGTATATAATTTATGGATATTTAACATCTAACTCAAAATCAAGCGTACGGTAAACAATAGTACCGTGGCTTCAAACCTAATCCTTTTCGCAAAAGTTAAGGCTTTAGCAGTTTATGCTAGAGCCTCTTTAGTAGATAGAAATATTGAAGAACTTGGATGAAACTTGTTCAAAGTTTGTTTAATTCCAATATTTAATGTATATACTACAATTATTAAAATAAATCAAAAAATAGGAAATTAGGTGATTTTAATGATATACATATATAATTGTTATGGAGGAACACACTCATCTATTCTAGCAATGGCTTATCACCTAGAATTGCTGGATGAAACTCAAGAACCGACTAAAGATGAAATATTGAACTTACCTAACTTTAATAAGTTAGTATACGGAAATCGTGGAGAACTTTTTTATCATGGAAGTGATAAAGATGGAAATGAAGTCTATACTATAGGTAGGGGGCGTTCAAAGGTTTTAATTCCAGGATTATATAATTTAGCTTCTATGCTTCATAAACAAAAGCTATTAAATGAGAAAATTATATTTTCTAATACGTCGCCAACCGTTTCATTACCAATGACATTTGGCGGATTATTTTCTAGGTGGTTAAAAATTGATTTTATAGGAGTACCTTTACTAGTAAAGGGAGCAAAAAAATCATACAAGGACGTTATAAAACTTGTAAATCATACAAAGAAGGCAGCAAAGGAAGCTAGGTCAGAGGTTATTATTTTAGATAACAAGGAATTTAAGAAAAAATAATTTTTAACATCCTTTACGTGTAGGTATGTACATGAATATTATAAGAAAAAAAGAGGTGGACTCAGAGGTTATATTTTGTTTTCACCTTTAAAAAAACTCTGATACTACTGTTACGGTGAATCGTACCACTAGTAAGGGGGTACAGGATAAGTTAGATTAAAACATAGGAATTCAAATAGATTTTCTCTCTTTACTATAAAGGTAGTATATTTTATGATAAACTTACAATATATATAAAATAATTGTGGGGAGATAAAAACAATGCAAGATAATATAATAAACAATAAGCTAAACCTATTTATAAAAAATTATGAAAAAACAAAGGAAATAAAAGGGGCATGGCAAATGGGCATGATGCAGTATAGTTGTGTATTATCATCTACCATAAAAAATAAAAATATAAACCCAATAAAAGCGGAAGAAAGTATAGATATAATTAAAACAAATACAGGAATATTTTCAAACTTTAGAGGTAATAGCCTATTTTATCTAGCAAATTTGTTATCAAATAAGACAAATAGAGAAAATGAATTTAAGTCTATACTAAATATATATAATAAATTAAAAGAAAATAAATTTACAAATGATTCATACTTACCATTTTTAGCAATTATAATACATGAAAATCAAGAAAAAATGGATATAAATACATCAATTGAAAAGACTAAATATGTATATGAATACATGAAAAATCATCATCCGTGGATAACATCTAGTGATGATTATTGTAGGGCAGCCCTCATAGCTATAAATTCAAAAGACATAGATAATGACTTAGAATATATAGAAAGAAGCTATAATGAACTTAATTCAAAGGGGTTTTATAAATCAAACAATCTTCAATCATTATCTCATATAATGGCATTAGATAAAAATAAGAGTAAAGAAAAATTAGATAAAGTAATAAGAATTAAAGAATTACTTGAAAAACAAAAGTGTAAAATAGATGGATATGGATACCCCTTAATAGGTGTATTATCTTTAATTGATTGTGATGAAAATCAATTGGTTAAGCAAATAAGAGATGTATCTGATAAGTTAAGTGAAGTAAAAGGGTTTGGAAATTGGGCTTTAGGTAAGACTAATAGGAATATGATAAGTGCTTCTATTGTTGCGTCAGCATATGCTGAGTATTTAAATGAAGAGAGTAATATAGATTCTATAAGTAGCAATATACTTCTAGAGATAATAATAGCTATTGAAATTGCAACTATGGTGGCTATTATTGCTGCATCTAGTACAGCTTCAGCATCTAACTAGAAAATTAAATAAATTGTATTATAAGTAGTACATAAAAAGAACTTTAGTAATTTATAATATTTGCTAAAGTTCTTTTTTTGAAAATAAAGTTATATATAAGTGACTAATATGTCATTTTGTTTATACTACTCTAATAATTTAATTGTTGTATAATAATTATAAAGGAAAAAATGGTTAAATTTGGAGGTATTATGAAAAATATTCTTATGATAGAGGACGATAGCACTATAGCTTTTGGAGTAAAATATGCTCTAGAACAAGAAGGTTTCAATATAAATATATGTAAAGAATTAGAAAGTGGAAAAAAAGAAATAAAAACTAAGGATTACGAGATTATATTACTAGATGTAATGTTACCTGATGGAAGTGGGTACGATTTTTGCAAGGAACTTAGAGAAACTAATGACACTCCTGTAATATTTTTAACAGCATGCGATGAAGAAGTAAATATAGTCATGGGACTAGATATTGGAGGAGATGATTATATAACAAAACCCTTTAGAGTTAGAGAACTTATCTCTAGAATAAATGCAGTTCTTAGAAGAAGAAAAAATAATAATGAAAGTAAAAAGATAGTAAAGTTCAAAGATTTAAGTATACACACACTAGAAGCTAGAGTGTATAAAAAAGAAGAAGAGATTTTCTTAACTTCTGCTGAGTATAAGTTATTATTAATATTAATTCAAAATAATAATATAGTTTTAAGTAGAACTCAAATTTTAGAAAAGTTATGGGATGTTACTTATGATTTTATAAATGATAATACCCTTACAGTGTATATAAAAAGGCTTAGAGAAAAAATAGAAGATGATATAACAAATCCTAGATATATACACACAGTAAGGGGAGTTGGATACAAGTGGAATGGAAGTGAAGAAAATGTTTCTATCTAATGCTGAAATAAAAAACTTCATAAGAAATTACATTTTACTATTTATAATAGCTATAATTTTTTCACTAGGAATAAGCTATAAAAGTGTAAATATTATAAAAGATAAAATAATAGAAAATAATCAAGTTATAGTAGGTTCTATACTTTCAAAACATCCTGATTTGGAAAAGGAAATAATAACTGTAATAACACAAGGTAAGTCAAAGAATAACATAACCTTAGGTAAAGAAGTATTAAATAAATATAACTATAATGAAAATATAAGCCTTAGAAATGAGCCTATTATAAATGAAAGTATAAATGACATTTTTAGTTTAAATACTTTATTTATAGTGCTTGTATTTATATTTACCTTAATTTTAGTTATGTACTATTTTAAGCATATATATAATGATATAAAAGATATGACTGACTATGTATATTATAGCTCAGAGGGTAGAGATTATGAAATGAAGAATAAAAACCAAGAAGGACAAATTGGTCTTTTAAAAACAGAGCTTTTAAAAATGACTAATATACTTAAAGAAAAGGTAGAATTACTAAATAAAGAAAAGATATTTCTAAATGATACTATATCAGATATTTCACACCAATTAAAAACTCCTATGACTTCACTTATAATACTTAATGACTTAATGTATGAAGATTTACCAAAAGAAACTAAAATAGAGTTTTTGGACAAAATAAAAACCCAGCTAAGTAGAATGGAGTGGCTAATAAAAAGTATGCTAAGACTATCAAAGGTAGAAGCTAAGGTAATTGATTTTAAATATGAAAATGTAAATATTAATGAACTAGTAAAAAGAGCTCTAGGGCCAAGTTTAATACCATTAGAACTTAAAAATATAGATGTAAGTATTAAGGGGAATAATAGTATCTTCTACAAGGGGGATATGGAATGGTCTGTTGAGGCTTTAGTCAACATAATTAAAAATTGTGTAGAACATACACCTCAAAATGGAAAGCTAGAAATTAGTTATGAAGATAACTTTATATATTCAGAAATAATTATAAAAGATAGTGGAGAGGGAATAGAGAAAAAAGATTTACCTCATATATTTAAAAGATTTTACAAAGGAAGAAATAGCTCAAAAGAAGATAGCGTAGGAATAGGACTAGCTATGGCAAAGTCTATAATAGAAAGTCAAAATGGTGATATATCAGTTAAAAGTGAGAAAAACAAAGGATGCGAATTCCATATTATATTCCACAAAAACTATAGTGACTAATTTGTAATATATAATTCACTTTAAAGTAAGTCTAGGAAGATAGACTATAAATATAAAGATTAGACAAGTCTAAAAAAATGGAGGCTAATATGGAAGTGGTAAAAGTAGAAAACATAACCAAAAGTTATGGTAAGGGTGATACAAAGGTAGATGCAGTAAAAAATGTAAATTTATCTATAAACAAAGGTGAATTTGTAGCAATCGTAGGACCAAGTGGAAGTGGTAAAAGTACACTACTTCATTTAATGGGAGGAGTAGATAAGCCTAGTAGTGGAAAAGTATATATAAATGGAGTAGATATATGCTCATTAAATGAAAAAGATTTAGCCATATTTAGAAGAAGAAACATAGGACTTATATATCAGTTCTATAACTTAATACCTGTACTTAGTGTAAAGGAAAATATACTACTACCAGCAGAACTTGATAACAGAAAAATAGATAAAGAATACTTAAATGATTTATTAAAAACATTAGGATTAAAAGAAAAAGAAAACAACCTTCCAAATGAGCTAAGTGGAGGACAGCAACAAAGAACTTCTATAGGTAGAGCACTTATAAATAGACCATCTATTATACTTGCAGATGAACCTACTGGAAACTTAGACAGTAAAAACTCAAAGGAAGTAATAGAATTATTAAAACTATCAGTAAAAAAATACAATCAAACATTAATAATGATAACTCATGATAATAACATAGCACTACAAGCAGACAGAGTAATAGCTATAGAAGATGGAATTATTAAAGCAGACGAGGTGATATAAATGAATTTATATACAACTCTAACTTTAAGGTATTTAAAAAAAAATAAAAAAAGAACAATAGTAACAATAATAGGAGTAATACTATCAACAGCATTAATATGTGGAATAGGAAGCATATATGAAAGTTATATGGATTATCAGTTTAGGCAGACTATAGAACAAGAAGGATATTTTCATTCAGCTTTTTACAATGTAAAAAAGGAAGATTTAGACACTATAACTAAAAGTGCAGGAATAGCAAAAACTTCAATTAGTGAAGATTTAGGATATTCAAAATTAAATAAAGACAAATTAAACTTGATTAACCTTAAAGCCTATAACAAAAATGGTTTTGAAATGAATCAAGTAAAATTAAAAGAAGGAAAACTACCTACTAATGAAAATGAGATAGTATTAAGTGAAAGGGTCATACCTTTAATAAACAAAAAATTAGGAGATACTATAACTTTAAATGTTGGAAAAAGAATAGATGAAAATGGAAAAGGAATAGAAATTCCAATACTAAAAGAAAATGAAAGATTAGTTGATACAAAAGAAAAAGAATATAAGGTTGTTGGAATTATGAAAAAACCATACGCTGAACTAAGTGAAATTTCAAATGGAATAACTTATTTAGAGCCAAATAAACCATTTGAAAAAGATACATTAGATGCATATATATTATTTAATAATCCTAAAGAAGCCTATACTATAGCCACAAATATAGCAAAAACACTAGGATTAGAAGTTGATAAATCAACTGATAATGACGAGTCAATGATTTATAATAATGATAATAAAACTCACTATGAAAACCTATACTTTAATGAGTATCTATTAAGACTACAAGGGGCAAGTCTTTACGAAAATATAAATAAAACATTTAATAAAATATTACTTATAGTAACATTATTAGTAATAGTATGCACAGTAGTAACAGTATATAATTCTTTTAGTATATCTGTAAATGAAAGAAAAAAACAATTTGGAGTGTTAAATTCTATAGGGGCAACTAAAACTCAAGTTATGAAGCTAGTATTTATAGAGGCTATTGTAATAAGTTTAATAGGAATACCTATAGGGTTAATAGTTGGAACTTTTGGAATGGATTTAATCTTTAAATCAATACAAACAGTATTTAATAGCCAATTTATTTCAGATATAAATCTAAGAGTAATATATAATCCTTATATGATAGTAGGAAGTGCATTAATAGTTTTATTGGCTATATTAGTATCGGCAATACTTCCAGCAATCAATTGTGCAAAAACTTCTCCACTTGAATCTATAAGAAATAGTGATGATTTAAAAATAGGAAAAGTAAAAAATTCTAAACTAGTTAAGTTAATATTTAAAACTGAAGGAGTTCTTGCATACAAAAATCTTAGAAGAAATAAAAAGAAATTCAGAATAACCTTATTCTCTTTAGTAACTAGTGTAGTTATATTTATATCATTTAGTGGATTTATTGATTTATTTGAAAAAGCTAATCGGGTAAATATAGGAGAAATAAACTATGATATGAGAGTATGGTATAGCGGAATAAGAGAGAAAAATGATATAGTTAAAGATTTAAATAATATAGATGGAGTAAATAAAATTAGTGCAATTAATCCTTATGGTGCAGAAACATACATTAATGAAAATAACATAAATAAAGAATATAAGGATTTAATAGAAAGACGTTTTTCAAAGGAAAATAAAAATGGTGAAATTGTATATATATTTAACAATAATGGAATTAATTTTGTAGGAGATAAAGCAATAGAAGAATTAGAATTAAAAACTGGTAGTTTTGACAAAGAAAGTGCTATAAAAGAAAATGGAATAATACTTCGAAATAAAAGTGACAATAGCTCTAGCAGAAAACAAAGTGAGATTTCATTAACAAATTATAAAGTAGGAGATACAATAAATATTTGTAAGAGATATATAGACAAAAATGATAAGGAAGTAAGAGAGCCTATTAAGTTAAAAGTACTAGCTACTACTGAAGATTTTCTTCCAGGATATAGATGGTCTACTTATATGGGTATAGATTTTATAACTTATAACGAAGTAGGAGAAAAGCTAGGATATAAAATAAGTGATGGAGATATATACATAGACACAAATAAAACAAAAAAAACTAGAGATGATGTAAAAAATATAGCAAAAAAATATGGTTATGATGTATCAGATGATGTAGAAGATGTATTAGAGATGGAAGAGGCTATCAATGTTATGAAAATATTTGTATATGGATTTACAGTAGTAATATCTCTAATAAGTGCTACTAATATAATAAACACAATGAGTACAAATATAAATTTAAGAAAAAAAGAATTTGCAATAATCAAATCAATAGGTGTAACACCTAGTGGATTTAACAGAATGATATATCTTGAAAGCTTATTATATGGAGTATTAGCCTTATTATACGGAATTCCTATAGGACTTTTAATAGATGTATATATGAATGAAGTTCTTGGAGATGTTATAGAAATAGGTATGGTACTTCCTATAAAGGCAGTTTTAATATCTATTGTAGGTGTATTTGTCATTACTTTTGTATCGGCTTATATTCCTATGAAAAAAATAAACAAAGAAAATATAGTTGAAAATATAAGACAAGAAAGTATATAGGGGGATGAGGATGAGTAAATTATTTTCAAAGAGAAAAATATTATGGTCAGTAATAAGCATTTCATCTTTATTAATAATAGGATGCAGTTCTACTAAGTCAGTAGATTTAAATATACTTGCAACAACTGACTTACATGGAATAATACCTAATGAAATGGTTTCTTATATAGAAAAACAAAAGAAGGAAAATCCAGATACTGTAGTAGTAGACGCAGGGGATTTTCTAGATTCTGGATTTGGAACATCTGGAGATATGTTAAAATATTATGACCAAATGAGTAAAAACTATAAAAATAACAATGCAGATTATATAGAAATTCCTTTAGCGAAAGAAATGAAAGAAGCTGGGTTTGACACAGTAACTCTTGGAAATCATGAGTTTGTATCAAATAACAAGACTAGTCTAGATAATATGATATCAGACTTTGAAAAGCAAGGAATAAGTGTACTATCAGCAAATACATATAAGAAAAATGGAGAAAGCTACACAAAACCATACGTTATAAAAGAAATTAAAACACCAGAAGGTAATATAAAACTTGGAATATTAGGACTTACTCTAAAAGAAGTAGGAGAATCTAAAGAATGGGATGGAGAAAAGCTAGTAAAAGCTAAATCTTTAGAGTTAAAAGATCAAAAGGGATACAATGGAGAACTTTATATGAATGATTTAGTAGAAGATGCTAATAAATGGGTAAAAGTTATGAAGGAAAAAGACCATGCAGATGTTATAGTAGCAGTAGTACATAGTGGAGAAAGACCTAAAAAACCAAAACACCCAGGAAATAGAATACAAGACTTAGCTCAAAATGTATCTGGAATAGATGCGATAGTTGCTGGACATAACCATGTTCAAATAAAACAACATGACTATAAAAACAAAGATGGACAAACTGTTATAGTAACAGAACCAGGAAAACACGGTGAGTGTATTTCAAAAATTGATATAAAATTAAAAAAAGATAAAAATGGATGGGATGTAATAAATAAGTCTAGTAATATAGTTCAGTTTGAAAATGTTAAAAAGAACTTAGATATGCTATGTAACAATCATGGAATGTTTTATGGTGAAACTAGTTTTCTACTAGATAAAGGTAAAGAAGGTAAAGTTATAAGTCTTAAGGATGAGATACCTTTTAAATGGGATAAAATGTATATATTTAAACCAGGTACTCCTAGAGATGAAATATACAAAAAGGCAGGATATAAGTTTTTAAATATTGCTGAAAGTGATGATATGTATCAGTTTATAATTATGGATAAAGAAAAAGTGATTTGCTATTCAAATGCTATAGGAAGTGATGTTCCAACTACATTAAAATTTGATAATGCCGATTTTAAGGATAATTGTTTAACTATAATACCTGGAGAAAATGATTATTTTAAAGTTTCAAAAGGTGAAAAAGAAAAGTATATTGACCGTTATAAAGCTATATTAAATTATGAGAAAAAGGAAAATTAAAAAAAGATATAAATTTAAATTTTTAAACAAAAAAGTGCGTTTAGCAAAATTTACTAATTTTACTAAATGCACTTTTTCTTTACTAAATAACACAAAAATCTTTATGGACAAGCCAAATGAATGAAAGTAATTTCTAAAATTTAGAAAAAATACATCTAATAAATCTTTATTTTATAGAAAATCTGAAAAATATTTAAAATTTCTTTCAAAATCTTTCAAAAATGTTGCGATTGAATTAATATCTATATACACTTATAGTATAGAATTAAATAAATAAAATGATTTAAGAATATAATAGCTTGACTACCTAATGAAAAGGAGACGGATGGTATGGAATATTCTGATAATACTGTTTTGAAAAATCTAAAGTCAAGATATGATAAATTTACTAATGTAGAAAGAACTATAGCCAATTTTTTTATAAATAATAGAGAAATACAAAAGCTTTCATCTAAAGCAGTATCAGAAAAGCTATTTGTGTCAGAAGCTTCTTTATCTAGGTTTGCGAAAAAATGTGGATATAAAGGTTTTAGAGAATTCATATTTGAATATGAGAAAAATATTAGTAAATACAATAGAGAAGAAATTTCTAATTTAGTTATTAATACATATCAAGATTTATTAGATAGTTGTCATATGATGATAAATCAAAATCAAATGAAAGAAGTTGCTCACCTATTAACAACATCTAAGAGGGTTTGCGTTTTCGGAATGGGAAGTTCTGGGATTGCAGCTGAAGAAGTTCATCTAAGGTTTATGAGGTTAGGGTTAAATATTGAAGCTGTATATGATTCACATAGAATAAAAATGTTATCTTCACTTGCTAATGAGGAAAGCGTTATTATAGCTATATCGTTAAGTGGTACAACAAAAGAAATTCTTCAAGGAATAGGGATAGCAAAGGCTAATGGAGCTAAAATTATTATGATCACTTCAAATAATTCTTTCCATTTATCGAGTTTTTGCGATGAAGTTATATTAATTCCAACTATAAATGCACTAGAAGCTGGAGATTGCATATCACCTCAATTTCCTATTTTAGTAATGATAGATATACTATATACCTATTTTATAAAAATAGAGAGTTATTATCAAAAAAAGGTAAATACTTTAAATGCATTATTTAAGTATGATGAAGAAAATATTTTAATCTAATTTGGTTTTACTAGGTAGAAAATACCTTGATAAAATAAAAAATTCGCTTTAATTTAGATGAATCTAAGCGAAACATTTTAAGTTATTCATAAGATAGGAAATTTATATTTTCTTATAATTAAAAAAGAGGGGATGATATTATGAAGAAAAAAAAGCTATTAAGCTTGCTTGTAACTTCAATGCTAACGCTAAACCTAGTTGGATGTGCTAGTACAGGCGGAAAAGAAGAAAAATCACAGGGGGAAAATTCAACAAAGCAAGAAGCAGCAGCAAACACTCTTTATGCAAATGGAGGACCTGAAGAATTTTTCGAAGCGCCGTGGTTAAATCCAGGTACTTTCGTTTACAACAAAGTTTTATATGATAGGTTAATATTTGCAGATGAAAAATTAGACCCAATACCAGGGGAAGGTCAATTAGCTAAATCTTATGAAATGTCAGAAGATGGAAAAAACCTTAAGTTTGTATTAAGAGATAATATATTCTGGCATGATGGAGAGCCTATAACAGCAGAAGATATAAAATGGAGTATAGAATACAGTTTAAAGACGACAGTTTTAAACAATGTATTTGGAAATACTTTTAAATCTATAGAAGGAGCAACTGATTACATAGATGGAAAGGCAGATGAAATATCTGGTATTGTAATAGATGGAAATAATATAGAAATAAAATTTGAAAAATTAGCACCAGATGCTCTACTTACATTTACACAATTTGCACCACTTCCTAAAAAGCATCTTGAAAATGTTGATCCTGTTAAGTTCCAACAATCAGAATTCTTTAGAAATCCAATAGGTTCTGGGCCATTTAAAGTAGATGAAGTAAAAATGGGTAATTACACAACTTTAGCTGGATTTGATAAGTATTGGGATGGTAAACCAGCATTTAATATGCACTTAAATCCAAGTCCTGGAGACAGTGATCCAAACTTAGTAACAAATGCTAAAGCTGGACTTCTTGACTACTCATACACTAAAAATATAGCAGATGTTAAAGCACTTGAAGGTACTAAAGGTATCAATATGGATACTGTAGATGTTAGATATACAAGATTATTCTTTGCAAATAAGTTTAAGAAAAAAGATGGATCAGCTGCACCATTAGCAGATAAGAGAGTTCGTCAAGCTATAATGTATGCTTTAGATATGGATAAAATACTTGATGGTATATTTGAGGGTGCAGCACTACCTGCAAATAGTTTAACTCCAAATGGACCTGATAAAGTTGATGGATTAAATAATTATGAGTATAATCCAGAAAAAGCTAAAGAATTATTAAAAGAAGCTAACTGGGATCCAAACACAGTTTTAGATGTAGTTTATTATTATACAGATCAACAAACAGTTGATTTAATGGCAATAATACAAAACTACTTATCTCAAGTTGGAATAAAAATGGAATTTAGATTAGTTGAAGGTGATTTAGCTTCATTATTATGGGCATTACCAGAAGATCCTGTAAATGGACCTTCAGCAGTTGATTTTGATTTATGTTATGCTGCAACTGCTGCACTTTCAATGCATGAGTACTATGATAGATATCAAACAGGTGCTGAACTAAACTCACATACACCAGGAACACCTGAATTAGATAAATTAATAGAAAATACAAAAACAATAGATCCAGAAGAAAAGAGAAAAGCATTCTTTGAATTACAAAAATATGAAAATGAAGAATTATTCGTAATGCCTTTATATTACCAACCAATATTTGTTATGACAAGCGATAAGATAAAAGGTATGCCTGAAACATTTGGTAACCCACAATTTAATTATAAGTGGGATATTCACAAATGGACATTAGCTGAGTAATAAACAGAGGGGGTGTATAATTTTAATTATACATCCCTTTTATTATAAGGAGGTAGTAAATGCTAAAATACATATTAAAAAAAGTGCTTGGAATGATTCCAATGTTATTAATAATAACATTTATTATTTATTTTTTACTAGATTTAACTCCAGGAGATCCCGTATCTCATTTAATGGATCCAGAATCTTTAGCAAGATTATCGCCAGAACAATTAAATGCACTTAGAGAAGCTTATGGTTTAAATGATGGTTTTGTAATTAGATATTTTAAATGGTTAATACAATTACTACAAGGTAATTTTGGATATAGCTCAAGTAGTGGTGTAGCAGTTATAGATATTATAAAAGATACATTACCAGCAACTTTAGAATTATCAGTTGCAGCACTTTTAATTTCTACAGTTTTAGGTAGTATATTAGGAGTAATAGGCGCTATAAAGCGTGGTTCTATAGGAGATAATGTTATGACAGTTGCAGGTATGATAGGAGTATCTATACCACAATTTTTCTTTGGTATGGTAACTATATTAATATTTGCATTAAATCTAGAATGGCTCCCAGTAGGAGGTAGAACAGCACCAGGCCTTGAAAGCTTTATAGATAGAATAGAGTATTTAATATTGCCTGCTACAGTACTAGGTTTATCGCTTACTGCAGGAGTTATGCGTTATGCAAGAACTAGTATGTTAAATACTATGAATAAAGAATATATAAAAACAGCTAGAAGTAAAGGAATTCCAGAATGGAGAGTTAACTTAATTCATGGATTTAGAGTTTCACTAACACCAGTTATAGTTTTAATAGGTTTTAGATTGCCTACACTAATAGCAGGTTCTGTAGTTATAGAGTCAATATTTCAGTGGCCAGGAGTTGGAAATGTATTTAACACTGCAATAAGAGCAGCAAATTATAACTTAGTCATGGTTGTAGCACTTATGTTTGTAACTATGGTTTTAATAGCAAGTACATTAGTTGATATACTTACTGCTGTTTTAGACCCTAGAGTAAAACTTGAGAAATAGGGAGGATATTATGATTACTTTATCACCTAAAAAAAGATTAAATAATAAATTTGATAAAATTAAAGAAAGAGAAGAAAATAAAACTTTTAAAAAACAAAAAAGTAGAGTAGTAAGTAAGTTAATTTCAAATAAACTTACAACGATAGGGATTGCAGTATTTTTACTTATATTACTTGCTTGTATATTTGCACCATTATTAACACCACATGACCCGTTAGCTGTTGATATGTCAAATATACTTAAGCCACCATCTAGTGAACATATACTAGGAACAGATAAAATAGGTAGAGATATATTTTCAAGAATATTATATGGTGGAAGATTATCTATATTAATAGGATTTGGTAGTGCATTAGGTTGTGCAGTAATAGGAGTATTGCTAGGATGCTATAGTGGATATAAGGGTGGACTAATAGACAAAATATTAGTTAGAATATCTGAAATATTTATGTCATTCCCACAATTAATATTAGTGTTAATGTTAGTTTCAATAATAGGCCAAAGTGCTTTTAATATAATAATAATATTTATTATTTGTGGTTGGGGAAGCGTATTTAGAATGGCAAGATCACAAATATTATCTATCAGAGAAGAAGAGTATGTACAATCATTAAAAGTATTTGGACTTAATGATTTTGTTATATGCTATAAGCATATGCTACCAAATATCATAGGGCCAATATCAGTAAATATAACTTTAAGTACTGCAATGTTTATACTAGAAGAAGCAGCACTTAGTTTCTTAGGACTTGGTGTACCTCTTGAAATACCAACATGGGGTAACATATTAAATGCATCACAAGATTTATTTACACTTCAAAATAATTGGTGGATGTGGTTACCTGTCGGAATAGTTATATCACTATTTGTTATGAGTATAAACTTTGTAGGAGATGGCTTAAGAGATTCTACAGATCCAACAAGTGTTGAATAGGGGGAAAGATCATGGAAAATATTATCACAGTCAAAAATCTTAAAACATATTTTTATGCAAATAATAGATGCAATAAAGCCTTAAATGGTGTATCAATGGAAATAAAAAGAGGTAAAACACTTTGTATAGTTGGAGAAAGTGGATGTGGTAAAAGTGTTACAGCATCATCAATAATGCAACTTCTTCCTAAGTTTTCAAGAATAGAAGAGGGAGAAATAATTTATCATAGTGAAGATGGAAAAGATATTGAAATACATAAGTTAGAAAAAAATTCAAAAGAAATGAGAAGACTTAGAGGAAAAGATATAGCAATGATTTTTCAGGATCCAATGACAGCACTAAATCCTGTTTATACAATTGGGTGGCAAATAGTTGAGATGATTAGAAGTCATGAAAATATATCTAAAAAAGAGGCAAAAGAAAGAGCTTTAAAGCTACTTAAAGATATGGGAATACCTCTTGCAGAAAAAAGAATAGACCAATATCCACATGAATTTTCAGGTGGTATGAGACAAAGGGCAATGATAGCTATGGCTATGAGTTGTAATCCAAAAGTACTAATAGCAGATGAACCAACAACAGCTCTTGATGTTACAATACAAGCACAAATATTTGAATTAATGGAGAAATTAAA
Source organism: Romboutsia sp. D33t1_170424_H2 (assembly GCF_015669105.1). Taxonomy (NCBI): domain Bacteria; kingdom Bacillati; phylum Bacillota; class Clostridia; order Peptostreptococcales; family Peptostreptococcaceae; genus Romboutsia; species Romboutsia sp. D33t1_170424_H2. Next base: position 18,519 of record NZ_JADOZQ010000004.1, on the reverse strand, counting down.
AAGAGAATATAATACAGCTATAATGCTAATTACCCATGATATGGGAGTTGTATGTGAATTAGCAGATGATGTGGCTGTTATGTATATGGGAAATATAATTGAAAGTGGTAGCGCAAAGGAAGTTTTAGAAAATCCAAGTCATCCATACACTAAAGCATTACTTAAATCTATTCCAGTACTAGGAAAAGGTGCTGACCAAGATATTAATCCTATAAAGGGAGCTACACCAGATCCATTTGATAGACCACCAGGATGTCAGTTTGCTCCTAGATGTGATTATTATTCTAAAGAATGTGATGAAAAAATGCCAGAAGAGGAATTTGTAAATGGAAGTACTCATATGGTTAGATGTATAAAATGCAAGGAGGTGGCTTTAAATGTCTAAAGAAGTATTACTTACATTAAAAGGTGTTAAAAATTATTTCCCTGTAAAGAATGGAACATTTTCTAAAGCAAAAACTTATGTAAAAGCAGTAAATGATATAAATTTAGAAATATATAAAGGAGAAACATTAGGATTAGTTGGAGAATCTGGATGCGGGAAAACTACTTTAGGAAAAACAATTCTTCAGTTATACAAAGCCACAGATGGAGAAATAATATATAATTTTGAAGATGGACCAAGAGATTTAATTAAGCTTAATAAAAATGAAATGGATTTAGCTCGTAAGAAAATACAAATAGTATTTCAAGATCCACATTCTTCATTAAATCCTTCATTTACAATATATCAATCTTTATCAGACCCACTTAAAAAGTTTGGGATTAAATCAAAAGAAGAAAGAAGAAAAATAATAGGTGATTTACTTGAAGCCGTAAATATGAGAAGAGAATATATGGATAGATATCCACATGAATTCTCTGGGGGGCAACGTCAAAGAATAGGTATAGCAAGAGCTTTATCAATAAATCCTGAATTAGTAATATGTGATGAAGCTGTATCAGCACTAGATGTATCAATTCAAGCACAAGTATTAAATTTACTTAAAGACCTTAAAGAAAAACACAATTTAACATACATATTTATAACACATGACTTAAGTGTTGTAGAATACATAAGTGATAGAATAGCAGTAATGTATTTAGGAAAAATAGTAGAACTTGCAGATGCAAAATCTTTATATAAAAATACACTACATCCATACACAAAGGCATTATTGTCAGCAATACCAGTAGCAGATATCAATCATAAAAAAGATAGGATAGTCCTTGAAGGGGATGTTCCAAGTCCTATGAATCCACCAAGCGGATGTTTCTTCCATCCAAGATGTAAACATTGTATGGATGTTTGTAAATTAGAAGAGCCAGAAATGAAATCTTATATTATTGATGGAAAAGAACATTTTGTAGCTTGTCATGTAGCATCAATGGAAATGGAAGAAGGTGTGCTAAATGAATAAAGAAGAAATATTTAAAAGTATAAAAGGAAGTGTAGTTATATCTTGCCAAGCACTTCCTAATGAACCACTATATGTAGAAGAAAAATCTATAATGTATTTAATGGCAAGAGCAGCAAAAATGGCTGGAAGTCCAGCTATAAGAACAAATAGTGTAAGAGATGTCATAGCAATAAAAAAAGAAACAGGACTTCCTGTAATAGGGCTTATAAAAATAGAATATGAAGGTAGTGAAGTATACATAACACCTACTATGAAAGAAGTAGATGAATTAGTAGATGCTAAAAGTGATGTAATTGCATTAGATTGTACATTTAGTAAGAGATTAAATGATGAATCTATAAATGATTTTATAAAAAGTATAAAAGAAAAGTATCCTGATGTAATACTAATGGCTGATATATCAACATATGAAGAAGGAATTAATGCATATAAATGTGGAGTAGATATGGTTGGAACTACTATGAATGGATATACTCCTCAAAGTATAAAAGAAAATATAAACAACTTAGAATTAGTAAAAAAATTAACTAAAGAAATAGACATACCAGTAATAGCAGAAGGAAAGATACACTATCCATATCAAGCAAAAGAAATGTTAGACGCTGGTGCTTATGCTGTTGTCGTAGGTGGGGCTATAACTAGACCTTTAGAAATTGCACAAAGATTTATAAATGCAGCTAAAGGAGAAATTTAAAATGAACTATTTAGCACTTGATATAGGAGGAACAGCTTTAAAAATAGCAATTGTAAATGAAAATGGGAAAATCTTAATTAGTGATAAGTATCCAGTTAATTTTGATAATTATAAAACACCAATAATAGATACAGTTTTAAAAGAAACTGATAAATTTTTAGCTGATAATAAGATAGAAAGCTTTAAAGGAGTAGCAGTATCTGCTACAGGTCAAATAGATGTAAATAAAGGTGAAGTAATAGGAACAGGTGGAAATATAAAAAACTACGAAGGTTCAAAATTTAAAGAAAAAATAGAAGAAAAGTATAAAGTAAAAGCCACTGTAATAAATGATGCAAATGCAGCAGCACTAGGAGAATTATTCTTAGGAAATGGTAAAAATTCTAAAAATATAGTTATGATTACTATTGGAACTGGTGTTGGAGGTGGAATAGTAGTAAATGGTGAAATTTTAAATGGAAGGTTAGGAATAGGTGGAGAACTAGGTCACTTCTCTATAAATAATAAAGGAAAAAAATGCACTTGTGGAAACACTGGTTGCTATGAACAGTATGCATCTATGAGTGCTTTAATAAAGAGAGTAAAAGAAGAATTAGATATTAATGATATAAATGGAAAAGAAATATTTGAACAAATAAATCATAATGAAAAAATGAAAGAAATAGTAGATAGATGGATAGAAGATGTAGCTTGTGGAGTTGTATCTTTGGTGCATATTTTTAATCCTGATATAGTTTTAATTGGCGGGGCAGTAAGTGAGCAAAAAGAACTATTTATAGATAAGCTAAGAAAATTAGTTAAAGAAAGAGCTATGAAAAATTTTGCAAAAGATTTAAAAGTAGAACCTGCTAAATTAAAAAATGATGCAGGTATAATTGGTGCACTTTACTACTTATTAAAAGGGGAGAATAAAGATGAATTACAATATGGAGAGATTTAAAAATATTACAGTAGCACTTAATACACCATTTAAAGAAAATGGAGATGTTGATTTAGAAAAAACTAGAGAATTAGTTAATTATTTATATAACAAAGGAATAAAAAATCTATATGTATGTGGAAGTACTGGAGAAGGTTTCTTACTTGACAATGAAGAAAGAAAGGCAGTAGTTGAAGCAGTTTGTGAAGAAGTAAAAGATAAAATGACTATAATTGTTCATGTAGGGTGTGCTAGTACAAAACATTCATGTGAACTTGCAGGTCATGCTGAAAAATGTGGAGCTCATGCAACATCAGCAGTTCCATGTGTATATTATAGATTAGGTGAGGAAAGTGTATATACCCATTGGAATGAGATAACTAAAGCAAGCAACTTACCATTTTTTATATACAACATACCACAACTAACAGGATTTAACTTATCAGATGGATTACTTAAAAAAATGTGTGAAAATGAAAGAGTAATGGGTGTTAAATGTTCTTCAGAGCCAGCTCATGATATAGCAAGATTCAAAGCTATTGGAGGAGAAGATTTCTTAGTATTTAATGGTCCTGATGAACAATATCTAGCAGGAAGAATGATGGGTGCAGATGCTGGAATTGGTGGTACTTATGCAGGTATGCCAGAATTATATTTAAAGCTTGAAGATTTAATAAGAAAAAATGAATTTGAAAAAGCTAAAAAACTTCAAGCAACAATGGTTCAATATGTGTATAGAATGTGTAGTTTTGGTTCATTATATGGTTGTATAAAAGCCCTAATTAAGCTAGATGGACTGGATATCGGAGTACCTAGACTTCCATTTTTACCTGTAAGCTGTGAAGATGAAAAGTTAGCAAACTTATACAATGATATTAAAAGAACTATAGAAGAAACTAAAAATTGGTAGGTGATATTTTGAATATTTTATGCTTCGGTGACTCTAATACACATGGATATAATCCTGAAAATGGGAAAAGGTATGAAAGAAATGAACGTTGGACAGGAATTTTACAAAACCTTCTTGGAGATAGTGATTATGTTATAGAAGAAGGGTTAAGTGGAAGAACTACTGTATTTGACGACCCATTATATGAAGGATTAAGTGGACTTGACTTTATAATTCCTACCCTTATGACTCATGAGCCTATTGATTTACTTATTATTATGCTTGGTACTAATGATACTAAGGATAGATTTGGAGCAAGTGCTGAAGTTATATCATTAGGGCTTGATAGACTTATAAAAAAGGCTAAGTTTTGCGAGGTAGCTTTTAGAAATAGTAAGCCTAATATATTAGTAGTAGCTCCTCTTCCAATTAGAGAAGAGATAAAAAATGCTGAGTGCTATTATACTATGGGAAAAAGCTGTTCTGAAAAGTCTTATAAAATAATTCCTCTTTATGAGAAGGTGGCTAAGGAAAATGGATGTCATTTCTTTGATCCATCACCTTTTGCAATTTGTAGTGATTATGATTATATGCATCTTTCAAATAAAGCTCATGAAATATTAGGTAAGAAGCTTTATGAAATTATTAGTGAGATAAAAAATAAATAGATTGTAAGAAGTAACTGAGGTGTCTTTCATCTTAACTATTGAAATTTAAAAATACTCATATTAAAAGGATATGAGTATTTTTTATATTTTAAAAAATTTATATAAAAACAATATAATAATTCATACTAAAATATTAAGGCTGAAAAGCACTAATATTATTTATAAGATTAACTATTTCTTGAGGAGATTCATTTAAATCATTTTCTATCCATGATTGAACAACTGCAAAAACTCCTCCTACATTGTATTTTATAAAGTAATCTAAAAATACATCATCAACTTTTGAACTACTAATGAGCTTATCTATTTCAGCCTTATTTGCTATATAAATAATACGATCCATAATATTAGTTTCTATATGTTTACAGAATAATATTTTGCACAACTTTTTATTTTCCTTAATCAATTCAAGAGCTTTAAGTAATAAAATATCTTTATAATCTTCAACTGGAGTCTCTTCAATATATTCTAGTATTTGATTAAATAATTCATCTTCCATTGATTTAAGTAGGTCATAAGCATCTTTATAATGAGTATAAAAAGTTCCTCTATTAATATTTGCAGTTTTACATATATCAGTAACAGTAACTTGATGAATTTTTTTATCTTGAAGTAGATCAAGTAAACTTTCCTTAATTACTTTTTTTGTATATAAAATTCTTCTATTTCCTTTAACTCCTGCCATGTAATCCATCCTTTTTATTTATTAAAACAATTTTAAATTATATGTTATTAAATGAACAAAAATAACTAAAATGTCTATTTAATAACAATATGAAAATATATGATTATTGTAACTAGTTTATATATTATTTATACTTAGTATTATAGCATTAAGCAAACAAGGTGTCTATTTAATAACATTTAGTATTTAATAGTCCATATAGATAGGGGAGGTATAGATGTCATATATAAAAATAATAGATGAATACAAAATATATAAGGTTGGGGAAAATACTATTGTAGCAAATAATGGTATTAACTTTTCTATAGAAAAAGGAGAATTTGTTATTATTCTAGGTCCTAGTGGTGCTGGTAAAACAACTGTACTAAATATACTTGGGGGAATGGATACTTGTGATGAAGGTAAGATAATTATTGATAACGTTGATATATCCAAGTTTAATAAAAAACAGCTTACAAATTATAGAAGATATGATGTAGGATTTGTATTCCAGTTTTATAATTTAGTTCAAAATTTAACTGCAAAAGAAAATGTGGAACTTGCTACACAAATTTCAAAGAATGCTTTAGATGTTGATAAAACTCTTGAGTTAGTTGGGCTTGGTCACAGAAAAGATAATTTTCCATCTCAATTATCAGGGGGAGAACAGCAAAGAGTATCTATAGCAAGAGCTATAGCTAAAAATCCTAAGTTACTTCTATGTGATGAGCCAACTGGTGCTCTTGACTATAAAACAGGAAAACAGATTTTAAAAACATTACAAGATACATGTAAAAATACAGGAACAACAGTAATTGTTATAACTCATAATTCAGCTCTTTCACCAATTGCAGATAGAGTTATAAGTATTAAAGATGCAAAGGTTAGAAGTGTTAAAGTAAATGAAAATCCTGTTTCAGTTGAAAATATAGAGTGGTAGAGGATAGAAAATGAAAAATAGAGCATATAAAAAATCAATAACAAGAGAAATATTATCTTCAAAAGCAAGATTTATTTCTATATTAGCCATAATCTTTTTAGGAGTTGCCTTTTACTCTGGAATTAAATCAAGTGGACCAGACTTAAAAGAATCCATAAATGAATTTTTTAGCCAACAAAACTTAATGGATAGCAAGATAGTATCTAGTATAGGTCTTAATGAAAATGATTTAAAGTTACTTGAAAATAATGATAAAATTCTAGATTACTATGCAACACATAGTATAGATGTAAACTTAACTAATACAAATAATGTTGTTAAGTTTATGGAGTATAATCCAAATGATGCTAACAATATAAATAAACTTATTGTTACAGAAGGTAGATTACCTAAAAATAGTGGTGAGATATCTTTAGATGAAAATGCTTTAAAGGAAAATAAAAATCTAAAAATTGGTGATAAGTATACAATAGAATCGGATGAAGACTCAAATAAGTATTTTAATAAGAAAACTTTTAAGATTGTTGGATTTGTACAAAGTCCTATGTATATAGATAACATGTCTAGAGGAACAACTAATGTTGGAAAAGGAAGTGTAGATTACTTTGCAATATTAAATAGCTCTGATATATCAATGGATATGTATACTGAAATATATGTACGATTTAAAAATGTAGAAAAACTTGGTGCATATAGTGATGAGTACAAAGAAAAGATGGAAGAAAATAATAAATATCTTGAAGATTTATACTCAAATAGAGTTATAGAAAGAATTGAAGAAATAAAATTAGAGGCACAAAAAGAATTTGATAAAGCTTATAAAGAGATAGAAGATGGTGAAAGAAAGCTTGAAGATGCTCAAAGGGAAATAGAAAATGGGAAAATAAAGTTTCTTGATGGTAAAAAGCAATATGAACAATTTGTGAAAAAGTACCAGCAAGAAATTAAATATGGTGAAAGAAAATTAATTGAAGGTCAAAAACAATTAGATAATGGTCAAAGGAAACTTGATAAGCAAAAAGAGCAATTTTTAGAGGGTGAAAAACAGCTTAATACAGCTAAAATTGAACTTGATAAGGCAAAACAAGAATTTTTAAACCAAGGAATTGATCCTACACAAAGTACAATAAAGTATAAAGATCAAATAGATGGTTTAAATATGTTAATTACAACATATAATACACTTTCAAATGATATGAAAGAAAGTGCAAATAACCTTAATGAAGGTGAAAAAATTTCAAATGAAAAAATTCAGTATTGGAAGAGTATTATATTTAATCCTAGCTTGGGATTAAATGAATTAAGCAATTTAATAAATAGTTTAGAAAAAAATCCAACAAACACTTCTTTAGCTCTAAATATTTCAAAAGAAATAGAAAATGCTAGTAAAAGTTTAAGTGAAAATAAAGCTAATCTAGAAACCTTAGTAGCTAGAATAACTCAGTATCAACAAGGGGTAAGTGCCTATGAAGGAAAAGTTATTGAATTTAATGAAGGAAAGGTTCAACTTGAAAAAGCTCAAAAGCAATTAGATAATAGAAAAGAAGAGCTTAAAAAGGGGAAAGAAGATCTTGTAAAAGGTAAAAAACAAGGTCAGATAGAACTTGATAAGGCTAAAAAAGAGCTTGACAATTCAGAAAGAAAACTTTTTGATGGAGAAAAAGAAATCAAGGAAAATAGAGAAAAACTAATAGATGGACGAAAAGAGATAGATAAAGAAAAAGAAAAATTAAATGGTTTAGATGATAGTAAATATTATTTCTTTTATAGAAATGATAATCCTGGTTACTCAACTTACAAAGGTTCAATTGACAGTTTAGATAAAATAGCTTCAGTATTTCCTGTATTTTTCTTCTTAGTTGCAGCACTTATATGCTTAACTACAATGACGAGAATGGTAGAAGAAAACAGAGTAGAAATAGGAACACTAAAAGCCTTAGGATATAAAGATTTAGAAATATCTAGAAAATTTGTAGTTTATGCAGCATTAGCTAGTACTTTTGGATGTGTAATTGGTATAGTAGTTGGAAGTAGTATTCTTCCATACATAATTAATGAAGCATATTCATCTACATTTACTTTACCAAAGGTTAAAATAAACTATTATCCATCGTATATAATTCAGTCTTTAGTAGCTTCAATACTTTGTACAGTAGGAGCATCATTAATTGTACTAAAAGAAGAATTAAGAGAAAATCCTTCTAATTTAATGAGAACAAAGGCACCTAAACTTGGTAAAAAGATATTGTTAGAAAGAATTACGCCTTTATGGAGTAGACTTAACTTCAATCAAAAGGTTACATTTAGAAATCTTTTTAGATATAAGCAAAGAATGTTAATGACAATACTTGGTATATCAGGATGTATGGCTATGCTTGTTGCAGGAATATCTCTTGAAAAATCTAATTCTTCATTTATGGACATTCAATTTGGTAAATTATTAAAGTATGATGCTATAGTAGTATTTAAGGATAAAAGTACTAAAAAAGAAGATTCACAATATGATAAAAGTTTAAATAACTTAAAAGGATATGAAAGTAGTTTAAATATTTATCAAGAGTCAGTCACTTTTAGTAAACCAGGTATAAGTAAGCAAGCTGCTACTATGTATGTACCACAAAATATAGATGAGTTAAATAAATATATATTATTAAATGATAGAGTAAGTAAAGCTAAGTATAAACTATCAGATGATGGAGTAATTATAAATGAAAAATTGGCGAAACTTTTAGGAGTATCTGTTGGTGATTATATGAATGTAACTGATTTGGATAATAATACTCATAAAGTTAGGGTTGATAATATAGTAGAAAATTATGCTGGTCATTATATATATTTATCACCATCATATTATAAAAAGATATTTAAAAGTGAACCAAGATATAATTCACAATTACTAAAGTTTAATTCAGATATAGAGGATGAAAGCAAAATAGCTACTACTCTTATGAAAAATGACAAGGTAGTAAATGTTACTCTTACTTCAAAGATAAGAAGCTTAAGTGAGTCTGCTGATTTAGGATTAGTTATGATAGTAATAATAGTTGCTTCAGGAAGTTTAGCATTTGTTGTACTATACAACTTAATAAATATAAACGTATCTGAACGTATAAGAGAGATCTCTACAATAAAGGTACTAGGTTTTTATGATAATGAAGTTGCAATGTATATATTTAGAGAAAATATAATACTAACAATATTAGGAATACTTGCAGGCTCATTTTTGGGTAAAATTTTATATGTATTTTTAGTAAGTACAGCAGAGATGGATAATATGATGATGATACCAACTGTAGATATTAGTAGTTATGTAATCTCTGGTTTAATTACCATGTTTTTTGCCATATTAGTTATGGTGATGATGTATATAAAATTAAAAAATGTAAATATGATTGATGCACTAAAATCTGTAGAGTAAAATTTATATTAAAGGGAGTCGGAAATTTCGACTCCCTTTAATATTTAAGAATATGTTAAGTTACTCATAATATATTTTTATATTTATGGCTTTAATTATATACTATAACAGTCTTAAAGTTATTAACATATTATAACATTACGTTTGGTTTTATAATATATAGTCAAAAAGAGGTGGAATTAATATGATTGAAGGATTAACAGGACTTGTTATAACTAAAGCAGATAAAATTTATAATATTGTTCGTAGAAATGCAAATTTATATTTTAACTACTACCCAAAGGTAATTGTATATCCTAATAACATAACAGATGTAGTTAATGCAGTAAATTGGGCAAGAAAAAAAGGTATAAATATTCGCTGTAGAAGTGGTGGTCATAACTATGAATCTTTTTCTGTGGCAGATGATGCTGTTGTTATAGATGTTTCTAATTTACTTGATTTTGAAATAGATACTAATAAAGGTTATATAAGAATAGGATCAGGGTACACCCAAGAACAACTTTATTCTAAGCTTGAAGAATATGGATTTGCATTTGTTGGAGGAAGTTGTTCATCTATTGGTGTTTCGGGAGTTACACTAGGAGGAGGAGTTGGATATTTACAAAGAGAATATGGGCTAGCATGTGATAATTTAGTAGAAGCACAAATAGTAGATGCTTTTGGTAGGATAATAACTGCCAATTCACATGAAAATAAAGATTTATTTGCTGCATTAAGGGGGGCAGGAAGCAATAATTTTGGAGTGGTAGTGTCGCTTACCCTTAAAGTACACCCAAATGATAAAGTAACAGTAATGAATGCTATGTGGCCTAAAAATAGTAGATATGAAGTAATTCAAGCATTTCAAAAAGTAGGAGAAGATTTAGATAATAGGTATACAATTAAGGTTACTATGACTAAAGACACTATTTTACTATATGGAGTAGGAGTACGAAGTACAGAAAAAGAAATGGAAAAAGCTTTAAGCCTTTTATTAAAAGTTCCAAATAAAATAAATTATACAACAAAATATATTACTTTTAATGAATCTGTACAGAAACGCCCAGGTTTTGTGCCTACACCAACAGGATTTAAAATTACAGGATTATTAGCATATAAGTCATTGGGAAAAGAACCTTGCCAAATAATGTTTAACTATTTAGACAATTCACCGCCCATACAGCCACCTATAAACATTGGATTTCTTCTATTGGGAGGAAAGATTGCAGAAAATAAAGATTTACCTAGCGCATATCCTCATAGAGGTGCTAAGATATTAGTACAAATTGATGCTCAGTGGACTCTTAATTATAGTATGCATGCTAATGATACAATTAGATGGGTAGACAATTTAAGAAAATCTTTACTTCCATATGCAGGATTTGGATATCTCAACTATTGTGACATTAATATCTCTAATTACTTATATAGTTACTTTGGAAATAATGTGCCTTGGTTAAAAATTGTAAAAGAAAAATATGATCCATATAACTTATTTTATTACCCTCAAGGAATATGATATTTTATAAAAATACTTGAAATCACTATGTTTTAATATAGTGATTTCTTTTTTTACTCCTATACAATCATTAAGTTGCATTTACCCCCTACTTTTTAAAAGTATTTGCCATAGCAATTATAATCACTGTATGCATATTTGTAAAAAAGTGGTAGGGTTTATATTCAATAACAAAATACAAGTATGTAAATAATATGTAAATAATATGTAAATAATACTAAATAATATATACATATAGAAAGGAGATTAATACAAAAATATGAGTGAAACAATTAGAGAAAGATTAGAAGGTCGTGTAAGTTATCACGATTCAGTTGAGGAAATGTTAAAGAGAATACAAACTGACGGCCTTTCAAGTGTGTTTTCAAGATGGGAGCCGCAAGAAAAAATTAGATGTAAGTTTTGTCTTCAAGGTTTAAGTTGTCAATTATGTACACATGGTCCTTGTAGAATTAATGAAAAAACAGGAGTTGATAAAGGCGTTTGTGGTATCGGGGCAGATGCCATGGCTATGAGAAACTTCCTTATGAGAAATATAATGGGTGCAGCTACATATGGTCATCATGCATTTGAAGCTTTTAGAACACTTAGAGCTACTGGGGAAGGTAAATCTCCATTTAAAATAAAAGATGAAGCTAAGTTAAAATGGATGTGTGAAAAAGTAGGAATAGATGCTAATCAAGATATTAATAAACTTGCTATTGAGTTAGCTGATTTTCTTGATAAAGAAATGAAAGTAGGTCCTGATCAACCTAGTATAATGACAGAAGCTTTTGCTCCACAAAAAAGAAAACCAGTATGGAAAGAACTTCATATTTATCCTTCTGGTGTTCAACATGAAGTTGAAAACTCAATTGCAAGCTGTTTAACAAATGTGGATGGAGATTATGTATCACTTGCTACAAAAGGTCTTAGATTAGGATTATCTACTATATATACAGCACAAATAGGACTTGAAATGGTACAAGATATATTATTTGGAACACCTATGCCTCATGAAGTTAATGTTGACTTAGGTATAATGGATCCTGACTATGTAAATATAGTATTTAATGGACATCAACCTTGGGTAGGAGCACTTACAATAGAAAAACTTAGAAAAGGTGAATATAAAGATGAAGCTATAGCTGCTGGTGCTAAAGGTATTAGAGTAGTTGGCTCTATTGAAACCGGACAAGAGTTGCTACAAAGATATGAAGTAGACGATGTATTTGTTGGCCTTATGGGCAACTGGTTGGCTATAGAACCACTACTTGCAACAGGTACTGTAGATGCTATTGCTATGGACGAAAACTGTTCACCACCAGCTATAGATCAATATGCTGAAAAATATCAAGTAGCATTAGTTAGCATAAGTACAATAATAGGTGTGCCTGGTACAGAACATAAAATGCCATATTATCCAGAAAAGGCTAATGAGATGTCAGATAATTTAATTAAAATAGCAATAGAAAACTTTAAGAAAAGACATGGTAAAATTGAACCTATGGTACCTAAACATGTTACAAAAGCTATCGCAGGATTTTCAACAGAAGCTGTTTTAGGTGCCCTTGGGAACAAACTTGATCCATTAGTTGATGTAATTACAGAAGGTAAAATAAAAGGTGTTGTTGCGCTTGCAAACTGTTCTACATTGAGAAATGGTCCTCAAGACTGGAATACAGTTAATATAACAAAAGAATTAATAAAAAGAGATATATTAGTAGTTGCTGGAGGTTGTGGTAATCATGCTCTTGAAGTAGCAGGATTATGCAATTTAGATTCTGTAGAAAAATATGCAGGGGAAGGATTAAAGGAAATATGTAATATGCTTAAGATACCTCCTGTACTAAGTTTTGGTACTTGCACTGATACAGGTAGAATATCAATGCTTGTTACTGCTTTAGCAGATCACCTTGATGTTGATATTCCAGACCTTCCAATAGCAGTTACTGCTCCAGAGTGGATGGAACAAAAGGCTACTATAGATGGTATATTTGCAGTAGCATATGGAGCATATACACATTTATCTCCTACTCCATTTGTTACTGGTGCTCCTAATCTAGTAAAACTTCTTACAGAAGATGTTGAGAACCTAACAGGTGGTAAAGTAGCTTTAGGAGATGATCCAGTTGAAGCTGCAAAGGCTATAGAAGCTCATATAATAAGCAAAAGACAAAAACTTGGACTTAAATAATATTTTGTAAAAATGGTGTTTTTAATAAATAAGCTATATTTTAATACAGTGTTAAAAATATAGCTTATTTATTTTTATTGAATTAGTACATTTATTTATAGGATATTTTATCATAAGTAAGCATAATTATTAATATAATTTATATTGAATTAAATTTTATTTATAAATTAATAAATAGAGGTGGTGCTATATGTATCCAGTTTATAAAAGTATTGGGAAAAAGGAAAAATGCGAAAAAGTAAAAGTATTATTTCCACCACAGCATCAAGAGTGTCAGCCTGGATTAGAATATCTTATGGAACCAAGACCTATATCAGATAATCCATATTACAGAGGAAGTTGTAAATTACAAGGGAAAGTAGCAATTATTACTGGTGGAGATAGTGGAATCGGAAGAGCAGTAGCTTATGCATTTGCTAAAGAAGGAGCAGATATTGCTATTTCATATCTTTGTGAACATAAGGATGCAAATGAAACTAAAGCTTATATAGAAGGATTAGGTAGAAAATGTATATTAATACCTGGGGATTTAAGAGATGAAGAAATGTCTAATGTTGTTGTTGAAAAGACTCTAGAGTGCTTTGGGAAAATTGATATATTAGTCAATAATCATGGAGTACAGTTTATTCAAAATAGTATACTAGACATTACAGCTAAACAACTAGATGATACATTTAAAACTAATGTATATGCTTTTTTCTATATGACAAAAGCTGCACTTCCATATTTAAAAAAAGGTGCATCTATAATTAATACAACTTCTATTACAGCTTATAAAGGAGAGCCACTCCTTATAGATTATAGTGCAACTAAAGGGGCAGTACTAACATTTACTAGATCTCTTTCTCAGTCATTAATAAGTAAAGGCATAAGAGTAAATGGAGTAGCACCAGGACCTATTTGGACTCCTTTAATACCATCTTCTTTTTCAGCTGAACAAGTAGAAACTTTTGGCAGTGATACTAGTAAAGTTCCTATGAATAGAGCAGGCCAACCATTTGAAGTCGCTACTAGTTTTGTATTTTTAGCTAGTGATGATTCTAGTTATATGTCTGGTCAGATTTTACATCCTAATGGTGGAGCTATAGTTGGATCTTAACTTATAAATAATATATAAAAAACACTCATATTTAATAAATATGAGTGTTTTTTATATATTATGAATTTAATTGCTGTACTTCATTATAAAGAGATCCGACTTTATCTATTTCTGTCTGTGGTGCAGAGCATAAAGGATAGAATCCTTTTTTAATTAACCACCCAGATACTTCATAAGCATGATTACAAGCCATTGTAAAGGCATCTTTTAAGAACTCTCTTAATACTGGATTAGTTGCTTCCATTGAACTCCAAGCATATTCTCTACCAGCTCTTTTTAAAGTTAAAAGATACCCTGTAGCTATTTCTCTATCATTTAATTGCTGGATATCTGTTCTAGGTGTAACTGGTATTGGTTGTACAGGAGATGTAGTAAAGTCCTGCAAGTTTATTTTTAACTGAGGTACATTTAATTTTTCATTAGGTGCACTAGCTTCTTTAACAAATCTTACCTTAAGGTTATAATCCTGTATATGAACTGGGAATTGAGCTTCAACCATAGCTTTTAGTTCTGGATCTGTAATTTGGTTTTTATATAGTGCCATATTTGTTATACTATTTACACAACTTAAAATTAGTTCGTGTAAATTATGTAATTCTGCTGGTGTTAATTGCATAATACATTTCCTCCTAAGTAAATAAAATTTTCTACATTATTAATATTCCAAATTAAATAAAATTTTTACATGGTAAATACTTCTTAAGTAAAACTTTTTACAAATAAGTACAAGTAAGAATATAGTAGTATCAGAAATATTGAGAAAATCTGAATAAAACTCATAGAAATGTTTAAATTGACTTTTTATAAAAAATATAATAAACTAAAAAAGTAATTAAATATTAAACTAAAAGAAACGACACATGTAGTGCATTGCACGTAAATCTGATTACGGTACAAAATTCTCATATGTGTCTTTTTTATTACAAAAAATAAAATACTGAAATAACTGACACATATGAAGCTTTCTACGTAATTTAGATTACGATATAAATGCTTATATGTGTCTTTTTATTGTTTAAGTATTAAAAAATATTTTATTAAAAGGAAGGAGCATATTATATGCCAACGACAAAATTACAAAAAATATTTTTCGCTTTTTTTACTGTAATGATAACAGTACCTTTATTTGTGTTTTACAACCTTGCAATTGAAATAGGAGGTATGTCTAATCAAGTATTTATAAAATCACTTAAGATAATTCCAGTTGAATTTGTATTTGCAATCATATTAGAAATACTTATAGCAGGTCCACTTTCAGAAAAAATAGCTTTTAGTATTGTAAATCCAAGAGAAGAAAAGCCATATATAATTACTACAGTAATGATATGTTCAACAATAGTATTAATGTGTCCGATGATGTCATTTGTAGCAGCATTTTTATTTCATGGTATAACTGTAGAATTTATTACACAATGGATGCAAAACATAGTAATTAATTTCCCATTTGCATTCTTTGCGCAACTATTCTTCATACAACCACTTGTAAGATTTATTTTTAGATGTGCTTTTAAGAATCAGTTAAATAAAGAAACGAACTATAATATAAGTGAAACAATTCAAAATTATTAAATATAACTAATTTATATTTTATTGGGGGAAAAAATCCGATTCGGGGGTTGGTAAAAACAAAAGAGTTAGATAAAAATATTTATTTATCATATTTTTATCTAACTCTTTTTTAGTTTTATTAATAAAGATTAAATTACTTATTTAGTTTTATATATTATAGTAATTTAATAAAAGAATATATTGTTTATTTTTATGTTATTACTCACAATTATACTATACATTGTTAAAATACATGATGAAGTATTTTAATGTGAATATAGGGAGATATTTTGAGCAAGCAATTCTCCAACTTGTTTTGCTATTTCATCTGTACTAAAATTTAATTCATCTAATATAAATGATTCTATAATTCCTAGTACAGCCATACTTAAAAATCTTACAAGTATTTCTGTATCTTTTTTATGAGTTATCTTATTTATTTTTTTACTTAGTTGGTTCATCATGAAATCTAGAAGCTGCTTTCTAAATGAAACAGTGCTTTTACTCGAAAACAAAGCCGAAAAGAAATCTTTATTTTGCTCAAAATAATTAAACCAAATAACCGTTCCTTCTATAAATCCTTTTTCTTTTTTTTGTGCACAAATTTCTTCTAATTCCTTTAATTGCTGATTGACGATTGTATCTAGTAAGTCATATTTATCTAAATAATGTAAATAAAATGTCTTTCTACTTATATCAGCTTGTTCAGTAATTTTTTTAACCGTGATTTCATCAAATCCATCTTTAATCAACATTGTTAAAAATGTAGACTGAATTAGTTTTTGTGATTTTATAATCCTTCTATCTATTTTACTATTCATATAAAAGACTCCTTTTATTTAGTATACACAATTTAAAAAATGTGTATTAATACACAAAAATATAAATCTGGTAATTGAAGTGATTCTATTTATAATATAGTATAAATATACACGAGAGTATTAAAACTCACAAGTGTATATTTTATAAATTAATAAAAGGTGGTAATAAATATGAAAATAAATAAGAAAAATGTAAAATTTAATGCACGTGGTTTACAAGTAGCAGGTATTTTAAATATACCTGAAAATGCTGAAGAAAAGAAACAAAATCCTGCAATTGTTTGTGTTCATCCAGGAAGTAGCTGTAAAGAACAAACTGCAGGTATCTACGCCCAAAAACTTGCTGAACTAGGATATGTAACTATTGTATTTGATGCATCATATCAAGGAGAAAGTGAAGGAGAACCTAGATATATCGAAGAACCAGCTGCAAGAGTTGAAGATATCCGCTCAGCAATAGATTATCTAACAACACTTGATTTTGTAGATGAAAATCGTATTGGTGTATTAGGAGTTTGTGCAGGAGGCGGTTATGCAGTAAATGCTGCTATGACAGAGAAAAGAATCAAAGCTGTTGGTACAGTAGTGGGTGCTAATATTGGCCGTGTATATCGTGAAAGTAGTGATCCTATAAAAACATTAGAAGCAATTTCTAAGCAACGTACTGCTGAAGCTCGTGGGACTGAAACAATGATTACAAATTGGATTCCTAAAAATCAAGAGGAAAGAGAACAAGCAGGTATTAATGATATAGATATTATAGAAGCTGTTGATTATTACACAACTTCAAGAGGTCAAAGTCCTAACTCTCCAAATAAGTTAAACTTTACTAGTGTAGCATCAGTGATAGCTTTTGATGCTTTTAATTTAGCAGAAAGTTTACTAACTCAACCTTTACAAATAATTGTTGGTGATGTACAAGGAGCATTTGGCTCATATAGAGATGGTCATGAACTTTATAATAAAGCAGCTTCAAAGAAAAAGGACTTATTCATTATTGAAGGTGTAAGTCACTATGATTTATACGACAAAGAAGAGCTAGTTAGAAAAGCTGTTGAAAAATTAGAAGCTTTTTATAAAGAAAATATCTAATCGAACATAGTATAAGAAGAATCATTAAAATAAGTAATAAATAGAAATTAAGTAAATGTCTTAAGGTAATTAATGAAAAGTTCTTAGTATACTAATCAATATAGCATTAGAGTTATTTAATAACAATTTTAATATTTTCACACCTTTACCTTATTCATTTTTGGAAGTAGTTTTTTGTTTTAGATAATTAGAATAAATAGAGATGAACCGTATCACAAGTAAGTGATACGGTTTTATTTTTAATATATAAAATTATAAAAATTATTGTCTCTAAGCATTTGGGCATGTTTACAATTAATTAAAAACTTCTTTAATTCAGTTAAGCATAAGAATAAAATAGCTCTATTCTCAAATTTCATTCTATATTAATAAATGAAAAACTAAAGGTATTTTTCAAATAAAAGTATATAAAATATACATCTGTAATTTACAGGTGCTTTTCATTTGTAATTTATTGTAAAAATTTAGGAAAAAGTATTGAATTAGGAAAAATAATATGCTAGTATACAAGTATATAAGGAAGGTGGAGGTACAATAAATGAAATTACCATTTAATATTGATTTAAATAATAAAGTAGCTGTAGTAACAGGTGGAACAGGAATACTTTGTGGGGCTATGGTTGAAGCTTTAGCTAAATGTGGAGCTAAAGTAGCTATACTTGCACTTGGAAAAGAAGCTTGTGAAGCTAA